>JAFQBG010000027.1 GCA_017416705.1 Bacteroidaceae bacterium
AAAATATTGAAGTAAACTTCATATTTTTCGCTCGTTTCTTTATATCTTTGATGTAAACATCGAAGATAGTAGTGCACTCGCTGTAAAAAATATTGAAGTAAACTTCATATTTTTCGCTCGTTTCTTTATATCTTTGCGGTAAACGGCGAAAATAGTCTGCACTCGCTTTGAAATATCGAACCAAGTTTCGTATATCTTGCTCGTTTGTAGCTATTTTGGTGAAAATGTTTGGTTTTGCAATGCACCAAGCAGCAGTTGAATTAACGATAAATAAAAAATATTATGTTAGATGTAAAAGTTTGTCTCGGTGAGGCCGAGGAGATGATGGAGCTTGCCATCATGCATTTGGAAGAGGAGTATTCGCATATTCGTGCCGGAAAAGCAAATCCTCATTTGCTCGATTGTGTGCGTGTGAGTTCATACGGTTCCGAGGTTCCTTTGAACAATGTGGCTACAATTACCACCCCCGATTTAAGAACAATTTCCATAAAGCCTTGGGACAAGAGTATGTTCAGTGCCATCGAGAAGGCTATAATAGACTCGCCCGTGGGTATAATGCCTGCCAACAACGGCGAGGTTATAATAGTGGCTATCCCACCATTGACAGGGGAGCGTCGCGAACAATTGGTGAAACAGTGCGCACGCGAACTCGAAACAGCAAAGATAAGTGTTCGCAATGCTCGTCGTGACTGTATAGATGCTCTTAAAAAAGCAGTAAAGGATGGCATGCCCGAGGATATGTCGAAAGACGGCGAGGATAAATTGCAGAAAATACACGACAAATATATAAAGAAGGCCGAGGAAATTTTTGCAGCCAAGGAGAAGGAGATAATGACTGTGTAAGGGGCTATCGCTGTGGCACAAGGTACGGTAATAAAAAACGCCGGGAGCGTATATGTGGTGCGTCTTGACGATGGCAGCATTGTCGAATGTCGTGTGAAGGGTAATTTTCGTCTGAAAGGGATAAAAAGTACCAATCCGGTGGCTGTTGGCGATGCTGTGCAAATTATGCAACGCGACGATGGCACTGCATATATCACCGACATATTGCCTCGCAGAAACTATATTGTGCGTAAGGCTTCGAATTTGTCAAAACAGTCGCATATTTTAGCGGCTAATATCGACTTGTGCTTTTTGGTTGTCACAATAAGCCATCCGGTGACTTCCACTACCTTCATCGACCGTTTCTTGGCTTCTGCCGAGGCCTATCGGGTGCCGGTGGTTCTTGTTTTTAACAAAACCGATTTATACTCCGATGCGCAGAGCGAGGAGCTCGATTATTTGGTCGCGCTCTACAATAGCATTGGTTACGACTGCCTCCGATGCTCGGCAGCAACGGGCGAGGGCATATCGCAGCTGATGGACAGCATGCGTGGCAAGGTGGTGTTGCTGGCGGGGAACTCGGGCGTGGGCAAGTCGAGCCTTCTGAACGCTGTTGCACCCTCGGTGGCGGCGAAGGTTGGTGAAATATCACGTATGCACGACACCGGCATGCACACAACTACATATTCCGAGATGTTCTGTATAATGCCCGATACCTATCTTGTAGATACCCCGGGAGTAAAAGGCTTTGGCTCCTACGACATGGACCACGACGAGATTGCACACTATTTCGTGGAGTTTTTTGCCTTGTCGGGCCAATGTAAATATGGCAACTGCACACATACCCATGAGCCGGGTTGCGCTGTGCTTGCCGCATTGGAGCATGGTATGATAGCGCTGTCGCGTTATCAGTCCTATTTAAGCATGCTCGAAGACAAAGACGAGGGTAAATACCGATTATCGGAGTAGCATAGACACTGAAACTACAAAACCATCGCGTGCAACGACATACTCTTGCAGTCGTTGCCATCATTATAAAACAGAGCCGAACAGCATCGCTGTTCGGCTCTGTTTTATAATGGTTTGCTTTGTTCCTATTTAGGGTTCTTTATAAGATATTCTGCTATTTGCACTGCGTTAAGGGCTGCGCCTTTTTTAATCTGGTCGCCCACAATCCACATGGTGATGCCGTTGGGGTTTGTCAAATCCTTGCGTATGCGGCCTGCATATACGGGGTCTTTGCCTGCAAGGAACAAAGGCATGGGGTACTCTTTTTTCTCGGGGTTGTCCATAAGCACCAATCCCTCGCCGTTGGCAATGGCGTCGCGTACTTGTTCCACGCTTAGCGGCTCTTCGGTCTCAATCCATAGCGATTGCGAGTGCGAACGCAATGCCGGTACACGTACACAGGTGGCACTAACTGCTATGTCGGAGTGCATTATCTTACGTGTCTCGTTGAACATTTTCATTTCCTCCTTGGTGTAGCCGTTGTCGGTGAATACGTCTATCTGTGGTATTACGTTAAACGCCAATTGGTATGCGAATTTTTCCACAGTGGGCTCCTCGCCTGCAAGCACTTGACGATATTGCTCGTAAAGTTCGGCCATAGCCGATGCTCCTGCTCCGCTTGCTGCCTGATAGGTGGATGCGTGTACACGTTTTATGTGCGACATGTTCTCTATGGCTTTCAAGGCAACTACCATCTGTATGGTGGTGCAGTTGGGGTTGGCTATGATGTTTCTGGGAGTGTTATATGCATCGGTGGGGTTTACCTCGGGTACAACAAGGGGCACATCGCTGTCCATGCGGAATGCGCTGGAATTATCTATCATGATGGCACCATGCTTTGTGATGGTTTCGGCATATTCCAATGAGACACTGCCACCTGCCGACACAAAGGCATAGTCAACACCCTTGAAATCGTCATTGTGTTGTAGCTCCTTTACAGTGTAATCGGTTCCGCGGAAATTATACACCTGCCCTGCACTGCGAGCCGAGCCGAAAAGTACAAGCTCGTCGAATGGAAAGTTTCTCTCGTCGAGAACGCGGAGGAATTCCTGACCTACGGCTCCGCTTACTCCTACAATTGCTATTTTCATTTTTTAATAAAATATATAGATTCCTTTATGTCACGTTAAAAAATTCTTGTGGCATTATTTTGTAATTCGTGTGCAAAGGTATAGAAAATATTTCAAAAACGCTTTGTTTGTAATATATTATATCATAATGAATATGTTTGAAATTGTGAAAATACAATTTTATATAGATTTTGTGAAATCTAAGAAGTTTATTTAAAAAATAATGTGTAATTTTGTCCTGAATATTGTTGCATGAAATCTACGCCGATGCAGTATTCTGAATATTAAGATATTCAGAATTGTGGTTGTGGTGGGTGCAATATATCACTGTATATTTAAAAGCGTTTATCATGCTTTTGTTTTTGACAGCTTGAAATCTCGCAAATTTCCAGATGTAGTCAAAAAAAGCAACGATAGATGCTCATGGGATGTTTATATAGATATGAACCAAATGTATTAATCAGCAGTTAATATTTTTGGTGTGGTGTCGTTATATCATCGGCGTGGGTTTCTGCGTTGCTCGTTTTACTACATCGGGCAATGCGAGAGCCTCAAGCTGTGGAACGAGTGACATGGTCAGATCTCCACGCTTTTTTGTGTATGGTATAAATTATTTAATAAAAAACGTTTGGTTTTGGGGATTCGGCCATACACAAAATTTAAAATTTATGAAAAAAAACAAAAACCTTCTATGGGTTCTTTTAGTGAGTTTAATCTCTATTCCTTTCACTTCATGTTCGTCCGATGATGGTGGTGAGACTGTTACATTGTCAACAGATAAGACATCGCTTTATTTTTCATCTAATGCCGATGCAAGCAATGAATTCAAAATCATCTCAAATTCGGAGTGGAGTATAACCTGTCCTGATTGGATAAACATAAGTTCAAAATCAGGTAATGGTGATGCAGTAATCAATGTAACAACCAAGACAAGAAATGCTTCTGGTGTGGAAAGAAGTTCTGATTTGGTTATTTCGGCTAGCGGTAAAACAGCAACGGTGTTGCTTGTTCAAGAGCCTTTATATGCAAATTGCACAGTAAACATAAAAAACGAACTTATAATGAGCCAAGGTTTTTATGGAGAATATGTGTTCTCTGACAATGTAGCAGGTCTTTTTGATGTATGTTTCGATAAAAGTATCGAGAATGAATATACAGATGAAGAATTGTATAACCATATTATTACAAGCGTGGAACCTACGTCCAAAGATGAAGCAGAAGATTTTGCTTATGGCAATATAGAACCTGAAACGGATTGTCTTCTATGTATCATACCCTATACAATTGTAGATGGTATGCGAAAGTATGGTCCAATGACAAAAAAATATTATACAACCAAGGCTAGTACAATTTCAAGTGATGCAATCATTACATATGTAAATTACACATCAGCATTATGGAAATTTAATGTACAGAAATACAGCAAATGTGCACGTTATTACATGGTTAGCTTGGAATCTTACATACCTGCATATTATGCTTCGTCGGGGTTTGATATCATCTTGGCACAACTAACTAGAGAATTAATAGAAGAAGGGGAAATTGATTACCATACAAATGATGGAGCTTTCTCTATTTCACGTTCACAAGATGCAAGCGATTTTACAATATGGACATGGGGCGTAAATGACAAAGGTGAGTTTTCTAGCAACATTAGTTGGAATTATAAAACAACCGACAATTATTACAATTCGGTGTTGAACAACAATAAACAAAAGGAACAATTCGAAAATATAAAGATGTCAAAAACTGAATATAATACTTTAAAAAATAGTATTAAAGTTATTGAATTGAAATAAGAAAATTATCAATCATGTATTTAAATTTATTATATAAGAAACAAGCTGCATTTCTATTATGCAGCTTGTTTGTGCTATCTATCTCGGCACAGGATAATTCCATAAAAAAACTTAATAATGTAGTACATTCATTTATGGGAAAGAGATTCGATAGCGAAGTTTCACAGCTTGAAACAACAAAGATTACATGTGCTTCTGATATCTTTACTAAGGGATCAAAGAAGGACGATAGGATTGATTTCTTTTACATATACGAAGTTTCCGACAAAAACAACAAACATGGATTTGCCATAATATTAAATGATACCATACACCCCAAAATACTCGGTTATTCCGATAACTCAAGATTTAATGTCGAAAATATTCCATCTAATGTAAAATCTTGGCTTAAAAGTTACGGTAATAATAATAGCGATAACAAAGAAAAAATCAAGATTGATTTAGCAAAAAAAGAAGTTGAACCACTACTGGGTAATACAATGTGGGGGCAAAGTGAGCCTTTTAACTCTAAATGTCCTACGTATATTAAACAAAATTGTCTTACAGGATGTGTTGCAACTGGAATGGCACAAGTCATGTATTACCATAAATACCCTAGATGTGGTAATGGATATATATCATATAGTACATCTTCCCTTGGGATAAATGTTACAAGAAATTTAAATAATTACCCCATAGAATGGGAACTCATGTTGGATAATTATACTAATGATTATTCTCAAAAAAATGCCGACGCTGTTGCAGACCTTATGTTTAGTTGCGGTGCATCAGTTAACATGGATTATGCAACGGGGGCAAGTGGGGCGAAACAATATATGCTATTGGGAGCTTATATAAATAATTTCAAATATGACAAAGATGCGTTTTTCGCAATAAGAGATTTTTGTGATGACGAAAATTGGCATAACTTACTTTTAAATGAACTTAACGAGAACAGACCTGTAAACTATGGTGGAACGAGCAGTGTTGATGGAGGACACTCATTTGTTATTGATGGATATAAAATTTTAGATAATGAAAATTTTCCTTATTATCATATTAATTGGGGTTGGGAAGGTTTCTGCGATGGTTATTATCTACTATCGGATATGTGTCCTGTTTCAAATGGAATATCTTACAGCGAAAGTGGTTTTACCGGTGTACACCAAATGTTGTTGGGGGTTAAGCCCGAAGATAATATTGACCAAAACAGAAATATATTCTTCGCAAACGGATATAATGTTTCATCAACATTAGTTCCATCGGGGTGTAATGTGAAGATATCAATACCGGAAATATACAACATGTCATTAAATACATTTAATGGAGAAATTAAAGCTTATCTTATATCCGATAACAATGAAGAAATATTTATAGGTTCAGTGAATATTGAAAAACTTGAATACATATACGGGGTAAACAAATTAAGTATATCGGCAAATATACCGAATGGTATTGCTGATGCTACATATCTTGTAGAATTACGCTCAAAATGTTACGAATTCGAGAACGAACAGAAAGTCTATTCATCTTCATATCCTCAAATAACAATAGAAAATAGTTTAGGGGAAATATCCATGCCTTATGAGTTGGGAACATCTGAATTAGAAATCATTCCATTTAGCGGGAATGAAACTGACTTCATTTTGCGAGCTTACGAAATTATTAATTTAACAGAAGAAACATTTACAGGTAGTCTAAACGCATTTATCATCTCCCAAGACGACAATGCAGTTGCCATACTTGAAAGTTCTGTTTTTGTAGAGACCTTAAATTCGTATGAAATATCATCTAAACCTTTTGATTTTAAAATAACAATACCTTGTAACTTAAAAGAAGGAAACTATAAATTATGTTTGGGTTTGAAAAATTCAGAAAATAAAATTTTATCTTTTGTAAATTATTACGATATAATAAAACCTGAATATTACACAAGAGAAAAAGCTTATATTTCAATGGAAGTTCAGAAAGACTCTGTTTGTGTAGGCGGATATAGTTTTGTACGAAATAAAGATGCAACAGACATAGAAAAAATAAGATATAAAGATATAGAACTTAAACATATTAAAAAAGGATTAACAATATATAATAAAGGAAACTTTGATGTTGATATTGCAATACACAATGAATGCGGAGTACAAATATGTTCACAATTATTATGTTATGGAGCATCTACAACTTTACATCTTAGGCCCGGTGTTTATGTAATATCATATTGTGGTAGTAGCAAAAAGATATTAATTTATTAAGAAACAGCACTGTTGTCTTATTAAAATACAATCTTCAAACACGATATGCAACTTGGCAGAAATATTTATGAAATCTTGCTTATTTTGAGCATTTCGCTAACAGACAAAACATTCTTGAAAAAGCTCTTCGGCAAAACTTAATTTCAAAATTACAAAGAACTTATAGGATTTAATGAGCCTGTTTTATTTAATTTTTAACCAGTCTCTAATTTTTATGGGACACTAATGACTAATAATTATTTTAAAATGAAGCAAAAAATACTTTTATTATTATTATGTACAACAATGCTTGTCAATGCACAAACAAGTAAGGATGTCATGACAGACTCCATTGCCACTAACATAATGAATGGCAAATGGGTAAATTTGATAGGAACCACATTAGAAATCAAGGATATGTACCATACACCAAATATCCTTGCTACGGAAATAGCTCTTTACAAAACGCAAAAAGATACTCTTGTAGCACTCCTTAAAGATATTTATTATAATAACAGTGTTGAAGAACTTAAAACGTTGAATGAGTTTGTAAAAAGTTATGTTTACAAATGTATAGTCTCATACGATATTCAAGAGGAATATATGCCAAACCTTATTGCATCTGCAATGTATAATGTTCGTATGCAAGAATTAAAAAGCGAAATGACGCGCACAGACGATACTGGTCTTTTTACAGAAATTATTCAATCGGCTTTTGCGGGAACACAAGTAAGCAAAAAGGACTTTAAAATAAAAGATAAAGAGTTTGTTGAACTGTTTAATAGATATTATGAAAAACAGAACAAAGATGCTATTGCAAATATTTTAACAAGATATATTGCAAAAGCATTTGAAAGAAGAAATTTGGAAATAAGCCGTACAAAGGTTCTTAAGGAAGCGCAAATATTATATTCAAGTACAAGCTGTAATACATTCTATAAATATTTGACAAAAGAAGAAATGCAATACCTTGTTAAATTCTATGAAACTTCCATAGGTCAAAAGTTTACTGACATAAAAATACACAATGTATTGAATATGTATGTAAATAACAGAATTGCAACGGTTGAAACAGAAGAGATATTCAAAACAAACCTTAAGAATATCACAGAAGACTATTATAAAACATACATTGCTGAAAGAAAGAGAATGAATATTATGCCTTTTGAACCCATTGCCGATATACAAACAATTGAATTTAAAAAAGGAACATACACCGGAGCTGTTCTCAATGGAAAACCACACGGACAAGGCACACACATCGACAAAAAAGGAGTGAAATATGTTGGAAATTTCGTCGAAGGCAAAATGCACGGTTGTATTACGGTGTATCAATTAAACGGTGATTCATTGCTCGAGATGTGGGCTAATGGAAAAAAGATGAAAATACAAAGTATTGCCAAACCCACCGAAGGTGTTATAAATGCTCCACCTACATACACCGATGAGGATGATATGGAGCAAGCTATGGGTTTTGGGTACGAAAGAAAATTCGGAGTAACAGAAATTGGTATGTTTGTTGATGACGAATTGCATGGCAATGGAATACGTTATGATGACGACATGGAAAGCACAGGTGTGTTCAAGCATGGAAGATTGGCCGAAGGAACAATTATAGAAACAAAAACAAATAACGAAGTTATAAGAAAAGGTACATTTAAAGATATTAAATATGGTAAAAACGGTGGTTTCTTGTGCAGGGGAATATATAACAGTTTAAATTTAATAGACAGCAGCAAAGTGATATTTATTGGTGACAACATTAATGGATGGTACACCGGTGACGGAGAATACCAATATCATAATAATAAAAGAAAATATAGTTATAAACGCAAAGGGCACTATGCATACAGCGAGTTATTTGGCGAAGGAGTTGAACTTTATGAATCGAATGGAACATACAAGCAACTATACGAAGGTGAATTTATTAATACCAAGAAAAATGGTAGAGGAAAACTTATAGTAGAAGCAATAAGCACTCACTGTATATATTGTGAGGGTATGACATTCTACTGTGAAAATGATAAAGATATTATCTTGCTCGAAGGAATATTCAAGAATGATTATTTTGTTGAAGGTAAAATAACACAATCGTGCGGTAGCATATACGAGGGGACATTCAAAGGCGGAAAACTTATAAAAGGAACTTGTAAAGCCCATAAAAACAGTAACCTTATAGAATTTGGACGCAGCAAAGAATATGAAGGAGAAGTATTAAACGGCTATCCGCATGGAGAAGGTAAATTGATAGGCCTATTGGAAACATATGAAGGTACGTTTGAAAAAGGAGAATTAGTAAAAGGTATCATAAAAAATATAAAAGGAAAAGTTATTAGAAGAGTTAACAATAAATAAATGAAGTGCCTCTTTTTTATTCATTTGTTAATTATCGGCCAGCTATATTTAAATTAGAGTAATTTTTAGTTAACTAAAAATTGTATCCTATTGATTATTAATAACTCTTGTTCATTAAAAACGGATGTGTCATTAGCTTGTCATTTTAAATAGTTTTTAATGCATCATAAATAATTGAGGCGTACGAATTTTATAATGTTACGCTGGTCTTTGGGGGATACTACTGGGATTGTGCAAATATGAAATATAAATGATTGCAATGTGATATAAGAAAATTTTTTAGAAATTTAAGTAACTATTATATTTTCATTGTTATAAACAATTAGTGAATGCAGTGGAATAAAAAGGAAAAATTTTTCCTTTTTATTCCACTGCATTCACTATCTTTGTCATAAAATATTCACACAATGAATAGTAACTGGTTGCATAGGAATAATATGCTTTTGGGCGGCGACAAATCGCAGCGTCTGAGCAACGCAAATGTACTCGTTGTGGGGCTTGGAGGCGTGGGCTCATGGGCTGCCGAAATGCTCTGTCGCAGCGGTGTCGGCGCATTTACCATAGTCGATGCCGATGTTGTCGATGTCACCAATATAAACCGTCAGATGCCGGCATTGCATACTACTGTGGGCTTGCCGAAATGCTCTGTTGTTGCCGACAGGATGCACGCTGTTAATCCTCGGGTTCGGGTGACCGTCAAGAATATGTTCATTGACGAAAGCAATATCCCGCAGCTGCTCGAAGAACAAAAATACGACTATGTGATAGATGCTATCGACACTGTCAATTCGAAAGTGGCACTTATCGTAGCCTGTTGGGAACGCGGAATAAAAATTGTTTCGAGCATGGGCGCAGGAGCAAAAAAATCCTTGGCCCAAATAGAAACGGGTAGCTTGTGGAGCAGCAAGCAATGTACGCTTGCAAAGAATATGCGTCGTTTGTTGCGCGAATATAGGGGGGTGTATGACCTTCCGGTGGTTTACAGCTGCGAGCCGCCAATGAAATCGGCTATACATCCCAATCCGCAGGGTGGTAAGCCGTTGATAGGCTCCATAGGATATTTTACAGCAGTGTTCGGTTGCTATCTTGCCGAGTATGTAATAAATGATATATGATAAAAGTACAAAATCTGACAAAAAGTTTCGGTAGCTTGCAGGTGCTCAGGGGTATTGATTTACAAGTATCTAAGGGCGAAATTGTGAGCATTGTGGGCCCGAGTGGAGCCGGCAAGACGACTTTGTTGCAGCTGATAGGCACGCTCGACAAGCCCGACAGCGGTTCTATATGCTTCGACGGCGTGGAGGTTTCTGCCATGAATTCTGCGCGGCTTGCAAAATTTCGTAACAAGCATATAGGGTTTGTTTTTCAGTTCCACCAGCTGCTCCCCGAGTTTACGGCATTGGAGAATATAATATTCCCTGCGCTCATTGCAGGGGAAAAACATAGCACGGCTGTTGCTCATGCAACAGAACTTCTGAAAATGATGGGCCTCGAAGAGCGTGCCAACCATCGCCCCTCCGAAATGTCGGGCGGCGAGAATCAGCGTGTGGCTGTGGCTCGCGCCCTCATTAACCGTCCCGATGTTGTTCTTGCCGACGAGCCGTCGGGTAGCTTGGACAGCTGCAATAAGCAGGAATTACATCGTCTGTTCTTCGAACTGCGCGATAAATTCAATCAGACGTTTATTATTGTTACGCACGACGAGGAACTTGCCAAAATCACCGACCGCACAATAAGAATGGTCGATGGATTAATTCAAAGCGTTTCTCGATAGTGAAAAAATGTTAAAAATTGTCTGTTCGATTTTACTTTTTAATATATCGGCAGTCATATATGCGAGACGAGTTTTATAATTGTCTTACTTGTTATTTTTCCAATGTTTGGTTTCTACGGTTTCCGAGAGGAAACCGTAGTCTATAAAAAGCAGTATGAATTATGGACAGAACATTATTTTTTGTGTTGGTGATGTTGTTTTGCAGCGGTTCGGTTTATTCGCAGACCGATGACAAAGACAAGGTTGCAAGAGGCAGAATGAGCGAACTGTCGGCCGAGGAGCTGGCTAAGCAGCAAACAAACGCCATGAGTCGCGCTATTTCGTTGGATAGTGTTCAATATCAGCTTGTCTATATCATGAATCTTGCCGATATCTCGGCGTTCAGGGATAGCATGAATGTGGTAAGAGCCAATGCTGAAAAAAACAGGTCCATGGGTAAACGCGTGGAGCGCAGGCCGCAATCGAGGGAGCGATTTGAGCAACGGCGCAAAATAGCCGAGGAGCGCCGACAGAAAAGGAACGAGAGCATGAAACAAATTTTATCCCCCGAGCAGTATAGCAAATATCTTGAATTCGAGAAAGCGCAACAGGAGCGATGGCGTAAACAACATACCAAGAACAGACCGCCAAGAAACAGATAAATCGGCAAAAACGAACTGCATGGTGGTGTTTCAAAATTGACAAGCCGCTATGCCGTTTTCAATATAAGTGCTCGGTAATATACCCATGACACTCCTTTTGCCCTAAATATCAGCGTATTGTATCTCGCGATTTTTACAAACCTTATGAGGCTGAGCCAAAATTTACATTTTGACACAGCCTCATATTTGTATTCATAAAAAACCATTACCGGCAAATCTTTCCCCCTTTTCGTTTGTTTACAAAGTATGGTTTATAATAAAAATAACTGCACTATGGTAACAAATGTAGATAAAAATCTGGTTATAGGGATTGACATCGGAGGTACAGGCACCAAGATAGGGCTTGTGGATGCACGTGGCGAGATATTGGCACGCGACGAGGGCATAGCAACCACTGCTTATTCTACGTTCGATGGTTTTGTCGATGCGATGAGCGAAGTTATAGAACGTCTTTTAACCGCTACCGACAGTCATGGAAAGGTTCGAGGCATAGGAGTAGGCGCACCCGATAGCAATTATTACACCGGCAATATAGAACATGCTTTTAACTTGCCGTGGAAAGGGGTGCTGCCTTTGGCCGATATGCTGTCGAAACGGTGCAACATACCTGTCTATGTCACTAACGATGCCAATGCGGCGGCAATAGGCGAAATGACATACGGCACAGCAAAGGGCATGAAAAATTTCATAGTCATAACGCTGGGAACAGGTGTCGGCAGTGGTATAGTCATTAACGGACAGGTGGTATATGGCAACGATGGCTTTGCCGGCGAGCTGGGTCATGTCACCATGGTGCGTGGCGATAACGGACGTCTTTGCGGTTGTGGAAGACGTGGCTGTCTCGAAGCATATTGCTCGGCTACGGGTGTGGCACGCACTGCCAAGGAGATAATAGAACAGATGAACGAACCCGGGTTGTTGAGCAATATAAAAAACATAACAGCACGCGATGTCTATAATGCCGCAATGAATGGCGACAAAACGGCATTGGAGATTTTTAATTTCACCGGTAATATGCTGGGCGAGGCCATTGCCGATTTCATTGCTTTTTCCAGTCCGCAGGCTATAATCCTTTTTGGCGGGTTGACACGTGCCGGCGATTTATTGCTCGAACCCATAAAAAAATCGGTGGATAAAAACGTTCTGCACACCTACAAGGGCAAAGTACAGATACTTATTTCGCAATTAAAGGATTCCGATGCAGCCATATTGGGTGCAAGTGCTCTTGCGTGGGAGTAAAAAACTGTTTAAATTCCTAAAAATCATTTCCTTATGCTAACAGCTTGTTTCGCCTTGGCGATATAAATTAAAACAGTTTCTAAGAACCAATGAAAATATCGGTATAATGGAATTGCAGGCATGGTGCGGCCTGCAGGCCGCACCTGCTTTGAAATTCCAAAGCAAGCGTTGTGTATATCGCTCGTTTTTACTATTTTCGTGCGTTTATATCAACGATACGAATATATGATAGATTTGCAGGTCGATGGAATATCAAAGAGTTTTGGCGATACAATCTTATTTGCCGATATTTCATTTGTTCTCGAAGAACGACAACGCTCGGGGCTCATAGCCCGCAACGGACGGGGCAAGAGTACTCTACTGAAAATTATAGCAGGCGAGGATACCCCCGACAATGGTAAAATAACGTTTCGCAATGGTTTGCGTTTGGGATATCTTGAACAGGAGCCGGAATTTCCCGATGGGCTTACGGTGATAGAGGCTTGCCTGAAAAGGAACAGCGAGAAATCGGCTGTAATAGCAAAATACGAAAAAATAATGCTCCATGGTGCAGACACCGATGAAATGCAACATATAATGGAGGATATGGACCGCTTGGATGCTTGGGACTACGAAAACCGAGCAAAGCAGGTGCTCGATAAACTCAAAATAAAAAATTTCGAACAACAGGTTGCAGAACTTTCCGGCGGACAGAAAAAACGTATAGCCCTTGCCGCGGTGCTTATAGAAGAACCCGACATGATGATACTTGACGAACCTACCAACCATCTTGATATGTCCATGGTGGAGTGGTTAGAGGAGTATCTGGCCCGTTATACAGGCAGTTTGCTCATGGTCACCCACGACCGCTATTTCCTCGACCGCGTATGTAACGATATAATTGAGATTGACAATAATCGTATATATCGCTATAAAGGCAATTACAGCTATTTCCTGCAACGTCGGGAGGAGCGTTTGCAAAACATGGCTGCCGAGACTGCACGGGCACGTAATTTGCTGCGAACCGAGTTGGAATGGATGCGACGTCAGCCGCAAGCACGTGCGCATAAGGCAAAATACCGTATAGATGCTTTTTATAAATTGCAAGAAAAAGCAGCCGCCATGCGCGACGATTCAAGCGTGTCGCTCGATGTGAAATCTCAATACATCGGAAACAAGATTTTTGTTATGAAGGCAGTGAGCAAGGCCTTCGATAAAAAGACTATAACAAAGGATTTCTACTACACATTCTCGCGCTACGAAAAATTGGGTATAGTGGGCGATAACGGCACCGGGAAATCGACATTCATAAAAATGCTATTGGGCAAGGTGGCTCCCGACAACGGCAATATAGAAATAGGCGAGACGGTTGTATGGGGCTATTATAGTCAGGAAGGAATGGTATTCAACGAACAGATGAAGGTGATAGATGCTGTTAAAGCCATTGCCGAGGTAATCCCCATGGGTGGACGCATGCTCACCGCTTCGCAGTTCCTGCAACATTTTCTATTTGCACCCGAAAAGCAGTATGACTATGTGTACAAGCTAAGCGGTGGCGAGAAAAGACGTCTTTATCTGTGTACCGTACTCATGAGAAATCCCAATTTTCTGGTACTCGACGAGCCTACCAACGACCTCGATATAGACACATTGCAGATACTCGAAGAGTATCTATGTGGTTTCAAAGGATGTGTCATAGTGGTGAGCCACGACAGGTATTTCATGGATAGGGTGGTGGACCATATTTTTGTTTTCAAGGGCGAGGGCGACATAAAGGATTTCCCCGGCAACTACACCGATTATCGCGATTGGTGCGAGGAGGAAAAAACGGCTCAAAAAACAGTGGAGACAAAAAACACCAAGACAACGCCCGAGAAAAACAACCGTCGCAACGAGGCTAAACGCAAATTATCGTTTAATGAACAACGCGAATATGCCTCCTTGGAGTCCGAAATAGCTGCGCTCGAAGAGGAAAAGACGCAGATAGAGGAACTGTTGAGCAGCGGAACGCTCGACAATGATACGTTGATGGAGAAATCGGTCAGAATATCGCAAGTAATATCGCTCATAGACGAAAAGACAATGCGCTGGCTTGAACTGAGCGAATTTGCGTAGCCGATGGTGGCTAACCATCAGTTGTTATACTCGCGCAACAGGTCATTGGCAAGCGTTTTGTCTCGTTTCACACCCATACCATACATATAACATTCGGCAAGGTGTCGTGTTCCCTCCTTGTTCCCCAGTTGGTGCAGTTTTTTTGCCCAATTATAAAGTTCTTGGTAATTGGAATGCTGCTTGTTATATTTCATTAAATATAGCATGGCGTCGATGTGTTGCATGTCGGCTGCTTTTTGAATATATGTTATGTGTGTGGGTGTATTTGCGCTATCTGTTTCTGTTTCATTTGTAAGCATGCACATACCATAATAATATAGTCCGTCGGCATTGTTTTTGTGTGCCGCCGACTGCAAAAGCTCAATGCCCCGAACGGAGTCTTTTTCCACTAAGTGACCAATGGTATAGTAGTGGCCAAGCAGGGCTTGTGCGCGTGCATCGTTCTGTTTGGCCGATTCTTTTAACCATTGTATAGCCTTGCTGTTGTCTTGCTGCGTTCCCACACCCTCTTGGTATGCGAGGGCTATGTCGTACATCGACTCGATGTCGCCAAGCCGGGCTGCTTGTAGCAGGAATTTGGTCGATAGTTCTGTGTTTTTTTGCAATCCGTGGCCTTCGCGGTAGCATATGCCGATGCTACGTATTGCCGGAGCATAATTATATTGGTTCAGCTCGGCAAAAATCTTTACGGCTTGTGTATATTTCTTCATTTTGTAGTAGGCAACGCCTATGGCATACTCTTCGGCATACTGTGCAAGTGCCACAGAGTCGGTGTTGGCAGTGTGTGCTTTGTTGTGCGTGTTACTCTCCTTTGTGTTTTGTTGCGACGCACTGTTTATTGTACGGGTTGTCGTTATGTCGTCGTTGCTGAAATATGTGTTGCCATGGTGGCCGTTTACTTCTATCTCCAATTTTTCGCAGTGGCTGCTGTTGTATAGTTTGACTGTTATCTTGCCCTCTTTGGCTTTTACGGTGGGCATCCATAGCAGTGTACGTCGATAATCGTTGTTTGCCTCGGGTTGCATGCTGCTGTAATCGGGCGAATAGAAACTTTTGCTTTGTGAATATCCTTTCAGCGAGGTGTATCGTGTTGCGCTATGTGCATTTGTGAACAGGGGTACGATGCCTGCCTTTTCGCTATCTTGACGATGTGGCACGAAACAGGCTACATGGTTGGGATGCTTCGCTTGGCTGGATATTTTGCCTGTTTGTACCGATTTCCTCATTTCGAAAAGTATGTTGTCCGATGCGTGTATGGTTTCATCGGCTGTCTCCTCGCGGCGTGGAAATATGCTTGTTGGTGTAAGGAAACCATCATAGAAGACTTCCAAAGGAAATTTATTTTTATAGGCGCTGTTCTTCCCTCTCCAAAATCCTTCGGTGTTTTGAAACTGCTGCAACGTCTTTTTGTCGCTGCGTATTATTATCTCCTTGAAATTTGTCATTTGCTCGGGCTCTTTGCCGTGCAGATACTCTTTGTTCTCGTGCACGGGAGCATCGGATGCGTATTCGTCGGTTATTACAATTGAATGAACCCAGTAGCACCATGGCAGTTTGTAGCGACGGAATATGCTGCGTAGCACATTGTTGGCTGTTATCACGTTGTTATACTCGGGCATGCGTTCCCCGAGGCTTATCTTGTCCATTTTCGACATTATGTCGTTAAAATAGAGCATTTCGTCTTTACTGCCAAGTTCCATCTCTTTTTTGGCAATGCTGTCGAGCATTATCTCCTCCCATATTGCTTGCTCGGTACTGTCTGCATCTAAGTTCTGGTTGCCTTTGCCCGGCATGTAGGTTACATCCTTGGCATATTCCCATTCTTCTAAGTAGTCTAAGCGCAGTTCGCTCAATGGGGGGCGGTAATAGCTCCATTTTCTTTCTGTTGACACCACTTCGACATTGTCCAAAAGGTATTCCAACGGATTTGTTTTTGTTATTCCGTTCCCTGACTTTGTCTCTTCCTGCCAAGGCATACCTATATTGCGCTCCCAGTAATGGATATTCTTGGCTTGGGGCGAAAAATAACGGTCGAGAACGAATGTGTACTGTATATCCTTGTTGTACTTAATATGTGCTTCGGGCGATAGCGATGCTATGCGTGTCCCGTAGAAATCGTCGGTTTCGATGATGAAACGGCCTAAACTATCGGTGCGGAATACCGACATTTGAATATCGTCGTTGTTGCTCTGAATATCAAATCGTATGGGGTTGTATGGCTCGGGATGTTTATTTAATGTTCCCTTTGCGCCTATCCTGTTTTCTGCACTGAGCCGATAGAATGTTCCTTTCAGGGTGATGCCTTTTTCTATGGGCTGCATGTCGGTGAATGTGTTTTCTGTAAGTTGTTCCCAATCGTATGATGTCCATCCGTGGGTGAGCATAACAAGGTCGAGCTGCTCTTGCCTGTGCTTGTTGTTTTTGTCGAAATACTGCGATGCGTTGGGTATGTACCCTTTCAGTTCGGAACCCAGCAGCAGGTAGGTGTACATATTATAGTCCCACGATGTCGATAGTTTGCCGGCTGCGTCTGTCACTGCTATGCTGAACTCGGCATCTTGCTCTATCGGTGCGCCGTCCTCGCGTTCTATGGTTACAGTAATCTTCTGATTACTTGCGGGCGACAGATTGTGCGGTGCATAGTTGTTGGCTTTGACTGTCAGCTTGGCTGTCTCGCGGTTGCCTTTCTGCGGTGTGTCGTGATAAACGAAAAATTGTCTTTCGGCAAGTGGAATGTCGTCGGCAAATACCACTGCACGACAAACGCCTTCGGGCAGGCTGCTTTTGTTTATTACAAACGGGGTGTTTTTTGTTGTTGTGTCGAATTTTTTGTAATAGCCCATTGCACCCTTGTGTAATATGGCAAATCCCAATTCTTTGTTATCGCTGCATTGGTTGCCGATGTCTATGCGAATATCGTTGTTCTCTTCTGTTAGTCTGATGACTACTCCATGACTGCTTATATCGGGTAATTTAAATTCACTACGCTTGCTCTTGCCTTTATTGTTTTTTGTTATTACTGTTGCGTGATACTTTTTGCCGCTTTTTGGCGTGAGCAGGAATTTCCCTTTCCCATAATGGCGGGGTAGGGATTTTATTATGGGGCTATCGTTCTCGTATATTGTTATGGTGTCTTTTCCAAATGTGCCATCGGACTCAAAATATTCATAGGCTACACAGTTTTCTATGTTCTCAACAAGATGTCCGCCTTCGGGGTAGAATGTCAGGCGTGGCTCGTTTGTGTCTTTGGAATTTATGCGTTGTCTGTCGAGCATGTTCTTAAAATCCCAGTTATTGGCATTTACCTTATCGAAAACGGGGAACACGCGGCTGAAAATGGCATCGTCGCCCCAATTGAGCATGTAACGGGTGTAGGCCCTGACTTCGTAATATCCCGATAGCAACGATGGCATTAAATCGAAATCGCCGTTGCAACGTCCGTTATCGTCGAGTTTATATTTTTTGCTTTCCACGACATATCCCTCGGGGGCAACAAGCTCCACGTACAGAACCTTGCTCAGTTCGCTTGCAAGGTCGTTCCTGCCATAGGTGACGTGGGCTTTGAACCACATGGTCTCGCCCAGATAATAGGCTGTGTTGTCGAATTGCAGGTACACCTGTTCTTGTTGCAATGAACGTCCTACAATTAATGCTCGTTTGGCAGTCTCGTCTATTGCCGATTGCGCGGAAATAGACGTAATGGTTGATATGAATAGCAATAGAATGGCAATAGTTCTCATGGTCGTGGTTTTATTTGTGTTTGTCGCTCCTGTCCGACGCTCCTGTCCGAGAGCGAGATATATTGAAGCAAAGGTAATATTATTTCACGAAACTTTCCTACGTGTCAATAATTTTTCCTCTATACCTTGCATCCATTCATACCAATTGGGTATATATAGCGTGGCAATAACCGTGTTCACAAGCATGCCAAATACCACTGCCGTTCCCAGCGACAAACGTGCCGCCGCGCCTGCTCCATGTGCAAAAAGCAGTGGCATTACACCCAAGACAAAAGCAAAAGAGGTCATGAGAATGGGACGCAGACGAACGTGCCCGGCTTCCTGAGCACTGCGACGTATGTCGTTGCCGCTTGAACGAAAATCACGAGCAAATTCCACTATCAATATTCCGTTTTTGGCGCTTAACGCTATGAGCAATATTATGCCTATTTGCGTATATATGCTCACCGGGATGTTCATAATCCAGCAGCCAAGCAATGCTCCAAGTAACGCCAATGGTACTCCGCTCACAGCCGCTATGGGGCTTGTCCAGCTTTCGTACTGTGCAGCCAAAACAAGGTAGGCCACAAGTAACGCCAATACCAATATTATAACGGTGCTGTCACCGGCTTTTTTCTCCTGAAAAGCAACCCCTGTCCATTCGTAACCGAACTCCCCGTTCAGTTCCTTGTCTATTAGGTTTTCTACCTCCTGCATCAGCTCGCCCGAACTATATCCGTTGGCGGGGTTACATGTGATGGATGCGGTGTTATACATGTTGTAGCGTCCAACTTGGTCTGTTCCAAGTATCTCCTCGATGCTTATAAAACTGCCGAAGGGTACCATTTCGCCCTTGTTGTTGGCAACGCTGAGCGACATAACGTCTTCTATTGTTTTTTGACTGCTTTCGCTTGCCGACATCTTCACCTGCCAGATACGTCCGAACATGCTGAAATCGTTTACATACACTGCTCCCATGTAGAAACTGAGCGTCGATAGGATGTCGCCTATGTCCACTCCCATGCTTATGGCTTTATCGCGATTTATATTTATATAATATTGTGGTACATTGGCTTGGTAGGGGCTTGTCATGCTTGCAATGGCTGTATAGCGGTTTTCGTTTTGCAGTATGGTTGCTA
Source organism: Bacteroidaceae bacterium (assembly GCA_017416705.1). GTDB lineage: Bacteria > Bacteroidota > Bacteroidia > Bacteroidales > Bacteroidaceae > HGM04593. The sequence goes on from JAFQBG010000027.1 coordinate 19,868, forward strand.
CCGCTTTTTGCATTTCGTGTATGCCCAATGCTTTTCGGTCTTCGAGTTGCAGTTGCAATCCGCCAACGTTGCCTATTCCGGGTATGGCAGGTGGTATGATGGCGAAACACTCCGCCTCGGGGATTTCCAAGTAGGCTTGCTTGTTGAAACGCTCTACTATGGCCGACGCGCTATGTGCAGTGCCTTGTCGCTCCTTCCAATCCTTTAATACCACAAATACACTTGCCGCGTTGCTTTGTTCGCCGTTGTTCATGATGCTGAAACCGCTGATGCTTATATTGGTTTTTACCTCGGGGTATGTGGATAGTATTTTATCTATTTTTCGGGCGACGGCTTCGGTGCGCGACAGCGAGGCTGCCGCAGGCAGTTGTGCCGACACTATAATATATCCGTCGTCCTCTTCGGGGATGAACGTGGTGGGCCACTTTGTGAATAGTATGACAGTGACCACAGTGAGCAGGAGAAAACTTACCGCCGCTATGAACGGCTTGCGCAATAGCCATCCTGTACTCTTGTCATATATGGATTGTGTACGCGAGTAGGCATTATTGAATTTGTCGAAAATCCATGAACTCTTTTTGCCTTTTACCGTGGGACGCAGCATGATGGCACATAGGGCAGGCGTGAGCGTGAGCGAGTTTAATCCGCTTAATAATGTCGAAGCGGCAATGGTGAGAGCAAACTGTTTGTATAGCTGGCCCGATATTCCGCTAATCATGGTAGTTGGGATAAATACAGCCATCATGACAAGTACCACGCCTATTATGGGGCCCGCTATCTCGTCCATAGCCTTTTCGGTGGCTTGTTGCGGCGATAACCCCTCCTCGTCGATAATACGTGTTACGTTTTCTACAACAATTATGGCATCGTCCACAACTATGGCTATTGCCAATATCAAACCAAACAGGGTGAGCGTGTTTATGGAGAACCCTAACAGTTGCATAACAGCCAACGTTCCTATTAACGATACCGGGATTGTTATACAGGGTATGAGCGTGGCACGCCAGCTTTGTAGGAAAAAGAATATGACCACTATGACTAACAATGTGGTTTCGAAAAATGTGTATAGTACCTCGTCTATGGAACTGCGCACTACATCGGTGGTGTCCAATGTAATTTGGTATTCCAACGATGGCGGAAAACTTTTTGATAGTTCTTCCATTCTCTCTTTTACTGCCTTGGATACGGCCAATGAACTTGAACCGGGCATTTGGTACACTGCAAGTGCGGCTGTCGGCTTGCCACCCAATGCCGAAGCCGAGCTATACGTCTCGCTGCCCACTTCTATTCGTGCTACATCGCGCAGCCGTAGCATCCTGACGCCATCGTTACGCAATACTATATTTGCAAATTCTTCGGCATTTTGCAGTCGTCCCTGTGTGTTTAACGTATATTGGAATGCGTTGTCGGCTCCTTTGCCCAAGGTTTGTCCGACATAGCCGGCCGACACCGCTATATTCTGCTTGGAGATAGCTTGAAAAACCTCGGCAGGTGTTATTTCGCGTATGCGCATTGCGTCGGGGTTGAGCCATATGCGCATGGAGTATTTTCCGGCCCCCATGACGTTTACCGCTCCAACGCCGGGGGTGCGCGTCAGTTGGTCCACCAATTGTAATTGTGCGTAGTTCGATAGGTTCAATGGAGTGTATAAGGAGTCGCCTGTAAGGGTTATGAAAAGCACTATGTTCGACGATTGCTTTTGTACGGTGACCCCTTGCTGCGTCACCTCGCTTGGCAATGAATTCAGTGCTACGTTAACGCGGTTTTGCACAAGTACGGTGGCCATGTCGATGTCGGTTCCTACCTCGAATGTCACTGTCAATTGGTAGGTGCCCGACGACGATGATGTTGAACTCATATATATCATGTTGTCCACTCCGTTCACCTGTTGCTCAATGGGTATTCCCACTGTTTGGGCTATTGTCTCGGCGTTGGCTCCCGGATATATGGCGTTTACCTGTACTGTTGGCGGTGTTATTGCGGGGTATTGGTCTATTGGAAGCATATATAGCGATACAATACCCCCTATGAGTAGCAGCAAGGATATTACGGTTGCAAAAATAGGACGATGAATGAAGAATTTTGAAAAGTTCATATTCTGATATTGTTTATTGCGGTGTATGGCTTTTTTGTAGGGGTAGGGTGTAGGGCGATATCTTCATGCCGTTGCGTACTTTCATTATGGCCTTGTTTACATATCGCTCGTTGGGCTGTAATCCTTTTTGTATAATGCGCATTGTATCGTCAACTATGCTTCCTGTTACTATGTGACGATATTCCACTATGTCATCGGGGGTTGCTACATATATGAAATTTCCTGCTTGGTCGGTGCCGATAGCGGCATCGTTCACCAGAATGGCATCCGATATCTTTTCGTATGGCAGCACGACGCTTATATAGCTGCCCGGTCTTAGAAAACCATTTTCGTTTTTAAGTTCGGCACGTACACGCATGGTTCCGGTGCTTAACATGACGTCGGGGGATAAATAGTCCATCTTGGCTCGACGGGTGAAATAGCGGTCCTCGCCTAATGCAAATGTAATATACTCCTCCTTGCCCACTTCGCCTTTCCGTTGTTGCTGTCTGAGCCATTGATTGTCGGTTACGTTAAAATAGGCATACATGATGTCGTCTTTGTATAGCGTTCCTAATTGTACCGGGCTGTTTACTCCTGCTATATATGAGCCTGTGGGGTATTCCGACAGTGTCATCAGTCCGTTGTGAGGGGCTTTTATATAGCAATAATCAAGGTTGGTGCGGGCGGTGCTTAGTGCGGCTTGTGCGTTGCTCACCTGAGCCTCGCTGCTTATCATATTTGTTTGCGCCTGTGCAAGTTCTATGCTGCTGACGGCGTTGCTGTTGTAGGCGGCCTTCATCCTGTCGTAGTTGTCGCGGGCATATTGCAATTGGGCCTTCGCTGTGCTTAGTGCGGCTTCGGCCTGAACAACCTCGTTCTTGTACAGCGTGGGGTCTATCACAAATAGCAAATCGCCTTTTTTTACTCGGCTGCCTGCCTTGAAATTCTTGCTCACAAGTGTTCCGTTTACTCGTCCCATTATAGCTACTGCTGCGTCGGCATCTAAATAGCCCGGGTATTCGCGTGTCAGCGTTACCTCCTTTACAACAGGCTGTGCCACCTCAATGGGCATTGGCATGTTGCTCGCTTTTTCGTTTGTGCCTTTATTGCACGAGATAATAAGCGCAGCTATCGTAAAATACAAAATAAAACTCTTCATATCGGTTCATTTGAATTATTTCCATCCTTCGCCAAGGGCTTCGTATAGCTGTATGAGCGACTGCAACGAGGCTCCTTGTGCCTGCACCAAATAGTTTTGATAGTTCAGTAATGTACGCTGGGCATCGAGTACATTCTGGAATTGGGTAAGCCCCTGCCTGTATAGTTCCAATGAGAGGCTTAGCGTTTCGCGATATTGGTTCACTGTGGCACGTAGGGCTGCTATCTGTTTTATGCTGCTTTTGTACGCTGCCATTGCGTTTTCTACCTCTTGCGTGGCTGTCAGAACGGTGTTGTTATATTCCAATATGCTCTGTTGCAATACTGCTTTTGCCTGTATCGTGGAGTAAAGGTCCTCGCCTCCTTTGAATATGTTCCAACGTAGTGTGGGTGATATCTGCCACACTGCACTGTGTCTTTTTACCAGATTATCTATTTGGTTGGAGCTAAATCCTATATTGCTGTTTATTAATATCTGTGGTAGCCAATCGCGTTTGCTTGCGCCAAGCAGCGCGACATTGCTTGCTATCTCTCTTTCGGCTTTTAGAATGTCGGGACGACGGCGTAGTAATTCTTCGGGGTTGCCTATTGCTACGGGGTGTATGTAGTGTGGCAGTTCGCTATCCTCGTTTAAGATATCTTTTAAATTCTGCGGATATATCCCAAGCAGTACGGCGAGCGCATGCCGATATTGTTGGGCATTGGACTCCACCGAGGGTATTGTGGCTTGCGTGCTATAATAAACCGATGTGGCTTGTGACAGGTCTAATTTTGACGCTAATCCTGTGTTATAGCGTGTCTCCACCAATTGCATTATCTCTTTTTGCGATGCGGCGTTTTCGTTCAGTACATCTATTTGTGCCAAAGTTTGCTTCAATGCAAAGTAGTTTCTTGCTACATTGGCACATAATGTGGTCATTACACCGCGGTACTCTTCCTCGCTGGCACGAAACTGCTCTTTTTGTGCTTTTGCTCGCATGTATATTGCTCCGAACAGGTCTATTTGCCAACTCGATGATATTGTCGCGCTGTAATAGCCTTCGTACTCTCCTGCGCCTGCCGCTGGGGTGATGTTGCCGCTTATCCTTTCTCTTTGCCACCCTGCATTAAGGTCCACGGTCGGCAGTAACGCGCCTTTTGCTTTTTGCCACATGGCTCGGGCAATACGAATATTCTCCAATGCCGATAGTGCCGAATAGTTATTTCCGGCGGCTGCCTCTATGAGTCGTATAAGTTGTTTGTCGTGAAAGTTATACCACCATAATTGTGTGGTTACTGTGGTTTGCTCGAAAATGCTGTCGTTGCTCCAACTATGTGGGAGGGGTTGCGAAAGGAATTCGTTATACTGTGCGCTTGCTTTGCCCAGTGTGAACGTGAATATAATTATGATTAGCGTTTTTTTCATCCTACATTCTCTTGTGATGTATTCATAACAAATGAACCCGACAATGGTTTTATTGTCGGGTTCATTTGTCAAGAAAAAACGCGGTTAGTCGGTTATATCTTTGTCATACCATTTTGCAGGGGTGTCTCCCATTGTAAATGTTAGCTTGTTGCCGGCTTTTATATCGCTGTGGTTTATGTAGGGAAGGTTATACTCTTCGCCATTTAGCTTTACGCTTTGTATGTATATGTTTTTCCCTACATTTTCGGGTGTCATGTTCTCTGTTTCAATCTTGAATACACCGCCTTCGACTTCCAATTCGGCATTTGCTACCGATGGGGTTCCAAACCAATAACGTCCTCCTGCGGGTTCAACCTCGTAGAAACCTAATGCCGATAATATGTACCATGCCGACATTTGGCCGACATCCTCGTTGCCCGAGAGGCCGTCTACGCTGTCGTCGTATAGGGTGCAAAGGACTTCACGTATGCGCTCGGCGGCTTTGTGGGGCTCTCCTAACATGGTGTACATATATAATATGTGGTGCGAAGGCTCGTTGCCATGCGCAAATTGTCCTATAAGACCCGATATGTCGGGCGAGGGGTCGCCTTCTATCACCGATGGCAGGTTGAACAATGAGTCGAGTTGTGCAAGCATTTTTTCTTTTCCGCCGAAGCAGTTTGCCATGCCGGCTACATCCTGCGGCACCAACCATGTGTATTGCCAAGCGTTGCCCTCGCAATAGTCGTCGTCGCGGTGTGCCGAGAAGAACGGGTTGAATGGCTCATTGAACTCACCTGTGGTTTTCTTGCCACGCACAAGGCCTGTCGAGGGGTCGAAGAAGTGGCGATACGAGTGGCTGTTGCGAGTATGTTGCATGCTCTCCTCGTTGTATCCCAATGCCGCTGCTGCTTGTGCCGCTGCGCCGTCTGCAATGGCATACTCCATGTCGAATGCAACGGATTCCTTGAACAGGTCGCAAGGGATGTAACCATGTTGACGACGGAGGTCGCGTCCGCGCTCGTTGTGTGCCAAAGTCTTTTTAATAGCCTCGTAGGCTCTTTCTTTGTCAAATCCTTTTATCCCTTTTACAATGGCATCGGCTACTACGGGTATTCCGGGGTCGCCAATCATACAATCGGTCTCGCATCCCCACAGGTGCCATACGGGCAGGCGTCCCTGTTTGTCGCATATATCCAACATGGTGGCAATAAAATCGCCCATACGCTCGCTTTGTATTATGCTCATAAGCGGCATTTTGGCGCGGTATGTGTCCCACAACGAGAATATGCTGTATGTGTTATGCTTGGCATTGTATATGTTGCCGTCGGCACCACGGTAGTCGCCATTTATGTCGTTGAACAGAATGGGGGCTGTCATGGCATGATACATGGCGGTGTAGAATGTGGTGGCTGGTATCACGCTGTTCTCTTGTATGCGTATTTTGCCGAGTTCTTTCTCCCAAGCCTCGTCGGCGGCCTTTGCTATCTTGTCGAAATCCCAGTGCGATGCTTCGGCTTGCATGGCTGCTTTTGCTCCCTCTATGCTCACCGGCGATATAGCCACTTTCAGAATAACAGCCTCGTTGTTGTCTGTTGCGAACGATGCACGTCCATACATATTTTTGTAGCCATGCAGTTCGAACTTGTCAAATGGTTTCGATGTTTGAGCAACAAAATATATTTTCTGGTCTTTTGCCCACCCCTTGGAGTAGCGATAGCCGACAATGGTGTTGTTGCCCTCGGCCTCCATAAACGTTTCTGTGGACTCGTCCCAACAACCACCGTTTTCGAGGTCGAAGACAAGTGCCGATTCTTGTGAGCATGGGAAGGTGTATCTGTGGTATCCGACACGCGCGGTCGATGTCATCTCGGCATTTATGTTGTAGCGTGTCAATGGTACGGCGTAATATCCGGGCTTCGCTACCTCTTTTGTGCGGTCGGCGGGTGACCATAGTCCCGATTTTTCATCGTCCAATATGCCACGTGCGTATGTGACATCGCCAATAACCGGCATTACGGTTACGTCGAACAGGTCGCCTATACCCGTTCCGCTAAGGTGTGTGTGTGAAAATCCTATTACCGAATTTTCGTCTTGGTGGTAACCCGAACACCAGTCCCAAGTGGTGGTGACGCTGGTTGGCCCAAGTTGCACCATTCCAAATGGTACGTGTGCTCCCACGAATACATGACCATGACCACCCGAACCTATCAACGGATTGACGTGTGACGTCAGTTTTTCGGTCTGGGGTTGTGTGCATGCGGTAAATAGCAATGCGCTTGCAAAAAACAGATTTTTTATTTTCATTTTGGTTGTGCTTTAAGTTTGAATGTCAGATTTCGTTTGTTCATTAGCTCCTCGTGACTGATACGGTATTTTTTCAGAGGCGACCCGCCAAGTGTCATGCTCTCTATGTAGTGGCTGTTGCTGTCGGGCCTTTCTGTTTTTATGGTGATGACTCCCTTTTCGGTTTGTATCTCAATTTTGTCGAATACAGGGGTTGTCAGTGTGTAATATGGTTCCGAAGGGGTGTCGGGGTATAATCCCATCATCGAGAATATAGCCCATGCCGACATTGTGCCGGTGTCGTCGTTTCCGGGTATTCCGTCGGGTGTGGCTTTGAAACAGCTGTCGAGCAGCATTTTTACATGACGTTGTGTACGCCATTCTTCGCCTTTGAAACGGCTGAACAGGTAGGGATATACTATGTCGGGCTCGTTCGCGGGGTCGTAATGGTCGTTGTCAAATACGCCTTGCAGACTGTTTATGAAGGCTTTTTTTCCGCCCATGAGTTTTGTGAGCCCCTCGATGTCGTGGGGAACGGCAAATGTATAGCTCCATGCCGAGCCTTCGTGGAAACCGGGAACGTTCTCGAAATTCTTGCCCGTTGCGGCATCGAAGTCTTCAAGGAATTTGCCTTCTTGGGTTATGGGGCGCAGGGTGCCATATTCTTTGCAGAAATAGCGACGATAGCTCTGTGAACGTTTTATGAATTTTTTTGCATCCTGCTTTTTGCCCAACGAGTCGGCTAACTGTGCTATTGCATAGTCGGCAAGGCAGTATTCAAGGGCATGCGACACGGAATTGTCGCCCGAGAGGTCTTTGGCAAAATACCCCAAGGGTATGTAGCCTTTTTCTATGTAGGGGTCGATGTCGGGACGTAGCGGATTATCCTTGCCGGGTGTCGTGGCCGACTTTATCATTGCTTCGTAGGCTGCGTCGATGTCAAAATCGCGAAGCCCTTTTACATAGCTGTCGGCAATTACTATGGAGGCAGGGTCGCCCTCCATGGTATATGTCTCACGCCCGAACAGTTCCCATTTTGGCAACCAACCCCACTCCTTATACATGCCTACCATTGAGCGTAGCATGTCGATTTGTTTTTCGGGGTACACAAGGGTGAGCAACTGGTGCAAATTGCGGTATGTGTCCCACAACGAGAATATGGTATATCGGTTGTTGTTGCTTTGGCCTGTTATTCCGCTCTCCATCTGCGGGTATTCACCGTTGTAGTCGCTTAAAATACTTGGGTGTATGAGAGCGTGGTAAAGGGCTGTGTAGAATATGGTCTTTTGTTCATCGGTTCCGCCGCTTACTTTTATGCGTCCCAACTCGTTGTTCCATTGTCTGCGGGCTACTGCGCATAGCTCTTCAAATCCTAATCCATTTTGCTCTTTTTCGAGGTTCTCGCGGGCATTCTCGGTCGATACGAACGATACACCCATGCGCACTGTAATCTGTTCGCCCTCTTTCAGGTTGTCGTATGTAAACCAGAAACCGACGTCATCGCCCGATAGTTCTCTATTGTAGTTGGTGTATAGCTTGTATTCGCCATCGTCAACGGTCCATTCGGCTTCGACCCCTTTCATTGGCGGCTGTTTCTTCCAATATCCGCTTTGCGAGGGTGTGCGATCGACTTTCATTACGAAATATATAGGGAATACCGCCCCGGGATTGTAGCAGAATGTTCCCAATAGCTTTACTCCTTCGACTTCGGTGTCGCTGACACGACGTACCATGGCTCCGCTTTCGTTGGTTAGTCCCTCGCCCAAGTTTAACAGTATGTGTCCTTTGCCTGCGGGGAAGGTATATCGCTCGCACGAACTGCGGGTGGTGGCTGTTACCTCGGTTTTTATTCCGTATTTTGTCAGTTTGTTGCTGAAATATCCCGGCGTGGCTTTCTCGTCGGTATATTCCGAACCGTAATTATGATAATCGACGTCTAATTCACCGGTAGTGGACATTATGAGCAACGATGAGGCTTCGGGGCAGCCTACGCCGCTCAGTGCCACGTGTGCATAGCCGGTGAAGTATTTGTTGCTGTATTCGTATGGTGCCGACCACCAACGCGAGTCTTTGTCTTGTATGTTAAGGTCGGAACCCATTACGTTGAATGGAACAACAGACATCATTCCGTTGGGGCGCAGAGCACCCGGGTTGGTTGTTCCAAAATTTGTAGTACCTATAAATGGGTCAACCCATTCCACCGGTTCCTGTGCATACAATGTTGTCGATAAAGCAAAAAGGGCTGTAATTATCAGGTTTTTTTTCATTGTGTGATTTTTCGGCTGTTTGTTGTGTTATTTGTCGAGTTCGCTAAGGGCAAATGAATAGGCTCCCATACATATTGCTTGGCTTGCTCCCATGCGGGATATGGCTATACCTATTCTCTTTTGTGTGTCGTACTCTACGGTGCGCTCCGAACCATATACTTTTATTGTGCGTACTTCGCCCTTTGCAAATTGTGCAAATTCCTCGGGGTTGTCAAGGTCGTAAACTTTCATTTGTACAAGGCTTACTTCGTCGCCGCCAAGGGTGTGTATCTTGGAACGCATTTCTTTTAGCAACGAGGGCATTATCCAACGGCTTGCGGCACATACTCCGCCGCCAAGTACCACCAAACCGTCTATTATGGTGGCTGCTGTGGCTATGGCTGCGCCGGCTACTGTGCCCATTGTGGCAAAGGCCTCTTTTGCGGCTTCCATGTCGCCCTCGCGTGTGCCGTCGGCTATCTCGCATATATCGCGTGGTGTCAGTCCGTGGTTCATGTTGCCCGATTTCTCTCCATATACGCGACATACGGCACGAATGGCCACACCGTCCTCGACAATTATCTCGGGCATCATCTTGTGACGCAGGCAGAAGGTCTCTACGCATGAGTTATCGCCACGATTTAGTTCGTTGTTTATAACCACTCCTATTCCAAAACCGGTGCCGAATGTATAGCCTATGAGGTTTTTGTATTGTTTTGGCGAACCAAGTTCTTTTAGTCGCGCGTTTATCTCGGGGAGTACACCGCCAAGGGCTTCTCCATAGGCAAAAAGGTCGCCATCGTTGTTTATGAACACCGGAATACCGAACTTTTCTTCAAGGAAGGGTCCCAATGCCACACCGTCGCGGAACGAGGGGAAATTGGGCAGGTAACCGCCGATTATTCCGCGTGGATAGTCGGCAGGGCCGGGGAATGCAAAACTTATGGCTACCGGTTTTTCTTGCAGTTTGGAAATTATTTGCTCAAATCCCAATACTATCGTTGCCAAGCACTTGTCAAGGTCGTGTGCATTCGAGGGCATTGATATTGGTTCTGTTATGAACTTGCCGGATTGCATGGCTCCGAATACGAGGTTTGTGCCTCCTGCATCGAGTGTTATGACGATGCGTTTGTCGTTTCTGTACATAGCTCTATTTTTTTATTATTTGTTTCTTAATTTGTCGGTGTTGTTTTTTATTAATTTAAGCGTGGTGGTGTCGCAGTCGAATACCGAGTACCAGCCTTGTGGTTCGTGCGGGGGGTCGCACAGGAAATCGTCTCCTCGGCTCCATACGGTGCTGTCGGGGCGTCCTGCTCCTGCCCATCCCCAAAAATTGCATCCTGCTATAACGCTGTTCTTGGCTGCGCTTTGGGTTACGTTTGCAAATATGAATTCGTAGAATTTGTCGCGCGATTGCACATCGGCTTCAAGGCTGCTGCTGTTGCCTCGTCGGCAATATCCGAACTCCTCTATCACCAAGGGTTTTTTTATGCGTTCGCTTATTTTTGTATGCAACTGTATGTATTCTGTGGCGTTTTGGCATGCTTTTTCTATGTCGCTGTCGGGGGTTGTTCTCGATGCCCATCCCCAGTTCAGCGGCCATATATGTATTGTCAGGTAGTCTATATTGGGGTCGCCATGTATAAATTCGCAAGCGTGTTCGTCCGACTCGCAACCATATAATCCTTCGCTGCCTGTCGATACAAGGTGGTTGCTGTCTATCCTTTTTATCATGCGGGCTGTTTTGCTCAACCAATTTGCAAATTTGGACAGATTTTGCGGCGAAAAGGGACGTGGCTCGTTGCATATTTGCCATGCCATGATGGAGGGCTCGTCTTTGTAGTCGCGTCCGGTGATGCTGTTTTTGCGCGATACTATTTTTTGTATGTGGTTGTAGTACATGTCCAAGGCCTTCTGTTCTTGTACAAAGCGTGAGGCATAGTTTACATAATCCCCGTATCCATCGCCACCGGCATTTGGCGAGTCGCCATAACCGCACTCGCGCAGGTAAAAACCATAGCCTCCGCTCCAATCCCATGAATTTGTGAGGTACAGAACGGCTGTCATATTGCGTTTTTCGAGTTCGGCAAGCGTGTAATCCAATCCTATCAGTAACGTGTCGTTCAATACTCCCGGCTGTGGTTGTAGGTAGGGGTAAACGGTGTTTGCGTTTGCGCTTCCGGCATCGGCACCAACCAATATGCGCAAATTGTCTATGCCGAGTTGTTGCAACGTGTCAAGCTCCTTTTTCAGACGTTCTCTGTCGCCTCCCTCGCCCGTCGAGCCAAGTATGGGTGCATACCATAGGTTTGTTCCAATGAAATAATATGGTTCCCCATTGCGCATAAAATGCGTGCTGTCGGTGGTTACAAATGCGTTGTCAGTATCGTTTGACGGCTGTTGGTCGCAGTTCGTCGTTAGTATCGTTGCCATAAATGCCAATATGCCTAAGAATGTCATGCTGTGAATTTATTTGTTTTTAATTATAAAAAAATGAACTTGGTTATATTCTGCGAATATAGTCAACACTTTTTGATTTTTTGCAAATCGAATACCGTTTTTTGTGAAAAAGTTATATGCAGTGCCATAAAATTATTGTTTTATTTGTTTTGATATTGTTCATTTTAAGTCCGATATGGTGTTAAATGTAAAAAAATAGGGTGTTTTCATGCAACCTCGATGAAAATTTTCTTTAAAAAATCAAAAGGGTTTCATATCTTTGCTACTTTGTAGCGAAACAGGCTGCATGCACTATGTGCAAAAAATCCTTTTAAGGCATATGGCGTATGTGGCTGTGTAATTAAGAAAAAGAGACTATGAATATAATCGTATTAGCCAAGCAGGTGCCCGATACGCGCAATGTAGGCGTGCAGGCAATGAACGACGATGGCACCATAAATCGTTCGGCATTACCTGCCATATTCAACCCCGAGGATTTAAATGCCTTGGAGCAGGCGTTAAGGCTTAAAGACTTATATCCGGAGAGTAAAATAACATTGATAACAATGGGGCCGCATCGTGCCGCAGAAATCTTGCGTCAAGGGTTGTATCGCGGAGCCGACGAAGGCATTTTGCTGACCGACCGCGCTTTTGCCGGTGCCGACACGCTTGCAACGTCGTATGCCCTGTCAATGGCGATAAAAAAACTTGGGAACTATGATATGATATTGTGCGGACGTCAGGCCATCGATGGAGATACCGCGCAGGTAGGTCCGCAGGTGGCAACGGAACTTGGGTTGCCTCAGGTGACCTATGTCAAGCGCATTGTGTCGCTTGCCGACGGCAAGGTGACTGTGGAGCGTTCCATCGAGAACGGAATAGAACTTGTGAAGGCTCCATTGCCTTTACTGCTCACCGTCGATGGCTCGGCCATGAATTGCCGCCCTGTAAATACCTATAAAATGTTGCGTTTTCATCGTGCTGCCACGCCCACCGAGCAAGCCGCCGGCGACTACCGCTATACATCGCAATTATCCTCCGACCCGGCCCTCACGCTAAGGGAGTGGAGCCTTGCCGACATCGACGGGGATGCTTCGCGTTGCGGTCTTTCGGGTTCTCCGACAAAAGTGCGCAATGTCGAAAACGTAATATTCCAAACAAAGGAGAGCAAACGATATACAGCCTCGGACGAGGATATAAAATCCTTCATCGGGGAGTTGTTGAACAATCATACATTGGGTTGAAAATGAATAATATATTAGTGTATTGTGAACTTGATGGAGCACGCGTGGCCGATGTCAGCCTTGAACTGCTGAGCAAGGGCCGTCAACTTGCCGATAGCTTGGGTATTAAGCTCGAAGCGGTTGCTTTGGGTGCCGATGTGTCGTCGGTGCCGCAACAGGTGTTCCCCTACGGCGCGGATATTGTTCATCTGTTTCAGGATGAGCGGTTAAGCCCCTATACGACACTGCCTCATGCCTCGGCTGTGTGCAAATTAATAGGCGAGGAGCAGCCGCAGATATTCCTTCTTGGAGCCACCGTCATAGGTCGCGACCTTGCTCCGCGAATATCATCTGCCTTGCACAGCGGCCTGACAGCCGACTGCACCGCTCTTGAATTGGGCAGCTACGAGGATAAGAAAAACGCAGTGGTCATAGACAATCTGCTGTACTCGGTGCGTCCGGCTTTTGGCGGCAATATAGTGGCAACGATTGTCAATCCCTATCATCGTCCGCAAATGGCAACGGTGCGCGAGGGCGTCATGCCCATGAACAAGGTACGTGCCGATGGCTGCATGGGGCAGACTATAACCCACGATGTATCCGATTATGTATCTGCAAGCGATTTCGTGGTGAGTATTCTGGAACGCCATGTGCATCCTGCCGAAAATAATCTTAAAAACGCCTCGGTTGTAGTGGCCGGGGGCTATGGCATGGGTAGTAAAGAGAACTTCGACATGCTGTACACCCTTGCCCATTTGCTGCATGGCGAGGTGGGAGCAACGCGTGCCGCAGTGGATGCGGGTTTTGCATCGCACGACAGGCAGATAGGACAAACGGGGCTTACGGTACGTCCCAAAGTATATATTGCATGTGGCATATCGGGGCAGGTACAGCATGTGTCGGGCATGCAGGATTGTAACATAATAGTATCCATAAACAATGCCGAGGATGCTCCCATAAACGCCATTGCCGACTATGTGATAACAGGCGATGTTCAGGAAATATTACCAAAACTTATTACATTTTACCAGCAGAAACAATGAATTTCTATACCGATAATAAAAATCTCGAACACTATTTGAAGCATCCTCTTATGCAACGTATAGTTGCTATGCAGGAACACGATTATGCGCAATCGTCCGAGTATAACTATGCTCCCATAGATTTTGCCGAGGCAGTCGAGGGCTATCGACGTGTTCTTGAACTTGTGGGCGAGCTATGCGCCGAGGTCGTTGCCCCCAATGCCATGGAAGTGGAAAACAACGGCCCTACGTTGTGCGCCGGGCGAGTAAATTATGCTCCGGCTACCATCGAGAACCTCGAACTGTTCCGCCGGGCGGGGCTTATGGGCATATCCATGCCACGTCGGTTCGGCGGTCTTAATTTTCCGCGTACCATTTTCATACTTATCGAGGACATCGTCAGCCGTGCCGATGCAGCGTTTGGCAACCTGTGGGGCTTGCAAGATTGTGCCGAAACCATTTTGAATTTCGGTAGCGACGAACAAAAACAACGCTATCTGCCAAAAATATGTGCGGGGGCTACCATGTCGATGGACCTCACCGAGCCCGATGCAGGCAGCGACCTGCAAAGCGTGCGTCTGAAAGCAACGTATAGCGAGCAAGACGCTTGTTGGTATCTCGACGGAGTGAAACGCTTCATCACCAACGGCGACTCCGACGTGCATCTGGTGCTTGCACGCAGCGAGGAGGGTAGTGTCGATGGTCGCGGTCTGTCGCTGTTTATAGTGGAAAAGGAGTGTGGCGGTGTGCATACGCGCCGCATCGAAAATAAAATGGGAATACATGGCTCGCCTACATGCGAACTTGTGTTCAACCATGCCAAGGCCGAGCTTTGCGGTAGTCGCCGCATGGGGCTTATAAAATATGTCATGTCGCTCATGAACGGTGCGCGTCTGGGCATAGCCACGCAAAGCGTTGGTATAGCGCAGGCGGCATATAACGAGGCTTTGGAATATGCCCGCAGCCGTAAACAATTTGGTAAAACCATAATAAATTTCCCGGCAGTGTACGACATGGTGGGCGCCATGAAAGCAAGGCTCGATGCTCTTCGCAGCCTTCTCTACGAAACGGCAAGGAACGTCGATATGGCAGGCTTGTTCGACGAATTGTCGCGCGAACGCACCCTGACACCCCAAGAACGTGCCGAGTCGAAGCTGTTTGCGAAGAAAGCCGATGCGCTCACCCCTATTGTGAAAGGCATAGGTAGCGAAATAGCCAATATGAATGCCTATGACTGTGTGCAGGTGCATGGCGGTTCGGGATATATGCGCGACTATGTTTGCGAGCGTCTATACCGCGATGCAAGGATAACATCAATATACGAAGGAACAACCCAACTGCAAGTGGTGGCAGCCATACGATATGCTACAAGCGGTTTCTACACGCAGCTGATAGAGGAATATCTTGCAATAGACGTTCCCGCCGAAATGCTCATGCTGCATGGCAGAATAGCAGCGATGCTTGCCGCCTATCGTCAGGCTGTTGAGAGGGTGCAGTCGTTCGAAAATCAGGAAGCAACAGACTTCCTTGCCCGTCGTCTATACGAAATGGCGGCCTATACGCTCATGTCGGTTCTGCTGTTGCACGACGCCGTTGCCGACGGGCAACTGTTTGCCAAGTCGCTGCACCGTTTCGTTGCAACAGCCGAGTCGCTTATATGCGGTCATGCGGCATATATATCGGCTTTTACCCCTGATTTTTTACAAAACTACGATAAATAAAAATTTTAAAATATATAATAACTATGGAGACAAATAAATATTTGCGTGTCGCTTACACGCTATATTCGCATCGTGACGGAGTGTGCGAGGAGTTCGAAAAAACAACCCGCGAACAGCCTTTTGCTTTTCTTACCGGTGTTGGCTACACCTTGGATATGTTCGAGGAGAAACTGAAAGGCCTTAAAAAAGGCGAGGAATTCGATTTTACAATCCCATGTGCCGATGCCTATGGCGAGTACGACCCCGACCATGTTCAGGATTTTAACCGCGAAGTGTTTACCATAAACGGCAAGTTCGATTCGGCTCATATTTTCAACGGAAATGTCATCGAGATGATGCGTGCCGACGGCTCGCCCATTTTGGGAACGGTGAAAGAGGTTACACCCATGAAGGTGACAATGGATTTCAATCATCCGCTTGCAGGGTGTGATTTGCAATTTGTAGGAGTGGTCATGGAGAACCGTCCGGCAAAAGAGAGCGAACTTAAAAAATTCTACGAGTCGTTGCAGGCTGCACAGTGCGGTTGTGGCAGTTGCGGAGGATGCAGCGGTGGTAATTGCGGCGACGGATGCGGCGATGGTTGCGCCGATGGTTGTTGCAGCAAATCATAAATTTATAAAACTATCATGAATACATTCGGAACATTGTTACGTCTTACGACATTTGGCGAGTCCCATGGCACTGCCATAGGCGGTGTGCTCGATGGCTATCCCGCAGGCGTGGAGATAGACACTGAATTTGTGCGTCGGCAAATGCGCCGTCGTCGTCCGGGACAGAGTGCCGTTACCACAGCGCGAAACGAAGCCGACGAGGTGGAATTCCTCTCCGGTATATTCGAAGGCCGTTCAACGGGAACGCCCATAGCCTTTGTCATATATAATAGTAACAATCGCAGTTCCGACTACGATAATCTGCGCCATGTGTACAGGCCTTCGCATGCCGACTATGTATATGACGTGAAATACGGTGTGCGCGACCATCGAGGCGGCGGACGCTCGTCGGCACGTGAAACGGCTGTACGTGTCTGTGCCGGGGCACTTGCCATGCTTGCTCTGAATGAGCGTGGAATAAAAGTCCGTGCATATACATCGCAGGTGGGCAATATTTTTGCCGAAAAAAACTATGCCGAGTACAATCTGGATGCGGTGGATGATAATATCGTTCGTTGTCCCGATGCCTCGGTGGCTTCCCGCATGGAGGAACTTATTCTCGATGTAAAACGTCAGGGCGACACTGTCGGTGGGGTGGTGACGTGTGTTGTGCAGGGTGCACCTGCCGGCCTTGGTGAGCCGCTCTACGATAAACTATCGGCACGATTGGCACAGGCCATGCTGTCGATAAATGCAGCCAAGGGGTTTGAATATGGCAATGGGTTTGCCGCCGCCTTGGGGCGTGGCTCGTTGCAGAACGATATATTCTATAATGATAACGGACGTATATCGACGAAAACAAATAACAGCGGCGGCATCCAAGGCGGAATTTCCAACGGACAGGATATCTATTTCCGCGTGGCATTCAAGCCGGTGGCAACCATACTCATGGAGCAACAGACAGTGACAAAGACCGGTGATGAGTCTGTCATAGCCGCAAAAGGCCGTCACGACCCATGCGTGGTGCCACGCGCCGTACCTGTGGTCGAAGCTATGGCTGCACTCACCATACTCGACTTCCTGCGTATTCAGGAGGGGGTTGCCGTCTCTCGCTAAAAAATATAAACGATATGAAAAACATAGGCGAAAAATTTATAAAAAAATACAATATGGCGTCGGTAAACAGGGGGCTTCTTGCACTGTTTTGTTTAGTGACGTGGTTGTTGCTGTCGTTCTACGAATCGGCGTTGTTGCAACGCGTCGATGCTCAGTCGCTATTCCTCTTCGACGGAACGTTCTTTGAACGCTCCATGAGGGTGCCTGCCGGCTTCTTGGGCTATGTTGGCAGTTTCCTTACCCAATTCATGTATTATCCGGCATTGGGCGCGGCTGTTTTTGTTGCCTTGTTGCTTATAGTCTATATGCTGGTGCGTCGAGTGTTCCGCATATCCGACCGTTGGGCTGTACTCGCAATGGTGCCGATGTTCCTATTGCTGTCGTTAAACACCCAATTGGGCTATTGGATATACTATCTGAAATTTCCCGGGTACTGGTTCGTTCCTGTCATTGGCACAATAGTGGTTCTGTTGGCCGTTTGGCTTTTTGACAGGGCGTCGTATAAATGGCACATACCCGTAATTGTCGCATGGACCATATTGGGCTATCCTCTTTTTGGTTTCTATGCCCTGTTTGCATCGTTGTGCATGGCTGTATTGTCGCTTTCGCTTGCCATACGTAACGGCAATCGCATGCGTCTTGTGTTCGACGGTGTGGCAACCGTCGTGGTTGCATTGGCATTGATAATCGAGGTACCCCTTGTGTGCTACGAATACTACAATTCCATGGCTGTGGAGTTTGTTCACACAGCCGGTTTGCCCTCGTACCATTGGGATATAAGAACCGACCATTTTAACGAAAGCATAATTCCTTATTGGTTGCCATATATCCTGCTTTTTGCCTATATAATATTGCTTTCTGTCATATACAACAGGTTGTCCTCGCGTGTCGAAATAGACAAACGTTACATTGTGGTGAACAGCCTGCTGCTCACCGCATCGGTACTGTTCTCCTATTTCTATTGGTATAGCAACGACAATTTCCGTATCGAGAACAAACAAGACGCCGCCATGTGGGAGTCCGACTGGCGCAAGGTGGCCGACTATGCACGCGACACCAAAGAACCCTCGCGACAGATTGTAATGAACAAAAATATAGCCCTGCTGAACTTGGGGACAGCAGGCGACGAGATGTTTACATACCCCGACGGCAGCGCAATGATTGACGCCCCCATGAATGTGCATCTGACACACACAGGCGGCATCATGTCATATTATTGCTATGGCAAATTTAATTTCGCCTATCGTTGGAGTGTCGAAAACGCTGTGGAAATGGGCTGGAAGGTAGAATACTTGAAGCATGCCATACGCTCCATGCTGTTGCAGCACGAATATATGATAGCACGCCGCTACATCGAAATACTCAAAAAAGCACCGTTCCATCGTAAATGGGCATTGCACTACGAGCAGTTCCTCGATAATCCCGAGCGCATAGCCAAGGAACGCGAGTTTTTTGTGCCTTTGCAAATGTGTAAATACCCCGACGTACTCGATGTCGATGACTCATACGTCGAGGCCTATCTTATAAAAGAAATCCCAATGGGTTATACATTGGAAAACTCACCTGTGTACAACGAGGCGGCATTGATGTCGTCGCTTGTGCGCAAGGATGCCAATATGTTCTGGCCTAATTTAGCACGTTACTTGTATAACCGCAAACTGAAACGCCTGCCAACACACTATCAGGAGGCGGTGTTGCTGTTCTCTAATCTAAACCGTAACGTCGATGTGTCGCAGCTGAAAATAGACAATTCGGTGCGAATGCGTTTCAATTCCTTTATGCAGGCAACAAAACGGTATAAAGGCATGAAGGAGGAGCAGATGGCACCCTACATGCTGAAAGACTATGGCCGCACCTATTGGTACTTCTATTTCTTTGTGCGTAATATAAAAACCAATTGATACTAAACAGAAAATGTCATGAGAATACCTTATATATATATGGCGCTGTCGCTGTTGTTGGCATTTGCCTCGTGCGGCAACCCAACGGTTCCGTCGCAATCCTCCTCGTTGGGTGAATTACCCTCTATCTACCCCGACTATACCAATGTGACTATACCATGTAACATTGCTCCGCTTACCTTCGTTGTAAATAACGAGGCCGACGAATATGTGACACGCTTGTCCTGTGGCGACCACTCGGTTGTTATGGGTGGCAAGGAGGTATCGCCCGATATTGATGATTGGCATGCCCTGCTTGCAACGGCAAAAGGAGCCGATGTAAAGGTCGAAGTCTTTGCGCGTAAGTCCGACAAATGGAGTGCATATTCCCCGTTTGTCTTTACGGTCTCTCCCGACTCCATCGACCCTTATATATCCTATCGTCTCATTCCGCCGTCGTATGTGTGTTACGAAGAACTCACAATATCGCAACGCAACATATCCAACTACGACGAGAAGACTATCTATAACAATATGCTTGCCGCAACCGAGAACAAGGGCTCGTGTATAAACTGCCATGCCTATAAAAACTACCGCACCGATAATATGCAGTTCCATGTTCGTCAGAATAATGGAGGAACAGTGTTTGTTCACAACGGCGTTCCTGTCAAGCTGAACATGGCTACCGATTCCACATTGTCGGCAGGAGTATATCCCTCGTTCAATCCGGTGTACGACGTAGTTGCCTACTCGGTGAACAAGACAGGTCAGATATTCCATACCCGCAATCGCAATAAGGTCGAAGTGCAGGACGAGAAAAGCGATATAATCATCTATAATCCCGTTACCAACACCGTTACAAATGTAGCCGACAGCCCCGACGACCTCGAAGTGTTTCCTTGGTGGTCGCCCGACGGCCGCACGCTCTATTATGGCTCAGCACATTTTACGGTGCAAGATACAGCCAATACCGTTGTAAAGGAGGAGATAATTCGCTACCGCGATATAAAATACGATATACTGCGCCGCTCGTGGAACCCCGAAACGTTTGAGTTCGGCCCTGTCGATACGGTCTTTGCCGCAACCAAAATAGGCAAGAGCGCGACGTTCCCGCGCGTATCCCCCGACAACCGCTATCTGCTTTTTGCTCTTGGCGAGTACGGCTGTTTCCACGTGTGGCATCACGATGCCGATTTGCATCTGCTCGACCTTGCGACAGGCGAGTCATGGCCGCTCGACGAGGCCAATTCGGAGTATGCCGAAAGCTATCATTCGTGGAGCAGCAATTCGCGTTGGATACTGTTTTCGAGCCGTCGCGACGATAGCAATTACACCCGCTTGTATATAGCCCATGTCGATGCCGATGGCAAGGCCTCGAAAGCCTTTGTCCTGCCACAGCGCAAAGCCGACTTCTATTCCATGTTCGACCGCTCGTACAATGTACCCGAATTTATGCTTGAACCGGTGGACTTGGCACCGCATGAATTTGCCGACATAGTGAAGGGCGAAGCAAAAAAAGTTACATACTCCTCGACAGGACGCTGATAAAAAAAATTGCGCTGTACAGCGCAATTTTTTTGTTTTAAAGCGGCGCACGATAACGCGGCGTCGCTCCTTAATTGTTAAAAATATATAAATTTTAAATTTGTAGGGCTTTTCCCGGCAACTGCGCTATAACATTTAATAGAATTTTTTATGCTTTTTTCTTAACATGATGCAAAATTTAATGTTTTTTATTTGAGTTTTAAATTGAAAGGGTTATTTTTGCACGTTACATAGTGTCTGAATAAGGCTCATGTGGATAGTGTAAGAAAGAAAAATTCTAATTAATTATAAAATTTGTATTTATGTTAAGACACCGTTTATGTAAATTCGGCCATGCAATGTTCTTTACATTGTGTGTGCTCCTGACCGGTAGTTTCATGCAATCTTGTACCGACGAGTTAGACGAGTATAAGTACGACGATGAATATCCGGAATGGTTGGGTGCCAGCATCTACGACTTCTTGAAGGACGGAGAGCACAACGGACGCACCTATAAAACTTTGGTTGCAATCATCGATACTCTTGAGTACGATGAGGTTCTTGCCCGTACGGGTAGCAAAACGCTCTTTGTTGCCGATGACGATGCTTTTGCACGTTTCTTTCAGAAAAATGCGTGGGGTGTAACCTCATTCGAGGAGCTATCGCTCACGCAGATGAAAATTCTGCTCATGGGCTCTATGCTCGACAATACATATCTGTTGGATATGATGTCGTGTCTGCCCGCCGAGGGTAACGCCGACCCCGTAGAGGGAACATGCTTGCGCCGCGATATTTCATTGGAAGCGGTAGATAGCATACCCTATTTCACCGAGGATATGTTGCCCAAATTCAACAAAAACTGGGATAGATTCCGCGTACCTAATGGCAAGAACAGACTTCCCGGCTTGAACCTTGCCGTGGATGCTTCCGAGCCCATGATGGTACACTTCCTTCGCGAGTTTGTAAAGGCCAAGGGCATGACAGAAGAGGACATCAACATCCTGTTCAATGCTCCACGTGGCACCAAACGTTCGGGCGATGAGGCATTTATATACCAGAACCAAATCATTGCCAGCGACATCGACTACGGTGAATTCTCCGACGATACACTTACCATCACATGTAAGAATGGTTACGTATATCGTATGCAGGATGTGTTACTGCCTCCTTCGACAATGCCTCAGGAATTGCGTAACCATCCCAAAACAAGAATTTTCAGCCACGTGCTCGACCGTTTCAGCGTTCCTGTATATGCAGGTAGTCTGTCCAATAAATACAACGAAATTCATGAATTGGTTGACGACCCCGATAGTATATACGAAATGCGCTATCTGAACTATTCGTCGGTGCGTCCTTTGCACTACCTCGACCAAAACGGTAATCCCGTTGTGGGTGACGGTGACGAGGATTCTATGTTGCCTTTCGATCCGGGATGGAGCCAATATCGTGGCGATGCAAACTCGAAAGTAGGTGCCGATATGGCAGCCATGCTTGTTCCCTCGGATGAAACAATGTACAACTTCTTTGCAAACGGTACAGGTAAGTTCTTGCTCGAACAGTTTGCACCCAACGAAACATATAGCAGCGACGACTACATGAGTATCTTGCCTGCACTCGACAGCATTCCGCAACACGTAATTGCTGCGTTCGTGAAAGTACTTATGCTTCCCTCGTTTGTAAATTCGTTGCCCAGCAAGTTCGACCAAGTGTACGATGCCGAGTCGCAAGAGCCGCTTGATGTTCTGCCCGAGCATGTCGAGGAATGCGTTGTAGCAAATAACGGTGTCATATATATATTGAACAACGTATTCGGTCCCGACAAATATCGTTCAGTTTCGGCTCCCCCTCTCGTGCTCGACAACATGCTCATCATGCAAGAGGCCATCAACCAACTTGGTTACAACGCCTACCTGTTGGCTATGGGAGCAACATATAGCTTCTTTATCCCCGACAACGACTATTTTGTATATTACGACCCCACAACAATTGAATCGCCCACACCCTTGGCATATAAATTCTCGGCCGAGCGCGTAGGTAGCGACCGTGTTGATATTATGGCCGTACCCTATTCATACGACCCTGCTACATACGAACTGAAAGAGGAACTAAGTATAACACAAGGTTCTGCTGTCAGAACTTTTATGGACGAAGGAAACGCATACACAATTACCGACCCCACAACAGGCGAAAAACGCAGTTTGTCGTTCACATGGGCACAGGCTACAACCAACGCTCCTTCGTCGTTCTTGCGTAACCGTCTAACCGACCTGCTCGACTATCTTATCGTAGTAGGTAATGTCGAGGACGGCAATAAATATCACCGTTCAAAAGGCTATGGAACCATCAAGTGCGATGTGAACTTCTCACTAATGGCCAACGGTGAACTTGCTCCCGACGCCTTTACATTCTATGGTGGTGAGCAGCTCGAAAACGGTAAAGCCATAAAAGTGATGGAACGCTTCCCCGAGGATAACGGTGTTACATACTGTACAATGCCCGATATAAATCCTGCCGTAGAGGCTACATTGCAGTCGGGTATTCCTACTCCTCCCACAGAATCCATCTACTCCAAACTGAAACAATCGGCCGACAAAAACGGAGAATTTACAAACTTCTATAATCTGTGTGTCGGTCCCAAAGACCAGTCTTTGAAGGCATTCTTCGAGGATATATATCCCTATATCAACCTCGACTCGCTCGATAGAGACTCAGTAAGAAACTACTCTATATTCTACGGTTCTACAAGCAAAACCGAAGGACGCAACGTACCGCGCGACCAAGCAGTACCGTTCTTCACATCGTACCACTATACCGTATATGCTCCCAACAACGCGGCAATTGATAAGGCCTATGCAATGGGCTTGCCCACATGGGAGGAATTGCAGAACGAATTGGGTATGAAAGACGACGATGCCGACGGTAGCGACGACAGCGATGAACCCGCTCTTGACGAGGACGGCAATCCTATAATAGAAGTATCTCCTAAATATAAAAAGGTAGCATCGTACGTACGTCTCATAAACAAATTCTTGCGTTATCACTTCCAAGATAACTCGGTATTTGTCGATAATCACATGACGGCTGCCAATTACGAGACAGCTGCCATAAACGAGGAGACAGGCCGTTTCTTCCAGCTCAATCTGGTACCCGAGGGAAATACCTATAAAGTAATCGACCACATTGGCAACGCAGCAAAAATTGTCACAAGCGGCGAAGAGAACAAGACATATAACATTATGACACGCGACTTGCTCCTCTATTGCGGTGGTTCATCGCTTGCCGAGCTTGGCGAAGCCATAGAGACATCGTCGTTCGCTGCTTTGCACGAGATAGACAATATCTTCCTGAACAACGACATCCTTGGTTACGACGGTAAATTCTGCCGCTATGCCAACGATGGCGAGCTCATCAACACAATGGAAGTGAACGGTTACCAAGGTCCCGTAAATGGCGCGTTCATAGTAGCCGATTGCTACAACCAAGAGCTCCTCACCGACGTCGAGGGTGAAACCGTTGTTAAGCACCTTGGCTATCTCATGAGAAAGACCGGTAACGCCGACAAACTGAACCAAGAAGAGTATGTACTTGACGAAAACGGAAACAAGATACTCATCGACAACGATGGTTATTGGTGCGCTAAGTTATACAACGAAGAGGCCGGAGCCTACTTCTATCAATATGTTTCGGGTTACGACGAAGAAGGCAACTATATACCTTCGGCCGTACCTGCGAAACTTATGGACCAATACCTTAATTAATGGCTATGCAATTAAATTATAGAAAAAAGATAAATGCCATGATAAAGTTAAAACAATTATTTATGCTTGCAATCTGTTGCCTTACAG
This sequence comes from Bacteroidaceae bacterium, assembly GCA_017416705.1. Lineage (GTDB taxonomy): Bacteria > Bacteroidota > Bacteroidia > Bacteroidales > Bacteroidaceae > HGM04593. The sequence continues at coordinate 44,379 of JAFQBG010000027.1, forward strand.
CCACATCGCTCATGGCACAGAAAAGCGCACGTATTTCCGGAAACATATACAGTGATTCCGAAGGTCCGCTCATTATGGTAAACGTAACCGAGCGCGATGCCAACGACCGTATTATAGAAGCCGCCGTAACCGATTTCGACGGAAACTTCTCAATGGTTGTGAAAAATACCAATAACCACCTTGTAATATCCTACATGGGTTACAAGACACAAAAATTAGAGATTGGTTCCCGCACAGTCTTCAATGTCAAGATGGTCGATGACAACGCCTTGGAAGAGGTCGTGATTGTTGCCAAGTCGCGTTCGCGCAGCGGTGCTCTCGATATCTTGGATCGTGAAATATCCACCGCAACACAAAAATTCAACATGAGCGAGATGGAGGGTCTCTCCTTTGCTTCTGTCGATGAGGCATTGCAGGGACAGATTGCCGGTCTTGACGTCGTGTTCAGTAGCGGTGACCTTGGTGCAGGTACTCAGATGCGTCTGCGTGGTTCTACCAACCTTACGGGTAACAACGAACCGCTCATCGTGGTGAACGACAATATATGGGAGATACCCACCGAGGAGAAACAATCGTTCGACTACACTCGTTTGGACAGCGAAAACTTCTCGGAGTTGCTTACTGTGAACCCCGATGACATCGAGTCAATCGAGGTATTGAAGGATGCTGCGTCGTGTGCCATCTGGGGTTCTCGTGGTGCAAACGGTGTCATCAAGATTAAAACAAAACGCGGACACCGTGGTGCCACACAGGTGAACTTCTCGGTTAAGTTCAAAGACAAATGGCTTGCCAACGACTTCAACCTGTTGAATGGTGACGAATACTCTATGTTAATAAAGGAGTCGCACTTCAACCCCAAACAAGATGCCGCTGCATCGGCTATCCCCGAGTTGGAGTATAACAAGAACCTCCCTGCCATATACGAAAACTACAACAACAACACCGATTGGGTAGATGCCATAACACAGCATGGTTATCGTAGCGAGTACAACCTGAACCTTACCGGTGGTGGCGAGAAAGCCACATTCCGTATATCGGGCGGTTACAGTACCGAGACCGGTACCATCATCGAGCAGAAACTGCAACAGTACTCATCGCGTCTTTCGCTCGACTACTTCATCAGCGACCGCATCAAGGTAATGGCCGAGTTCTCATTCTCATATACCAACAACAAACACAACTATCAGGACTTGTTGGCTGTTGCGCAGAAAATCATGCCCAACATGAGTATATTTGCTCAGGACCGTTACGGCAATAACACCGACGACTACTATCGTATGTTATTGAACGCATCGGGTACATTCGACAAAAACCAAAAGGATTTCAGAAACCCCGTTGCAGTGGCAAAATTGGCACGTAAAGAGGACGAGAGCTATGCTATCAGCCCGCAGATAACATTGGAATACAATCTGCTTGGTCTCGAAGACGACGAGACACAACTCAAATACCGCGGTCTTGTCTTCATGAACGCCACAACATACTCCATGAATATGTTCCTCCCCGGTTCACTTGGTGGCGAGGAATGGACAAAAGAGAGCGTTAACCGTTCCGATGTACAGGATACAAAAGGTTTGCAATTTACAACACGTCACAACCTTATCTTCACCCCCTACCTTGGCAATAGCGACCACTATCTGACAATGTCGGGACAGTTCGAGATAAATACATCGAACAACAATGGTCAGTCGCAGTGGGTGTATGGCCTGCCTAACAATTTCGACACCACCACAATTGGTGCAAAATTGGGCGATGCCAGCACATGGAAGGGCGAGAGCCGCAGTGTGAACTTCACATATCAGGCACACTACTCATACAAATCGAAATATTCTGTCGGTTTGGCAGTACGTGGCGAGGGACACACACAGTTCGGCGACGACAATAAATGGACAGTATATCCCTCAATCTCGGGACGTTGGAACATATCCGACGAGCCTTGGATGGAATGGGCTAAGCCTGTTATATCAATGCTATCAATACGTCCCAGCTACGGTTGGTCGGGTAACGTTCCCGGCGAGAACGGACTTATGTACACACTGTATAACCCCTCGGGTTCTTATGTGGGCATGGCAGGTTTCACAACAGGCGGTATTCGTCTTACCAACCTGCGTCCTTCGGAGAAACGCGAGTTCAACTTAGGTTCCGACTTCGGTTTCTTCGACGACATGATCTCGGGTTCGTTCAACTACTACAAGAACACTACTTATGAGCAGTTGATGAAAAACTACAAGATACCTACATCCACAGGACACGACGTTCTTACATACAAAAACACCGGTGCAGTGGAGAACCACGGTTGGGAGTTCAACATTAATGTAAACCGCATCAAGGTATTCAAGGATTTCAATGTAAGCTTCTACTTCAATGTCGGTCAGAACTTCAACGAGATACTCGAAATGGAGCAGAGCGTGCTCGACGGACGTAACCCCGATTACGATTATAGCAACGGCAGCTACCTGTCGCGTATTCAGGTAGGTAACCCGCTTGGTTCTATATACGGTTTCCGTTACAAGGGTGTTTATCGTTACAGCTACAAAAACTGGGAGAAAGCCCTTGCCGAGGAGGCTGCCGGTCGTGACGGCTCATGCCCCATCGTGCGCGACGTAAACGGCAACGTTGTTTACAAAGCCGACGGTACTCCCAAAGAAATGGTATTCAACTACGACAAGGAGACCGAGACATCGACATATACATTCAAGGGTGGTGATGCCATCTACGAAGATATTAACCACGACGGTAACATCAACGCACTCGACCTTGTATATCTTGGCAACTCCAACCCCAAGGCACAAGGTGGTTTCGGACTTACATTCGCATACAAACGCTTCACCCTTAAAACAAACTTCACATATCGTTTGGGTGTAGATGCAGCCAACATGGCACGTATGGACTTGGAGAACATGTACACCAACTTCAACCAGAGCAAGGCCGTTAACTGGCGTTGGCGTAAAGAGGGTGACATCACCGTCATACCTCGTGCCCTTAAAGGCGTTGGTTTCAACTACCTTGGTAGCGACCGCTACATCGAGGATGCTTCTTACTTGCGTTTGTCATACGTGCAAGTATCATACAGTTTCGACCCCAAATGGCTCAAAAAGTTCGGTTTCAGAACATTGTCGCTATATGCGTCGGCCGACAACCTATGCGTGTGGACAAAATACACCGGTCTTGACCCCGAAATCGGAGCCGATGGCGACGGACGTGCCATGGACTGGTCTAAGACACCTCGTTCACGTTCATACACACTCTCACTTTCTGTAGGATTCTAAAATAAAAAGGAGGACAACATGAAAAAGATAATAAATATTTTCAAGAAATCTCTTATCGTTGCAGTAGTAGGGTGTGGAGCAATGCTCACATCGTGCAATGATTACCTTACCGTATATCCGGCCAACAGCACCATTCAAGAGAACTTCTGGCAGACAGCCGAGGACGTAAAAGGTATTGTTGCCACAAGCTACCTGAAATTGGCCGATAGAGGCTCGATAGAGCGCATGATACTTTGGGGCGAGCTTCGTGCCGACAACGTCAATGTGCGCGATGGTAAGGATAAAAAATACATCGACATAGTCGATTTGAACATAAAACCCAATAATGAATTTTGTTCGTGGAGCGCATTTTACAGTGCCATAAACTATGCCAACCTTGTTTTGGAATTTGCTCCCTTGGCTGTGCAGAACGACCCGAACTTCACCGAGGGCGACATGGAAATCATACGTGGCGAGATGTACACCATGCGTGCACTTGCACACTTCTATCTGTTGCGTACATTCCGCGATATACCCCTTTCGCGCAAGGCCAGTCTTAACGACTCGGAACTTCCCGACTATCCTCAGGTACATCCGATGGTGGCTCTCGACAGCATCATGAGCGACTTGGATATGGCCGAGAAACTGACAATGGAGGGCGAGTATTCGTCAGCATCGTACGGCGGCGAGAACAATAACTACAACAACGGTCGTTTGAACAGAAACGCCGTTTATGCGCTCAAAGCCGATGTGAACTTGTGGCGTGCCGCATTTGCAAAATACTATTTAGAGAACGGTATGGATGAACGTCCCGACCTTGCAGCCAGAATGGCAAGACTCTCCGACGAGCAGAACCAAGGTGGTCAAGAGGGCGACGGCAGCACCGGTGACAGTGACACATCCGGCGAGGGTAGTGGCAGCACCGGTGACGGCGGCGACACATCCGGCGAGGGCAGTGGCAGCACCGACGGCGGCGACACACCCGGCGAGGGTGACGGCGTTACAGAGGAGGTCATAACCATACTAAGCCCCGACGAATATTACAGAATGGCGATAGAAAACTGCGACTCTGTCATAGTACGCATGAACCGCTCCATGGAGAAATATTATAAGGATTTGGGTATCACCAATCTCGATTTCATAAAATCGGAGAACCCCTACTTCCTTTCCGAGGAATATACTTCGCCATCGGGAACTTCGTCCATGAAGTCATCCATGAGCTACGACTATCTGTTCGGTTCATTCAAAGGAATGTCATCCAAGATAGACCGTCACGAGATAATCTTCGAGCTTAAATTCGACGGTAGTGTCAACAAGAACGGAGCAATAGCCGCTTTGTATGGTAGCAGTTCCGACGCAGGTATCTTGCACGTAGCCGATGAATATGTGAAAAACACAACATCAAAATATCACAAGAACGACTATCGTTACTATGCTTTCACCCGTGCCGAGGACCTCACCGGTTCAACCCTCACAGGTAACAACGGTGCAGGAAGCACGTTGAACCCCGGTGGTAAGATCGGTATAGCAAAATATGCAATGAGCGAGGCTCCCGGTTATATGGGCGAATATCGCAGTACCGAGGATGCCAACTGGATTATATATCGCAAAACCGATGTTATGCTCATGAAAGCCGAGGCACTCACTATGTTATCGGCAGTTAATGACCAACAGATGTACGACGCGTTCCAGCTTGTAAAAGCAGTTAACGACCGTTCGTTGATTATCGAGCGCGACTCACTATCGCAGCCCCGTACACTCGAACTCTTGCAAGATATGGTTCTTGACGAGCGCGTGCGCGAGCTTGCTTTCGAAGGCAAACGTTGGTACGACTTGGTGCGTGTGGCGTTGCGCGAAGGCAGCACAACCCCCATACTCTTTGTGACCGATAAGTTAGGAGGCTCGGCAGGTACAGCAGCTCGTAAGAAGATGCAGACAATGAACAGCCTCTTCTTCCCCATAGCCGAGAGCGAGATGAATGCCAACCCCTTGTTAATACAAAATCCCGTTTACGAGGAGTCGGAATCATCGGAACTTAACTAATTAATATATTTGCAATACTGCAACCCCGAAAATATATAAAATCATGAACAAAATGTCAAAATTCAGAATACTTACGGGAATAGCATTGGCAAGTGCTCTTTTCATCGGTTCTGCATGTAGCGATGAATGGGACAACCACTACGAGGACAAGGGAGTAAACTCCAATCAGACTATTCTTGAAATAATAAATAGCGACAGCGAACTCGATAACTTCCGTGCAGTGCTCGACGCTTGCGGTGTCACCGACTCGCTGCTCAATCAATCGCGTGTTTATACATTGTGGGCTCCCGTCATAGATGCCCGCATGCGCGACTCGCTTCTGTCACGCGTCAACGACGGTGCACGCGACACAGTGCTCACCCGTTTCATCAAGTCGCACATGTCCGACTACATGTACGCGGCAAACGGTAAATTGCAAAACAACAGAGTACGTTTGCTCAACGACAAGGTGGTTCGTTTCGATGGTTCGGCAGGCGAATATACCTTTGGCGGAGTGCCTTTGAGAATGATGGAGTCGAACGTACGTGCCCGCAACGGTGTCATCCACAAGATTGACGGCGCAGCAGGCTATTCGGTAAGCGTTTGGGAGTATCTGGCACAGGACAGTCGTCTCGACTCGTTGCGCAAGTACCTCTATTCGTTCGACCGCCGCGAGTTTAGCGAGTATGCAAGTATAGCAGGCCCCATTGTCGATGGACAACAAACCTATATCGACTCGGTATTTGTAAACTCCAATATATGGTTCGGCCGTATAGGCTACATCGCAACCGAGGATTCGTCGTATAGCATGTTCGCCCTCACCAATAATGTTTGGGAAAAATGGGTGCCCATAGCCTCCAAAAGCTTCAACTACTATCGTGCATTGGGCGAGGAGGAGTATTACGACTCGCTGCAACATCAGAATGCCCGCGTTGCTCTTTGTAGCCACCTCGTGTTCAACCAAAACGACCAAACCGAGGAGTTGGGCGACACAATACGTTCTACCCAATCGAGCAAGCTTGGTTTGTATGGTAAATTTATACGCGAGAAACTTATCGACGGCGTTATAGACTCAGTTGAGCTATCCAACGGTAAGGTATATATAATGGACGAACTCACATACTCGCCCTACGACCTATGGTTAGACACCTTGAAAATCGACTTATGGACAAATAGCAACACCGCGCTCGATAACAACGGTCGTTATGCTATCCTCCAAGATATGTACGTTATGCAGAACGTTCAGAACCCCGAAATACCGGGACATCTGTATCTGAGCGACTATCTCTATGCAAAGGCCGAGACTTCGACCAGCAATCCGCAATTGGCATACAAGATGCCGGGTGTATTGTCGGGAAAATATAAAGTAGGTGTGGTTGTGGTGCCCCCTCATATATCCAACCCCAATTATCCTGCCGAAAAAATCAAGCCATCGAAAATAATGGTACAGATAAAATCACGTGCAAAAACAGGCTCGGGTACAACCACACTCTATAATACCGAGAATGGATACACTGTCCGTTTCAACATCGGTAAGGGTATCGTAAACGACCCCACACGCATAGACACCGTCTATTTGCACGATGTTGCTTTGGACAAGACAAATAAAGGCGATTTGGCTTTGCGCGAACCTGCCATCATCGAATTCAACCGATGCGAGACCGGTATCGGTGATATTAATGACATTAAGACCGAGATAACATTGCAAAGCAACTTGAAGGCAGGCGACACTGCTTCCGAATGGGATCGTGACTTGCGTATCGACTGTATTCTGCTTGTACCGGTTTTGGACGAGGAGTAAGATTATTTTCCTGTATGACGAAAAAATAAATAAACTATGTATATGCGACAAATTATACAATCAATGGTGGCATTAATGGTGTTAGTGTCATCGGCCATCCCCGCTTGTGCCATGCAGGCAAGGGGTTGTGAGGCAAACGATTCCCTGAGCGTGCAGCAGCCCGAAGCAGTAGCAGGCCGCACCATAACAGGTACCGTTTACGATGCTGCCACGAATACTCCAATCCCGGGTGTTCGCGTGCAAGGAACAGGTCATTTCAAAGTAACAGCCATGACCGATTCCGTTGGTAAATATAAAATAGAGGTGCCCTCGTATGTGACGCTTCTCAGTTTCTCTACACCCGAATATCGTATGGTGCAACGTCCTGTACTCAACGACGGTGTAATAAACGTTCGTCTGTACAGCGATATATTCGCCGACGATTACAGCGATGACATCGAGATAACCGCTGCCGATGAACTTGTAATGGGCATATCACCCTCCATAACAATCGATGCCGACATTCAGAACAAGTTGGGAGCCAAAGTGCGCTCGGTGACACGTTCCGATGTCCCCGGTATCGGTAATTTCATGCTCATTCGCGGTATAAACTCAATAAATGCCAAGGTACAGCCTTTGGTGGTTGTCGATGGTATCATATTGGATACTCAGGATAAATATGAGTCGCTGCACATGGGTTCGTTCAACAACATACTCGCAGGCATCGACATCAGCGACATCGACAAAGTCGAGGTTCTCACCAACGGCGCAGCCATTTATGGAGCACGTGCAGCCAACGGTGTTATAAAAATCACCACCAAGCGCGGTAAGAGCATGGCAACACGTATCACAGCAAACATCTATGCCAACGTGACTCTGATGCCTCAGACACCCGACCTGATGAACGCCGAGCAGTATCGTACCTATGCCAACGAGCTCATCGGTACAATGAACACCAACAAGAAAAACTTCGATTTCTTGCGTGCCGACCCCAAATATCCCTATTACAACAAGTATCACAACGAAACCGATTGGGCCGACCTCGTATATACCGAGGCATTCACACAAAACTACAAAGTGAATGTCGAGGGTGGTGACGACATAGCCATGTATAACTTCTCATTGGGTTACACATCGGGCGAGAGCACATTGGAAAAGAACTCTTTCGACCGTTTGAACATCCGTTTTAACTCCGATATAAGCCTTGCAAAGAACCTTAATACCCGTTTCGATATATCATACTCGCGCATCACACGCGAAATGTTCGACGACGGTATCATGGAGGATCACAATGTATTCCCCTATGCCTCTCCCGGTTTCCTTGCAATGATAAAGGCTCCTTTCCTCAGTCCCTACGCATTTGCCAAGAACGGCGAGATAACAAACATATTCGACGAGTCCGACTCGTTTGCATGGGGCATCGACGACAATGTCGATTATGGCAAGGACAATAACTCGTACTACAACCCCATGACCATTCTGGGAGTAGGTTCGGGCGACAACCTTAACGAGCAGGAATATACTGTGCTTGGTATAACATTTGCTCCCGAGCTCACATTGGGCGATTTCAAACTCACCGAGACTTTCCACTACTCGTTGCATCGTATGAGCGAGAAATATTACTTGCCATACTCCACAACAAATACCACCCGTCAGTTCTATGCTGAGAACCAAGGACGCATAGGTAACTTCCTTGCATCGTCGTTCGGCAAGCAGAACCTCATTTCGAGCGACACCCGTCTCAGCTGGGCAAAAGTCATGAAGGCACACAACCTGAGCGTAATGGGTGGTTTCCGCATGACACGCTTCGACTTCGATTCAAGCTATCTGTCGGGTGCCAACTCGGGTAACGATAAAAAGAACAACATAAGCAAGGACCTTGCCTATCTAAAATCGGACGGTGACGATAACACATTCACCAACCTCGCTTGGTATGTGAACGCCGATTACAGCTACAAGACACGCTATTTCTTGCAGTTGGCAGCCTCGTTGGAGACATCGTCGCGCTTTGGTAAGGAGGCCGACGGCGGCATAGCAGCCGGTGGCGTTAAATGGGGTCTGTTCCCCTCGGTGCAGGCAGCATGGCTTGTCTCTTCCGAAAAATGGTTCAATGTACGCCCCATCAACTCGTTGAAACTGCGTGCAGGCTACGACATCACAGGTAACGACGACATCGACTTCTACGCATGCCAAAGCTATATGCAGGCAGTGAAGTTCCAAGACAACTACCTTGGTGTGCAGCTGGGTAATGTCGAGAACGAGACTGTTAAATGGGAGACAACATCGCGCATCAACTTAGGCGTCGATGCAATGCTGTTCAACAACCGCTTGGCAGTATCGTTCGACTGGTATAAATCGATCACAAAAGACCTCCTTGTTCCCAAAACCTACGACTACGTAGCCGGTATGGGCACATATTGGGGCAACGGTGGCGAATTGCAGAACGTCGGCTTCGAGGCATCGGTGACAGCAAAACTCATCAACACCCGTAATTTCAAATGGGAGCTTGGTGTGACAGCAGGACACTATGAAAACGAAGTAACCGCACTTGACGAGGATATGGCCCCCGTTTCAATATATGGTGGTGAAGTCCTCATCAGAAAAGGACAGCCCATCGGAGCATTCTGGGGCTACAAGACCGACGGTATATTGAACTCCACCGAGGAAGCCGAGGAGGCAGGACTCTTCGAGCGCGATGCAGTAGGCCGTCCTGTTGATTTCAAGCCCGGTGACGTTCGTTTCGTCGATTTGGCAGGTGATACCCCGGGTGAAATCTCCGCCGAGGATAAAACCGTTATTGGCGACCCCAACCCCGACCTCTACGGTAATATCTTCTCGCGTATGAACTACAAAAATTGGACACTCGATATAGGCCTTAACTACTCATTGGGCAATGACGTCTATAACTACTATCGTTCACAGCTCGAAGGTGGCAGCAACTTCTTCAACCAGACAACAGCCATGCTCAACCGTTGGACAATGGACGGACAAAACACCAATGTACCTCGCGCCATCTACGGCGATCCTCGTGGCAACAACCGTTTCTCGGATCGTTGGATAGAAGACGGTTCATATCTGCGCCTTAAATTAGTGCAGTTGTCCTACAATATACCTCTGAGCCTCAGTTGGTTGCAAGGCGTCACAGTATGGTGCGCCGGTGAGAACCTTCTCACATTCTCGAAATATCTGGGTAACGACCCCGAGTTCTCGGCAAACAACAATATACTCTATCAAGGTATAGACGTAGGTTTGGTACCACAAAGCCGTCGATTCCATTTAGGTATAAAGGTTAACCTCTAATAACATAGAACAATGAAAAAGAATATCATATATACATTATGTCTGCTATTAAGCGGAGCGTTCCTTTTTAGTTCCTGCGAGGATATGCTCGAAAACGATACAACCCGTGTCGATAACAGTTTTGGCAGTATCACCATGAACGACTCGGTTTATTCGGTATTAGGAATCTTAAAAAGTATGCAGAACTTAGGCGACCGACAAGTAATACTTGGCGAGTTGCGTGCCGACCTTGTCAGCGTTGTCGAGGATAAAGCCAATGTCGATCTTCAAGATATAAGCAAATTCATCTACAACGACGATAACCAATACCTATCTATAAAAGACTACTATTCGGTTATCAATAACTGTAACGTCTATTTGGCACGTGTCGATACCAACCTTGTGAGCAAAAACGAAAAAGTGATGCTTCGCGAGTTCGTGGCTGTCACCAGCATGCGCGCTTGGACATATCTGCAACTTGCCATCAACTACGGCAATGTGCGTTACTTCACACGTCCGTTGCTCACACACGGCGACGTACAGGAGGAGATGAGCAAAGCACCCATATCGCGTCATGAGCTATTGTCGCACCTGATAGAGGAACTTGCCCCCTACGAGAACCCTCGTGTCTATCCCATGCCGGCATGGTCGGGTGTGAAAACAGGCGCAGGTGTTAGCGTATCCACCGAGAAACTGTTTGTTCCCATCCGCATGTTGCTGGGCGAACTACACTTGTGGCGTGGCATGCCGGGCGACTACACAGCAGCAGCCAACTACTACTATAAAATGCTCACAGACAGTCCCAGCTTCCCTCTGACATCGGGTTTCACATATTACTTTGATTCAAACGAATACGCGAAATTCATGTATAATGCCAGCAAGGGAACTGTTATGACTGACTATGTGTTAGATTTTTATAGCGAATTGTTCGAAGACAACGGTGGTGTAGTTTCAAGGGGTGGCTCGGCACTTGCTGTCATCCCCTATCAAAACACCACAACAACAGGCTCCATATCGAACCTGAGCGACGTGTTCTTCCCCGAAGTGGCAGGTATGGCGCAGGCAGTGGCATCGCAAGGCTACACATCGCTTAGTGACCGTCAGACATACTATGCCTACGACCCTACAGGAACAGGCGAGGCTAAGTACAACCCCGCAGGTGCAAACAGTAATTTCCCCGGCGACTTGCGTCGTTTCACCGTTACAGGTGCCACACGTAACAGCGAACTTAAACAGGTGTTCAGCAATAACATCCTGAAACACTGTATGCCCTCGTCGCGCATGCAGACAACCGACAATATCTACTTGTACACTCCCGGAAAACGTACAGGCTATGTGCAGCTGTATCGCGACACACATATTTTCATGCGTTTTGCCGAGGCATTGTTGGGCATGGAGCGTTTCGAAGGCTATACCTTCCTGACCAACAGCGACTTGAAGGGTGCTACCCCCATCGACGGCAAATACCGTTTCGCATCGCCCGCCATGGATATACTGAAACGCGGTATGGACTGGAACTACATCGCTTTGCAGAATGTAAGCATACGTCAGGCAACCGAGGAAGAGAAACTCGCAGGCGTTTATCTTAGAGTAGAGAACCCCGCAGGTGGCGAGGACTCGTTGCAGATAGCATATCTTGGCAACTTGTTAGAATTCAATATGTCGTATGTTCGCGATGGCAACGTCGAGAATGTCAACGACGGTATCCACGCACGTGGTTCGGGTAACAGTGAATTCAATCAATACTATGCGCTTAACGACACATGTATAGCACGCTACAACGGCGAGTTAGAGGAGTTAGGCGAGGGCGTAGTGCAATTCCCCGCATACACCAAGGAAGACTCGCTTGCGTACGTTGCCGACCTGTTGCTCGACGAGCTTGCTCTTGAATTCTGTTTCGAGGGACAACGTTTCGGCGACCTCATCCGCTTTGCCAAAGCGGCCGAGAAGGCAGGCGACCCCAATTGGAAGGATATCCTTGTAAAGCGTGTCAACGCACGTAACATAAGCAATACCGTATCGTATCGTGCACTCGACTATCAAGTGGGCGATGGTGGCGGCATCAGTGTTGACCTCAACGATGAGAGCAATTGGTACATGCCCTTCCCTAATGACGAGTTGGTAGAGACACTCCCCGGCGAGGATGACGAGGAAAACACCCCCGGCGATGAGGGTGGCGCAGAGAATACTCCCGGCGAGGAGGGTGGCGCAGAGAACACTCCCGGCGAGGAAAATGGCGCAGAGAACACTCCCGGCGAGGAGGGTGGCGCAGAGAACACTCCCGGCGATGAGGGTGGCGCAGAGAACACTCCCGGCGAGGAAAATGGCGAGGAAAATATCACAGAATAAAATTCTCATCCTAATCTCATATTAAACTTTCTCTTTCACCGAGCGGCATTACTGCCGGTCGGTGATTTCTTTTTTTTACCCTCCCCGGCTGTAAATCAACGAAATTAATTTGAAAATGTTTGCAGGGTAGGGATGGTGGCAAATAGGGATTTTTGAGCAAAGCAATATAATTGTCCCTCGTTGAAGAGGGACGAGAAAGCGGTACCGTAGCTTTGCACTGCTTTTAGCGAGCCTTGGCTGCGCTCGTTTACAACAGCAAGTAAACTTGCTTTGTACTCGCTTGCACAAGCCTTGCGACGACGGAACATTTATGTTCCCAAAGGAGTGCCGGAGTGAAACGAAGGCTATAAACAAGGTTGCGGAGGGAGTTGACAAATACTCATAGCACGCGATTTTGCTATTTCTGCTTTTTTCTTTCTGCTTTCTACTTTCTGCTTTTCCACTCGTTTCCACTCCCTCGTCATCGACTTCGTCGCTGCCACTCCCTCTCCGGCGAGGGAGAATTTTACAAATGTTTGGTGGGTGGAAAGCAAAACTATATAGCTGTCCCGCTTTGAAGAGGGACGAGAAAAAGCAAATGCTTTTTCGGAGGGAGTTGACAGATATTCATAGCAAGCGATTTTCGTCTTTGCTATTTCTACTTTTTTCTTTCTACTTTCTGCTTTTTCACTCGTTTCCACTCCCTCGTCATCGACTTCGTCGCTGCCACTCCCTCTCCGGCGAGGGAGAATTTTACAAATGTTTGGTGGGTGGAAAAGCAAAACAATTAATTATATTGTTCTGTGC
>JAFQBG010000028.1 GCA_017416705.1 Bacteroidaceae bacterium
ATATTGGGCCCTTACGACCATTAGAATCAGTGCCGATGGCATTTGCTTTATTGCAACCCATTTGCCGCTCCAACAAGATAATTTGCCTTGTAATTAACGCAGCATCAACAATTCCGCGGAATTGTTGATGCTGCGTTGTGTCAAATATAATTATCCCACTTAATTTGTCTGTCTTTTAGATTAAATGGATTGCTATGCAATGTTGAATACCACTCCATAGAAAACGCAATCTTTAAAAAATGTTAAAAACAGGATTATATCTGTAAGAATTTGACCTATGGAAATATCTAATAAATAAAATCAGGTGGGTTGGCTCGGTTGGAATTCAGTGTGCCATTTCTGTTCCAAATTATTTAAAGCCCTGCTTGAAGTTATTTAATAATTGCGATGCGAATTCACATGTATAAACAAAATACACTATCTTTGTCATTGCAAAAAAGCAACAACACTTGTAGAACATCAATAATGAATATATTAGTAACAGGAGCAAGCGGTTTCATAGGCAGTTTCATTGTCGAAAAAGGATTGGAACTTGGCTACGAGGTGTGGGCCGGAATACGTAGTTCCAGCAGCCGAAAATTCTTGCAGGACAAACGAATAAAATTCATAGAACTATCCCTTGAAGACCCCCGTGTATTGGAAAATCAAATAAAGACTCATGCCGATGCTCACGGTCGTTGGGATTATATAATTCATGCTGCGGGTGCCACAAAATGCATCGACAAGAGGGACTTCATGCGAGTGAACTTCGAAGGCACAAAAAATCTTGCAGATGTAATATTGAAACTCGGGCTATGTCCCAAGCAGTTTATATATCTGAGTTCGTTAAGCGTATTTGGTCCGGTGCGCGAGGAGCAACCCTACACAGCCATAAACGACAGCGACGAGCCACGTCCGAACACCGCATACGGACAAAGCAAATTGATGTCCGAGGCATATATCCGTGGTAACGTATCGCTGCCATACGTCATATTCCGTCCGACAGGGGTATATGGCCCACGCGAGCGAGACTATTTCAAGATGGCCCAAAGCATAAAAAATCATATCGACTTTGCAGCAGGATATAAGCCGCAAGTAATTACTTTCATCTATGTAAAAGACCTTGTGAAGGCCATATATGCAGCCATAGAAAAGGGGGTGCAAAAAAAATGCTATTTTGTGAGCGAGCCACGTGGTTACAACAGCCGAAGTTTCAGCGACTATATTCAAAAATATATGGGCATAGAACATGTAATACACATAAAAGCCCCATTATGGGTGTTGAAAGCAATATCGCTGGCATCGGAATTTATATCGGGCCTGACAGGTAAGGCAAGCACCCTGAACAGCGACAAATACAATATAATGAAACAGAGAAACTGGCTTTGCGACACAACCAACATAGAAAAGGAACTCGATTTCAGAATAGACTATCCGCTGGAAAAAGGCACCGAAGAAACAATAACATGGTACAAAGAGAACAAATGGCTATAAATTTTTTACAACGCGAACAAGAGAGCAGGCAAATGCTTGCAATAGAAAAACTAAACTTGGTTTATAACCTGTTTACAACCATACTCGTAATAATATTCTACAATCGTCTGCACGACCCACAGGCTATGCTCATGGCGCGTTTTGCAATTGTCATCGGGACATTTGCCATTATATACGCCTATACAAAATATCCATCGCCTGCCATGCGTTTTGTGCGCATCGTAGGGCAAATGGCATTGCTGTCATATTGGTACCCCGACACCTTTGAATTCAACAGAATATTCCCAAATCTGGACCATGTTTTTGCCGGAACAGAATATGCCTTGTTCCATTGCCAACCATCGCAATTGTTCGACAGTGTATGTAGCGGTTACTGGTGGCGCGAAGCCTTCAATCTGGGCTATTGGTCCTACTATCCCATGATAGCCACCGTCATTATATGGTACTTTTTTAAACGTCCGCAACAGATCGAGCAGTGCACATTTGTGGTGATAGCATCGTTCTACCTATATTATATTATATATATATTCCTGCCTGTTGCCGGCCCACAATTCTATTTTCCTGCCATTGATGGCAACCTTGTAGCCGCCGGGCCATACCCCGAGATAGGCAACTATTTTAATATGCACCCCGAAATAGCCATACCCCAAGCCGGGAAAGACGGGCTGTTCACATCGTTGGTGAGCATGGCTCAGGCATCGGGAGAGCGTCCCACAGCGGCATTTCCAAGTTCGCACATAGGCATATCCACCATACTCATACTATTGGCCTACCGTGCAAAGAAAGGCTTGGCACTGACACTGTTCCCATTGTACATATTGCTATGCTGCGCAACAGTCTATATAAAAGCGCATTACCTTGTCGATGCCATTGCCGGCCTCGTATCGGGAGTTATATTCTACCTGCTTACAAACAGCATATATAATAGATTTATAAAAGAACAATAAACAAAAAAATGCCACAAATTTGGATTTTCAAATTCTTTTATATATTTTTATAGCCGAGAGAAACATTTACTATTATTAATCCTTCAACCAAAAGCCTATGATTGCATGGATTTTAATTCTAAGTGTACTTGTGGTAGCTTTTCTATATAAAGTATATAAGGCTATTATAAAAATCCGTCGTAAAGGAAGTGCAAACTATCACATCCCTGAAATGAGGACAAGGAAGAAACGCACAAGATTTTTTAGACGGTTCAAGTATCTTGAGGGGCTGGGAGACTAATCGGCCCCTCTTTTTTTTTGTATTAACCCCGACTTCATCTACATGGCAGGGTTGGCGAAAAATGGGGCAGGGTGGACAAAAAGTAGGATAAAACCTCTGTAATCGTCTGATATATATATCTTTGCAAAGATTATCATTGATATGCTAAAAAAATGCTTTTTTGTGGCTCCTCCAATGTGGTCAGGAATGGCCTGACATTGCACTCGCTTGCACAATCATAGTCGTTTTGGGGAAATGCAATCACCGGCTATTGCTCCGCCTGTTTCTGCACCATTTTGCAGTGTCTCGCAAGGCCGAGTTCCTACTTCGAAAAAAGGTTGATTAAAATTTTGTAAGATTTTCAATAATTTGCACTCTATTAGGTGTAACGATAAATAAAATGAATATGATAAACGAGATTTTAAAATTAGAATTGCCACTTCGCTATACCATGAGGGGCGAGGATGATGCTGTGTACGATTTTAACATGCTGCCTTTTACATCGAGCCTAATCGATGTGGCTGACAGATTTTGCGACGACTATTCGGGGGTGTATATATTGGCTGTTTGTTCGGGGCAGGGCAATTCCATGAAAATGGAATACCTGCATTGCGGTTCGGTCGGCGATATGAAAAAAGCCCTATACAAGCATGCATCGGAGCAGTCATTGGATGGCGCAAACTGTTTGCTGTATTATTACGAACCATCGGAACTTGTGCGCAACGATGTGCATGCCGATATACTGGCAGCCAATAAATTTGTGGCAGGTACATTATAATGAAAATATTTTTACAAAGTTTAATATTTTGCAACAATAGCTTTTGTTGTACATAATTTGTATTCTCTTTTTTTATTGCTATTTTAGCGACATTCAATAAAACAGTAAAACTATGGCTAAAAAGGGAGGAAAATCGAGCCGACGTATTAACAAGCGTCAGTTGGTAGAGATGATTGTCGAGTATTTCAATCGACATTCGAGCGACCAAGTAGGAACAAAAGATATTTTTAAGGAACTGGGTCTTACATCGACATCGGCACGCACGTTGTGTGTATCTATTCTTGACGACATGGTGTTCGACGGGTATCTGTTGGAGCCGGCCTTTCGCAAATATATGTTGGCCGACAAGGGCTCTGTCATGTGCGGCACTTTCCGCCGCAGTAACGAGGGCTACAATGTGGTCATCCCCGACGATGGCAGCGAGCCTGTTATAATAACAGAGAAACACTCCATGCATGCCCTTTCCGACGATTATGTGCGCATAATGCTATTTGCCAAACGTCGCGGTCGTGGCCGCGAAGGCGAGGTTGTGGAGATAATGCGGCGTAAGCACGATACCTTTGTGGGTGTGCTCAGAGTCGAGAAGCATTATGCCCTGTTGCTTACCGAAAGCAGGGTGATGCCATGTGATATATTCATTCCCAAAGAGCACCTGAAAGGGGGACGCAACGGCGACAAGGCTGTCGTAAAGCTCCTCGACTGGCCATTGGAGAACCGCAACCCCATAGGAAAAGTCATAGATATACTTGGCAAAAACGGCGAGAACAATGCCGAAATGAACGCTATACTCGTGGAATTTGGCCTGCCCTATGTCTATCCGGCAGCGGTGGAAGAGGCAGCCAACAAACTGCCGGCACAGATAACAGCCGAGGAGGTTGCCTCGCGCGAGGACTTCCGCAATGTAATCACATTCACCATCGACCCCTCCGATGCAAAAGACTTTGACGATGCCTTGTCGGTACGTCGCATGTCGGATACATTGTGGGAGGTAGGTGTTCACATAGCCGATGTCTCCTACTATGTTACCGAGGGTGGTACGATAGACAAGGAGGCATTTAAACGGGCAACGTCGGTGTATCTTGTCGATCGCACAATACCCATGCTGCCCGAACGACTATGCAACAACTTATGTTCCCTTCGTCCCAACGAGGACAAGCTTGCCTACTCGGTAATATTCACCATGAACGCCAATGCCGAGGTAAAAAATTTCAGAATAACACGTACCGTTATAAACAGCGACAGACGTTTCTGCTACGACGAGGTACAACAGATTTTGGAAACAGGTGCAGGAGAGTATGCCTCGGAACTTGATATACTTAATAAAATGGCTCAGACAATGCGTCGGAAACGTTTTGCAGCAGGGGCAATAGATTTCCAGCAAGCCGAGGTACATTTCAGGCTCGACGAGGCAGGGAAGCCCCTGTCGGTGTTTTTCAGCGAAAGCAACGAGTCGCATCAACTGATAGAGGAGTTTATGCTTCTTGCAAACCGCACTGTGGCCGAAACAATAGGCAAACGTACACAGGGAACGCCACTTAGGACGTTTGTATATCGTATTCACGACACGCCCGACCCCGAGAAACTCACAGTATTGGCGCGTTTTGTCTCTAAATTAGGTTACAAAATGAAAAGCTCGTCGGGGCGCACCACATCGCCGTCGGCGCTGAACAACCTGCTGAACGAGATAAAAGGCAGCAAGGAGCAGAATGTAATAGAGCAAATATCGCTACGTACAATGCAAAAAGCCCGCTATTCCACCGAGAATATAGGGCACTATGGCCTTGCATTCAAATATTACACACACTTCACCTCGCCCATACGACGCTACCCCGACCTCATGGTGCATCGTCTTTTAACACGCTACCTT
Organism: Bacteroidaceae bacterium; assembly: GCA_017416705.1. Classification (GTDB taxonomy): domain Bacteria; phylum Bacteroidota; class Bacteroidia; order Bacteroidales; family Bacteroidaceae; genus HGM04593. Next base: position 5,325 of record JAFQBG010000028.1, read on the forward strand.
GTGCAGAAAAGCCGTTCGGCAAGTCAAGCTAAGTACGAGGAGCTATGCGAACACTGTTCGGCACAAGAACAGGTGGCACAAAACGCCGAGCGTGCAAGCATAAAATATAAGCAGGTGGAGTTTATGAGCGAACATATAGGCGAGGAGTACGATGCCGTAATCAGCGGTGTCACCGAATGGGGTATATATGCCGAGATAAACGAAAACAAATGCGAGGGCATGATACCGCTGCGTACTTTGCAAGACGACTACTACGAATTTGACGATGCCAATTACTGCCTTGTGGGGCGTCGCAGTCATCGCAAATATACGATAGGCGATGCGGTGCGCGTGCGAATAATACGCGCAAACCTCGACAGAAAACAATTGGACTTTGAACTTGTCGAACAGTTGTAGAAAAACAACCGTTTTTCATTTTCTTTTCAGAATAGGGAACTAACTTGCCAACACAAAAACGTATGGATTTGCATCGGGCCGTCCATATAAACACAAATGGCTGCAAACAAAAATAAAACAGAAAAACCATGAAACTGTTGGTAATAGAAGACGACGAGTCGTTACGCGAAATAATGACGCGAGCGCTTCGTGCCGAGGGATATATTGTGGAAACAGCGGCAACACTGTTCAGCGCACAGGATAAAATAGCCGGCTACAACTACGAGTGTATATTGCTCGACATAATGTTGCCCGACGGCAGCGGTTTGCAGCTGCTCAGGCACATAAAAGAGCTTGGAAAAGGCGACAGAGTAATAATAATATCGGCACGCGACTCCATAGACGACAAGGTCGAGGGGTTGGAACTGGGTGCAGACGATTATCTTGCCAAACCATTCTACATGGCAGAACTATTGGCACGCATACGCAGTGTGCTTAGGCGTGGCAATGCCTCGGTGAACAAAGTAATGACAGCCGGTAACATATCGCTCGATGTTCACAGTCGCCGGGCAAGCATAGGGGGTAACGACATCCCACTGCTAAAAAAAGAATTCGATATATTGCTCTATTTCCTGCAACGGCCCAACCATATAGTCGATAAGGCTGTGCTTGCCGAGGCCGTGTGGGGCGACCATGTCGATATGGCCGATAATTTCAGTTTCGTATATGCACAGGTAAAAAATTTGCGTAAGAAACTTACCGAGGCCGGAGCAACCGTAAACATAAAAGCCGTATATGGCTTTGGATATAAACTAACCGAAAGCGATGAGACTAATATATAAACTTGCATCCCGCTTGGCATTGATACTGCTGCCCATAGTGACGTTGTGGGCAGTGATATTCTACTATACAATGGTCGAGGAGATAAACGACGAGTCGGACGACAGTCTTGTGGAATATGCCGAACTTATAATACGTAAACAGCTTGCCGGAGTACCATTGCCACCACCAAACAACGGCTCGAACAACAGTTACAGCATAGAACTAATAGAGAATAGGGGCGACGTCGAGCCCAGCATGACATTCCACGACGAGATGGTGTATATACCGGAGCAAGACGACACCGAGCCGGCACGCGTGCTCACCACCATATTCATGGACGATAGTGACAACATGTACAAACTGACGGTTGCAATGCCCACGTTCGAGCGCGACGACTTGCTAAGTGCCATATTCTGGCATATCATAGTGCTCTATGCCGTACTTGTCATAAGCACCCTGCTTGTTGCCACATTGATATTCTATAACAGCATGCGTCCTTTGTATGCGCTGCTGGCATGGCTCGACCGCTATGTCCCGGGTAGGAAAATAGAACCTATCCCCGACTCTTCGGTAGTGGAGTTCCATAAACTGAGTATGGCGGCCCGCTTGGCCATGTCGCGTGCCGAGGAGCATTTCGGTAGGCAGAAACAGTTCATCGACAACGCCTCGCACGAACTGCAAACGCCGTTGGCGGTAATAGGCAACAGGCTGGAATGGCTTGTGGACAATACATCGCTCACCGAGGAGCAATATATGGAAATATCGAAGATACAGCACACGCTGGGCTCCATAGTGCGGCTTAACAGGACACTGCTTCTGCTCACCAAGATAGACAACGGACAGTTTCCCGAGTCGGCACCTGTGGACATGGTGGCATTGCTTAAAAGCGAAGCGGAGATATACAGCGACATATATTCCGACCGTAACGTCGCGCTACACATGCAATTACCTCATAGCTACGTGGTGGGGATGAACGACTCGCTGGCAAGGACGCTCGTCACCAACCTGCTTAAAAATGCCTACCAACACTCTTCGTCGGGGGCTGCTGTAAGGGTGACGCTTATGAATAGGGAATTGCGGGTCTATAACAACGGACAAACAGCCCTCGACGGCAGTCGCATTTTTGAACGTTTCTATCACAGCGGGAACAGCAATTCCACCGGTCTTGGTTTGGCCTTGGTACATTCAATATGCCGCTACTATGGCTTTGCGGTTACATATAGCTTCATGAACGGTGAACACTGTTTTTGCGTGCGTTTCCAATCTATAATCGCCAAATCAAATTCCTAAAAGGGGGGTGGCTACAAGGGGGGGTGCTACAAAGGGCAGTTATAAAGGGTGGTTATAAAGGGTAGCACAAGGAATGGCTACAAGAGGGGGCGCTGCAAAGGGCGGTTATAAAGGGTGGCACAAGGAAGGGCCACAAAGGGGTTGTTATAATACAAAGGGTTGCTACAAAGGGTGGCGATTTAAGATTATATGTAATATACGTTGCTATACTTTTTTACTTGGCAACAGCATTTATATTTTCATACACTTGCACTCCACATGAGCCATATACATAAAAAACGCTCCCCAATGGGGAGCGTTTGAGGTACCTGGCGGATTCGAACCGCCGTACACGGTTTTGCAGACCGCTGACTAAGCCACTCATCCAAGGTACCAAGCGGCAGTGTCGCTGCTTTTCACGCGCAAAGATAGGAACATTTTTGCTAACAGCAAAAAAAGAAGATAGTTTTTTAATATAAAGCAACAAAATTCCGACTTTTACTCCTATATTCGCATGCGTAAAACAAAATAGATGATAAAAAAGGTTTCGGAATACATAGAACGACATGGGCTGATAGCTCCTAAGGACAAGCTCATTGTTGCACTGAGCGGCGGAGCCGACTCGGTGGCCATGTTGCATATACTATGGAAATTGGGATATAATTGTTGTGCCATTCATTGTAATTTCCATTTGCGAGGAATGGAGAGTATGCGCGACGAGGAATTTGTGCGACAATTATGCGATAAATTGAATATTCCGCTAAAAGTCATAGACTTCGACACACAACAGTATGCCAAGGAGAAAAGACTCTCTATCGAGATGGCTGCGCGAGAACTCAGGTACGATGTATTCGAAAAAGAGCGAAAAGAGAACGATGCACAATGTATAGCAGTGGCACATCACCGCGACGACAGTGCCGAGACTGTGCTCCTGAACCTTATTCGTGGAACAGGCATAAGGGGGTTGCATGGCATACGTCCAAAAAACGGTTATATAGTGCGCCCAATGCTTTCGGTTGACAGGAAGGATATCATAAAATATATCGAATGTAATGGCTTGGAGTATGTCACCGACAGCACCAACCTCGAAAACGAGTACATGCGCAACAAGATACGCTTGGACATTATCCCACTGATGCAACAGATAAATCCTGCGGCGTTGGATAATATAGCATCGACAGCCGAGAATATTTCGACAGCCGAAATTATATACGACAAACATATAAGCGAGTGCATAGAGAGGGTTATGAGCAAGAACGTAATAGACGTGGATGCTCTAAAAAAAGAATTGTTGCCCGAAACTGTGCTATATGAAATTTTATCGCCACTTGGCTTTAATGCCGTACAGGCCCGCAATATATTGCGTAGCATCGATAGCGATGGATGCAAGCGTTTTTATGGCAAGGGGTGGGAAGTTATAAAAGACCGTAAAAAATTGCTGATAACCAAAATCAATGGGAGCAACGATATATGCACCGAACTGCCGCTGAACGGAAAAACAGCCCTGCCATACGGCAAAATAGAGACGTCGTGTGCCCCATACGATGGCTGTATAATAAAATCAACAGATATTGCAATGCTCGATGCCGACACATTGGCTCTTCCATTGATGGTGCGCAACGTGAAGGAGGGCGACAGATTTGTTCCCTTCGGCATGCGTGGCAGTAAATTGGTGAGCGACTACATGACGGACAAAAAATTCGATGTGCTTGAAAAAAGCAGACAGCTGGCAGTGGTAGATGCACACGACACCATTGTGTGGCTTGTGAACGAGCGTCCCGCAATGCCGTTCTGTGTCTCGCGAAAAACAAAGAACGTGCTATATATAAAATGGGATGCCGAATAGAAAAAGGCTATTTTTCTAATTCTTTCAGTTTGGACTCTGCGTCGTAATGCCCATATTTATGTGCCATGAGCATATACTCCTTGGCACGTTCGTTGTCGTTCTTAACCATATAGCATCGCGCAAGCATATAATAGACATCGGGGTTTTCACCGGCCAATTCCTTGGCTTTCAGCAGCACCTCGATAGCCTCATCGACCAATTTGACACGGAAGCATACGCGTCCTTTTTCTATGAGGAACATAGGTTCTTGGGGCATCATTTGTATGGCAATGTCAATATCGTCAAGTGCCTGTTGGAACATCTTGGCATCGTACTCGGCTTGTTCGCGTATGAAATAGAAACGGGCATTTAAATTGCTGCCGCGCAACGAGGCATAGGTGTTATAATCGAGTACAGCCTCGCGTGCACGCCCTGCACGATGTTTTATCAAAGCGCGTTCTATTATATATGGTGCCATGCCCGAGACCGGGAGTGCACCGAATGTGGCTACCGCGCTGTCCATGTATGTGACGGCGACGTCGTACTCGCCAAGTGCGTTCTTGCAGTTGGCTGCCGATGCAAACAGTTCGGCACCCGCCAAGTCGCTTGTAGTAAGGGCGGCATAGTTCTCGAATGCCGAGGCGTAATCGCCCTTGGCATAAAGCAGTTCGGCTTTGTGCATGACATACAAAGGCTCATTGGAATTTATCAATGCTTTGTCTATATAGGTAAGCGCACTATCGACATAGGATAGGGCTATATTCGTGTCGCTTGCTGTGTCGGTGGCTGCCACTCCGAAAATCTTGGATATGTTATAATATATCTCGGCATGCTTATCGCTGTTTACAAGTGCCTGTGTCCATTCGCGACGTGCTCTGTCGAAGTCGTTTTCGGCATATACATAATATTCTGCGAGCATCATATGGCCCTCGTGGCTTTTCTCATAGGCTGCATTGTAGTCGGCAACTGCGGTTTGAAAACGCGCTGCATTGCCGGTGTATGCTCCTGCTTGCAACAGATATAGTGTGGTAAGTGCCTCCTTCTGCTCGGTGGGCAAGGCAAGGGGGATGCTTATCTTGCTATATTTGTCGTGGCCATAGGTGAGCGCGGTAGCACCGAGCCTGTTGGCAAATGACGCACCCAAAGCATAGCTTTGTATGCTGTCGTTATGCGCCACCGGTTGCATTAGGGCAACGAGCAACCCCTCGACATTTACAACAGGTGCCGAAAGAAAACGCTCCTGCATGGGCGAGGAGAATGTGTAATAGGGACATCCCGATACGGTATTTACCTCGGACACTGTGATTTCATTTATGGCACCGCTCTTTTTTGCTCCGTACAGCACGCGATACAATTTGTCGTTTTCTTGTGCAGCATGGTTGCTAAGCGTTAGCGATGATATTTTCTTGTCCCATGGCACCCTGACTTTTATGCAATTGTACATATCATCGGCTCCCACCACGCGTGTTATGCGGCGGACAACACCCGATACATCTATGGCAACCGCGCTGTCGGCATCTACAAACAAGGAGTATGACGATAATATTTCGCCGTTATCACCCACAAAAACGCCTGTTCCACTGCGCAGCAAGGTGCCATCTTTGTATGTCAATACACTAACCACCGATTTACGAGCGTTGGCTACGCTCTTTGGCTCTTTTGCGGCGTGTGTGGCGCCTATAAAAACGAACAGAAATATTATGATACTCGATAATTTCATTTCAGAAAAATGGGTTTTTAATCTTGATGATGGCGTTGGCGCACTGCCTCGTATAATATAACACCTGTTGCCACCGATACGTTCAACGACTCGATATTGCCATATTGCGGTATAGACACCCAATCGTCGCACAAACGCAAGTGCTCCACAGGTATTCCGGTGTCCTCGGCACCCATCACAATACATACCGGCTCGGTGTAATCGCTTTTGGTATAGCTTTTGGTGCCTTTCTCGGTGGCACATACAATACGTATTCCCGACTCTTTCAGGTATTTAAGTGTCTCGGTGATGTTTTTCTCGCGACAGACTGGCAGGGTGTGCAAGGCTCCTGCCGATGTTTTTACTGCGTCGGCGTTCACTGTCACACTGTTGTGCGAGGGCAGAATTATGGCATCGACGCCGGCGCAATCGCATGTGCGGGCTATCGAACCGAAATTACGCACGTCGGTAATGCCGTCGAGCAGAACAAGGAATGGCAATTTGCCCTCGTCGTACAACGTGGGAACAAGCGTATCGACATGGGCATACTCCACAGCCGAAATGAAAGCAATGACACCTTGGTGGTTTTTGCGTGTTATGCGGTTGAGTTTCTCCACCGGTACGCGTAGAACGGGCACTGTGCTGCCTTTGAGCGCGGCAAAAAGTTCGCGCGACAGTTCGCTTTGAATATCGCGTTTTACAAGTATCTTGTCTATCTCTTTCCCGGCTTCCAAGGCTTCGAGTACAGCCCTGACGCCGAATATCATTTCATTTGCACTTATCATATATTGTATTTTATTGTTTTCCAAGTAATAGACGGGCGTTGGCTATGGCTGCATCAGTGAGCAGTTCGCCGCTTGACATTTGTGCAATCTCGCGCACTCGTTCGTCGCCGTCGATACGTATTATGTTTGTACGGGTGCCCGAGGGCGTCTCCTCCTTGTACACTTTGTAGTGTGTGGAACCCAAGGCTGCCACTTGTGGCAAATGGGTGATACTGAGTACCTGCCTGTCCGCTTCGCCCATTTTTTTCATTAACAGGCCCATGCGCTCTGCAAGTATGCCCGATATTCCGGTGTCTATTTCGTCGAATATAAGCGTAGGTTGCTTGGTGTTGCCTGCTATGAGCGATTTAAGGGCCAACATGACACGCGACATTTCACCGCCCGATGCTACATCGGACAGGGGTTGCAAGGGGCTTATGCTATTTGCCGAGAATAGGAATGTGACTGCGTCAATACCTGTATTGGTGTGTTTGGGCAATTCGGAGAATTCTACATTGAAGCGAACAAGGGGCATGCCCAACGTTACCAATATGGCTGTTATCTCCTGTTGCAGTTGCATGGCAGCCGTTTTGCGTTTTTTTGTCACCACCGATGCCAACTGCTCCATATCCTTGTGGAGCGCGTTGCATAGTTTTTCTTGCGACTTTATCTCCTCGTCGCCATTATCTATCTGCGACAGACGGGCGCGGTAATCCTCGGCCAATGCCAACAGCTCGTTCAACGATGTGACTTTGTGTTTACGCTCCATGTCGTAGATGCGTGTAAGGCGTGCATCCACCCATTCAAGCCTATCGGGTGCAAATACTACCTTGTCGGCATTTGCACGTAGTTCGTCGCTGCAATCTTTCAGCTCGATGCCTACGGATTCTATACGTTCCGATAGTTCTTGGGCCATAGGGTAGTGTTCTGCTATACGCGCTATGGTGTTTGCCGCTTCGCGAAGGGATTGCACCATATTATAGTTATCGTCGCCCTCTATTATGTTCAACGCGGCATATAGCGAGCCTTGTATCTCCTCGGCATGTGCCAGCTCGGATTGTTCTTGCTCCAATTCTTCCTGTTCGCCATGGCTGAACGATTCGTTGTCTATTTGTTCCAGCTGATATCTGAGCCACTCTTCGTCGTCCTTGCTTCGTGCCAAGGTTGCTTTCAGCTGTTCGAGTTTTTTTGCTGCCTCGCAATATTTTTTATACGAGTTTTTATATTTGGCAAGTTCGTCGCTGTTGTTCGAGAGACGGTCCAGAATATCTATCTGAAAATTTTTGTCTGCCAACAGCAAATTCTGATGTTGCGAGTGTATATCAATGAGTTTGGCTCCAAGTTCTTTCAATAACGACACCGGCACCGGGGAATCGTTCACAAACGCCCTGCTGCGTCCTGTTGCCGATAATTCCCGACGTATGATACACTCCGTTGCATCGTATTCAAGGTCGTTAGCTTCGAAAAACTCCTGCAATGCAAATGCCGATAGGTCGAAATAACCTTCTATGATACAACGGTCGGTTCCCTCACGAACGGCCTTTGTGTCGGAACGCTGACCAAGCAACATGGACACTGCACCCAAAAAAACAGATTTTCCTGTTCCGGTCTCACCTGTAATGACCGAAAAACCCGAGACAAAATCTATTTCGAGGCTGTCTATAAGAGCAAAATTCTTTATACTAAGATGTTTCAACATAATATACAAGAATTATTACAAGGCACTCTTTTTTATCATATCCCATGCGTCGGACTGCGACGGGCTTATCTCGTAGAGCACCTCAACAACGCTGTTTTTTTCCTCGCTGCCGCCCTCGTTGGAGTACACATTCACAAGTTCCTCTTTTTTGTACTCTGTGAATAGCTTTGTTATATATGCCAATGGACGATTATCGTAGGCCGTTTTGAGCATTGCAATACATTCTGTTATTATTTTGCGACCTTCGTCGGCGTTTTTGAACATGGTGTCCAAACCCAAACGATGATACTTATACATTAGCTGACGAAGGGGCTCCATTGCTCCGTTCATGTAGTCGTCGATGACCGTATATCTGTTGTTTTCGTTGCTGCCGGCACGCCAACCCGCATCGCTCATCATCTGCGCGTTGTTGGCTATGTTGAGTGCCTTGTTAAGAAACTCGCTGCCACCAAGCTCGCCCATGGTATCCATATCCATGCCTATTATTATGTAGGCATAGAAGGCTATCACCGCTGTCAGGTTGTTGTCCAAGTTGTCCTCGTTGAAATCTAAGCGGTCGTATGGTTGATAGCTGAAATTGATGGCCTTGTCCTCGTATTTGAATATTGTAGATGAGTATGTGGAGCCAAATATAGGACGCGAAGCCTGCACCATTAACGAGCAGGTGAAGGAACCGTCATCGGAATAGGCATCGACGACGAATGTGAAATTGCATGCTATTCTTTCGTACTCCTCGTAGGCGTAGTTTGTCCATTTGCGGTTGTTTATGAACTCGGTGAGTGCATCGCCAAGCACGGTAAATACCTCGGTATTGGTGCCTTGTACTTTCGAGGAATTAAGGCTAACCGTTGCATTCAGCTCCTGAGCATTGGTTTGCGGAACTGCCATGAACAGGAGCAGGAACAAAAAAAGGCTTTTTAGGTATGATACAATGTCGCGAGCAACATCCTTTTTACTCTTCAATGGATACTCGCTTGTTTTCTCTTTGTCAATTATAGTTATTTTGTTTGTATCTACGGCAAAGCCCGCTCCTTCGTCTTCCAAGGAGTTTAGGACAATAAAATCAAGATTTTTTTTGTCCAGCTTCTCCTTGGCGTGGAATTCGCCGTTGTTTGTCTCCAACGCAAAACCTGCCAGCAGCTGTTTTTCGGTTTTCTGCCTTCCCAACTCGGCTGCTATGTCGGGGTTCGATTTTAATTCCAATGTCATGCCGTCGGCTGTGCGTTTTATTTTTTTGTCGGCGGCTGCAACAGGCGAATAGTCGGCAACTGCGGCGCATAGTATGGCGGCATCGCATTGTGGAAAAATTTTTGTCGAGGCATCGTACATCTGTTGAGCCGACTCCACATCGACACGTTTTATTGAGGGGTGCGGAGTGTCCAAGGCCACAGGACCGGCAACAAGCGTAACCTCGGCACCTTGCATGGCACATTCATTGGCTATTGCAAACCCCATTTTGCCCGATGAATAGTTGCCGATGAAACGTACCGGGTCTATTTTTTCGTAGGTAGGGCCTGCTGTTATAAGTATTTTACGGCCGGCAAGTGCTTTGTCGCCTGCAAAATATTCTTGCAACCGGGATAGTATATATTCGGGTTCCTGCATGCGTCCTTTACCGCTTAGATGACTGGCCAGTTCGCCCGAGGCCGGCTCCAATATATAATTACCGTTGTTTGTCAATATACTCAGGTTGCTTTGCGTGGTTGCATGAGAGTACATATCCAAATCCATTGCAGGGGCTACAAAAACAGGGGCCTTCATCGACAAATATGTTGTCACAAGAAGATTATCGGCAATGCCATGTGCCATTTTTCCTATGGTGGAGGCTGTTGCAGGAGCCACTATCATGGCGTCGGCCCATAGCCCAAGCTCCACATGACTGTTCCACACACCGTTGCCCGAACAAAAGAAATCGCATAGCACAGGGCGTCCCGATAGTGCCGACAGCGTCAGTGGCGTTATGAACTCCTTGGCCGACGGCGTCATTACCACCTGTACTTCGGCACCGGCTTTGACCAACAAACGCACAAGGATTGCAGCCTTATAGGCCGCTATGCTCCCTGTTATCCCCAGCACAATTTTCTTTCCTTTCAGTTGCATGATGTTCTTGGTATATTCTTTATTTTCCGTATTTTTTCAGTTTTATTTTTGTAAGCACCTGTTTGGTGTTTAACGGGAAGTCGCCATTCATCATCCATGAATAGTAACCGGGGTCGCGTTGCAATACGGCATCGACGCGCTCGCCTTTGTATTTTCCGAAATTGAATATTTCGTTGTTGTTATCGTCATACACTATTCTGCCTGCAAAATCGACATTGCGCGTGAACGATGAGTACTTCGACAGATACTCCATGTCGTTCTGCAAATCCTCGGGATATTTATCGAGCTGTGCTTTTAGTATTTCGTAGGTTGCACGAGTGTCGGCAAGTGCGCTATGTGCATTTTGCAGTTCCATGCCACAATAGAATTTGTATGCCGCCGACAATGTGCGCTGCTCCAATTTATGATAAATAACCTGTACGTCTATTGCACGATGACGGCTCAGGTCTATATCGACATGGGCCCTCAGGAATTCCTCGGCAAGCATAGGCAGGTCGAAACGGTTCGAGTTGAAACCGGCTATGTCACACCCCTCGAAGTCGTTGGCTATCTCCTTGGCTACATCCTTGAACAACGGGCAATCCTTTACATCGTCATCGGTGATACCATGCACAGCCGATGACTGCTCTGGAATGTGCATACCGGGGTTTATACGCATGGTGCGCGATGTCTCGTTGCCATTGGGGAAAACTTTTATATAGCATATCTCCACAATACGATCCTTGGAGACGTCCACACCGGTCGTCTCCAAGTCGAAAAAGATTATTGGTATTTTCAGATTTAGTTTCATGCGATAACTATCTACTATGATTATTCGGTAATCATAACGGGAAGCAACAGCATCAGCAGTTCTTGGTTCTCGGCTTGCTCGGCCGGAACAATGACACCTGCACGGGAGGGGTCGGCAAGTTCCACAATAACATCTTGTCCCGGGATATTATTCAGCATATCTATAAGCAACGATGCTCTGAATCCTATGTTCATGGGCATGCCCTCGTAGCTGCATGTGAGGCTCTCCTCGGCCGAGGTAGAGAAATCGGTGTCTTGTGCCGAGATAACAATCTTGCCGCTCTCTATATGCAGTTTAATGAGGCTCACTTGCGACGAGAATATTGCCACACGACGCAGTGTGCCTATCAAGGCTGCACGGTCCACGGTTAGTTTGTGAGGATTGTTCTGCGGTATTACGGCGTTGTAGTTGGGATAACGGCCATCCAACAGGCGGCACACCAATTCATACTCGCCCATAGTGAATGTGGCAAAACGTCCGTCGAATTCGACAGCCACTTCCTCTTGCTCGTCTTTGCCCAGAAGGTTCTTTAACAGTGTTGCCGGCTTTTTGGGCAATATGAATGCCGATTTTTCGGCGCCGGTAACAGAATAATCGCGACAACGAGCCAGTTTGTGACCGTCGGAAGCCACAAATGTCACATTCTCGGGAGTAAAATCGAAATAAACGCCACACATGACGGGACGAACCTCGTCATCGGCAGCAGCAAAAAGCGAGCAGGAAATACCGCTCGACAACACGCGGTTGGGGATAGATATTTTTACTGCCTCCTCGCCAAGAACGGGAGCCGAGGGGTACTCGTCGGCATTTTGTCCCACCATGCTGTATTTACCATTAAGGTAGTAGATGGTGAGCTCCAACGTCTCTTTGTTCACCTCGAAACGCAGTGGCTGTTCCGAAATTTCTTTTAACGAATCGATAAGAATTTTAGACGAAACAGCAAAACTGAAATCCTCGGACGATTCGATAACCTCGAACGATGTATTCAGGGTGTTATCGGGGTCCGATGCTGTAAGAGTAAGTTTTGTCCCTTGTAACTCAAACAGGAAACAATCCAACACAGGAATTGTGTTTTTTGAGTTAATTACACGACTTATAGTCTGCAAACGCGATGATAATTGGGAACTTGATACTGTAAAGTTCATAATATTATTTTTTTAATGTTTTTGTCTATGTTTAAATTTTCGACTGCGCAAACGCATAATATTCTATGATGCGAAGATAATGCAAAGTGGTCGCAATACAAAGAAAGAAACTGTTTTTATTTATTAAAAATGGGACAAAAATCTCGTTTTTTTCGAATAAAAGAACTACATTCGCCAAATATTTGGATAAAATTTATAAGCCCAATGGAAATTACAGGAAAAATCATTGCAGTGCTGCCCGAAAGAGGCGGTGTATCTAAGACAGGAAACGAGTGGAAAATGCAGGAGTATGTTATTGAAACACACGAGCAATACCCTCGTAAAATATGTTTCAATGTTTTTGGAGCAGACAAAATATCACAGTTCAATATACAGGTGGGCGAAGAAATGACAGTGTCATTCGATATTAATGCCCGCGAATATAACGGCCGTTGGTACAATGATATCAGAGCATGGAGAGTAGAGCGTGGTGCTCCTGTGGCAGCCCCGGTTGATGCTCCCGCAGTAAGTGCTCCCAAAGTATCACCCGCCGATTTCAACGTGCAGAACGAGGCCGATGACCTCCCGTTCTAATATTGGAACAAATTTCATAAAAAAAACGAACACCCTTGCAGGTGTTCGTTTTTTTTATGAATTCATGCTCAGTAGGAATTCCTCGTTGTCTTTTGTCTTTTCGAGCCTGTCCTTGACAAATTCCATGGCTTCGAGCGATGTCATATCGGCAAGATACTTGCGCAATATCCACATTTTGTCAAGCGTGTGTTTGTCGTGCAGCAAATCGTCGCGTCGTGTGCTCGATGCCACTATATTCACTGCCGGGAATATACGTTTGTTGCTCAATGTACGGTCGAGTTGGAGCTCCATATTACCGGTTCCTTTGAACTCCTCGAAGATGACCTCGTCCATTTTTGAGCCGGTGTCGATGAGGGCTGTTGCTATTATTGTGAGCGAGCCTCCATTTTCTATGTTACGCGCTGCGCCAAAGAAACGCTTGGGCTTGTGCAGGGCATTTGCATCGACACCACCCGAAAGGACTTTTCCCGATGCAGGCGACACTGTGTTATAGGCGCGGGCAAGGCGGGTTATGGAGTCGAGGAAGATAACGACATCGTGGCCACATTCCACCATTCGTTTTGCTCTTTCGAGCACAATTCCGGCTATCTTCACATGGCGTTCTGCCGGTTCGTCAAAGGTCGATGCAATGACTTCGGCATTAACGCTGCGTGCCATGTCTGTCACCTCCTCGGGGCGTTCATCTATGAGCAACATTATCATATAGGCCTCGGGGTGATTGGCTGCAATGGCATTTGCTATATCCTTCAACAGCATTGTTTTACCTGTCTTGGGCTGGGCAACGATGAGGCCGCGTTGTCCCTTGCCTATGGGCGAGAACATATCCACTACGCGTGCCGACAAATTGTCGTACGAGCCATTGCATAGTGTGAATTTTTCTTCGGGGAACAGAGGGGTCAAGTTGTCGAACGATACGCGGTCGCGCACCAATTCCGGCGCAAGGCCGTTTATTCTGTTTACTTTTACGAGGGGGAAATATTTCTCGCCTGCATTTGCCGGACGTATGATACCCTCGACTACATCGCCGGTTTTAAGTCCGTAGAGTCTTATTTGGTTTTGTGACACATATACATCGTCGGGCGAGGCAAGATAGTTATAGTCCGATGAACGTAGGAAACCGTAATTATCGGGCATTATCTCCAACACGCCTTCTACTTTTAGTATATCGGCAAAATCATATTGCTGTTGGGGTGCCGGCTCGCTGTTTTCGCTGTTATCGCGTTGTTTGTCGAAACGCTGACGACGTGCTTGGCGGTCGTTTTTTTGATTATTGTTTTGCTGTTCAGCACGTTTCTCAAATTTTCCTATCAGCTCGGCCGGAACTTCGCTCTTGTCGCTTTGCAATTCTTCGATGGGCACAAATGCCTCGCCATCGGTCTCTTGCGCGGGGGATGCCTGCTCAGTTGCTACGGCTTCGGCCTGTTCTGCAACGGGTGTCATGGTTTCCTCGGCTGCGTTCGATTTTGCTTTTGGCTTACGTCCGCGTTTTTTAGGTGCGGCGGGCGAGGCTGCTTCGTTTTCGGTTGTTGCGGCTGCATCCTCGGTTTGTTGCATGTCGGTTGCGGCCTCTTCTTTTACCTTTGGTTTGCGTCCGCGCTTTTTGGGAGCGGGAACAGCCTCTTCGGGGGCTGCCACTGTTTCGGGTGTATCAGGCATCACAACCGGCTTTGCAACGGGAGCCTCATTCTTGGTTTCAACAACCGCTTTATCTGTTTTTTCAATATTTATATCGGAAAATAAGGGAGCCGCTTCTTCTTGATTTCTTTTTGGCTCGTTCTTGTCGAGTTTAACAGCCTTGTCGCCTGTGGCTGTATATACTTTTGCAGCGGCATCGGGTTGTATTCGATTGCGTCGATGATTACGTCTGTTCATACGATTTTCCTCTTTTACAACTGCCGGCGCACCCGACTGGCTACGTTGAAGAGCTTGCCCGTCTAATATTCTGTATATCAAGGCGTCACGCTCTAATGATTTAACTCCTTTAACTCCTAACTCATTGGCAATGGATTGCAATTCCTGCAAATCCTTGCTTCTCAACTGTTCAATATGATACATAAATTCGAATATGCGACTGCATTGTTATGTATGCAGCTACCTTTGGAAATATATAATTTAGATTGGTTCCGACATGGGCTAAGATTGCCCATTGGATTATTGACTGTGCAAAATTAACAAATTTATTTCATTAAAAAGGTTTCGATTCTCTTTTTTTTAACACGAATTTGGCGTTTTTTAAAAAATTATATGCTTTTCAGACGCCAAATTCCTTGTTGTGTGCCTTTTATTCGAGATATTTTGTCTCTTCGATAACCTCGGAGGGGATATTTTCGCAACGCTCGTAACGGCTTACGTCGCTTGGATTGCCTTTTACCGTCCACGTCATGGTGCCCGAAGGATATAGCTCGGTTACGATATATGAATGGTTCCATAGACCGTTGCCATAGTCATATTCCCCACTTATGATATATCCGTGGTTCTTATCCTCGTCGATGGAGTATTTTCCTGTTATGTATCGAGGATACATGCTATCGAATTTCTGATACATTTGGAAGGTTTTCTCTCTGCGGTTGAAGACGATATAGCAGTATGTTCCTTGTGCAATATCGTTTCCGTTCCATTCAACCAATTTCCATGTTCCTGCTATGTTTGCCGGGGTTACATCGAGCGAAGGAGACGGTACCTCGGAATTGTCATCGGAGCATGCATTTGCGCCCAACATCAGGACAGATAGTACCAATGTTCTAAATACTACTTTTACATTCATTTTTTTTATCTGTTTTCGTTTTTATTTTTTTCTTATATAGCGTAATATCCAATGTGCGCACCGACGGACGACAGGTCACTCCCTCGATGGGGACTTTCAGTCGTATGGTGTCGCCGGGGATGCTATGGATTTCTCCACAATCGACCGATATTATGAGGTCGCCCTCCTCGCCGGGCTGCAACACCGACGGCTCGGTGGCTATTTGCATATATGCCGGTTTCAGTTTTGCATGTACGCTGATTGGTGTCACGCCTGCGTTTACACAGGCTATGCGTTCGGCACGCATGGTGGCACTTGTCTCTATTGCATCTAATTTTACGGTTTTTCTTTTAAGCCGCAACTGCCCCATGGCCACCGGATACCGCTCCCACTGATCGACTGCCACCACATTGCCTATAATGACAAGCCTTGCCGACGGTCTGTTCGGGTTGCCTTGCAAATAGACAAAAGCATCGGTGTCAACGGTGCCGTCGCGCCCCTGCGGATTAAATTTTATTGTAATGACGCCGCCTGCCCCTGCCGGAATATCATCGGTACTGTAATGGGCAGCCGTACAGCCACAGCTTGTTGTCACCTTGGATATTTTCACAACGTCATCGCTTATATTCTTGAAAAAGAATTTAAGTTCCTTTGCGCTGTCGGTTTCGAACATCGCACCCATATCTATTTTATCAATGGCGAATTGCAATGCCGAGACGGTGTTGTCGGTATTTTTCAGTGCGCGTAACGAATCGACAGCAGCCCTCGACAACTGTTTGCGTTGTGCATGGAGCGTTGTTCCACACACTGCAAGCGACAGACATAGTAAAAATATATAACGCATACCTTTGTCTATAACCAACCGCTGTCCGAAGCTCCGTCACGCACGGTGACTGTTATCGTCTGCTCGGCTCCGCCGCTTGTCACTATGGTTATTTGGGTGCTTCCCACCGTTTTTGCTTTCACGCGCAGGGTGGTCGCCTCTATTGCAGCCTCTGCTATTTCGGCATTGGCTACGGAGCATGAATATGTCAATTCCTCGCCATTTACAAAGAACCTATCCAATGCGATGAGGTTCTCCTCGTCGGGCGCAATGTATATATTGGGAAGTTTCATATCCTTGCCTGCTCCCTCGATGGCTCTGAGCAGTGCTCCTGCATCGACCAAACGTCCCATTTTGCCTATATATTTTGTAAGGTCGGTTTTTGTTGCCGATGAACCGGGCGATGTATGCATGTAATGCGATAGTTTCTCGCCTGTGAAATAGCTGTCTATGTCGGTGGCTGTCTCGTACATGAGCTCCACGAACTCCTCGGCTTTGAAATGGCGACGCAATTTTGCGGCGTATGACAAGCCCAGCGCAGCTACACCCGACACATGCGGGCATGCCATGGAGGAGCCTTCATAGTATCCATACGACGGTTTGCCATCGACAACCAATGTGGAATATATCATGCCCTCGCACTCCTCGGAACTGCCAACCTCGCCATAGTAGTCACCATCGCCGCCGGGTGCCGACAGGTCGATTTCGATGCCGTAGTCGGTGTATGTGGCGGGTGTGTAATCGGCTGCCAATGCCGAAACGCAAACAAATTTGGAATAGGCTCCGGGGAACGAGGCCGATGAGGCAAATTCATTTCCCGCTGCAAAGACAACGATACCGCCCTCTATTACTCCGTTAGGCGAGCCGGCATTCTTCAAGAAATAGTCGAACGCCTCTTTTTCGAGCGGATACATAGCCTCCCACTCCTCGACGCTTGCCGGTCCGGGGGTAAATCCCAAGATGGGATTGGCGTCGGGGGACATATAACCCCAGCTGCATTGCAGTATGGTGGCTCCATTATCGGCTGCATACTTCACGCCTTTCGACTCCATGAGCACCGTTGCACTGTTGCTATCGTCGAATATCTGACAAGCCATAATTTTCACACCCTGCTCGCCTGTGGCGGCATTACCGCCGGCTACGCTGCTCACTCCTATACCGTTATTGTTTACAGCAGCTATTGTACCTGCTACATGGGTGCCGTGTCCCGAGTCGCCCGAGCCGGTTGTGGCAATGTATCCTCTGTCTGTGGCAAAGTTATATCCATGCTTGTCGCCTTTGTATCCGTTATTGTCGGCATCCTCGTCGGAACCAAGGACCTCGCCCTCGTTCACCCACATATTGGCTGCAAGGTCGGGATGGTTATACATAACGCCCTCGTCCATGACAGCTACTATTATCGAGGGGTCGCCGGTGCATAGTTCCCAAGCCTCGTCGCATCCTACATCGCAACCCGCAATACTTTTTGCCCAAGGCTGCTCGAAATCGTATGAGCCATGGTTTATATATCCCCACTGCTTGCCCAAGCCCGGGTCGTTGAATTTATACTCATGGGCTCTTTCGGCGGTTGCTTTCCCCGTTTCAACGGGATGCGCCTTTTTATTATTCAAGCGATATATTTTGCGATTACATTGCAATTTGGATATCTCGCCCAAAGCCGACAGCTTCGCTATGGCCTCTTCGAGATTTACATTCTTGTCGAATTTTACCTGATACCACAAATGCAATCCTGCCTCGCGTGTGCGTTGCTCCACAGCAGGGTCCACTGGGAATACGCGTTGGAAACTATATGCACCCAGAATAGCCAGAACCTCGTCGGTCGAGGGAAGGCCCGAACGGGTGGCACACGCCCCCGCTGCACGAGTTTGCAAGGCTTCGTCGAGTATGTCACTGAGTTCCGGAGCAAATTTTATCAAAATCTCGCCCTCGATGGCCTCGTCGGGCAAAACAGTCTGTGATGAATCGGGTTGCGGAATATCCACATGCGCATCGTCGGAGCATGCTGCCAGCATCAACAACGTGGCAAAAACATATAATATCTTTTTCATAATCATTCAGAATATTCTTCTTTTATTTCATATTTATCTCTTGTTCCCGGGAACACATCGTAATAGTAGTCGAAACTGAGAGGGGTATTATCGAAACGCACAATATCGCCTGCCGAGTTACGGCCCTGTTCCTGTTGGTTGAATATAAGAATATCGGGTGCCCACTCCAACAGGTATGGGTGATATAGCAACCAATCGGGCAGGTTGCCGGTAAAGAAGTTCAGGTTGATAGCCAGACGTTTCATGTTGGGCAACACCTTGGGCATGCTCTTATCGGCAAGATATTGTATTGTGTCGCCACCAAAAGCATCGACATCGGCCTGTGTATAGGCTTCAATGCCATCTTCGCCCACCTTGAAGTCGGGCAACAGCCCTTCTATATAGTTATTGGACAGACGCAATTCCTCCAAACTGTCCCATAGCAACAAACGACGCAGTGAATTATCTACGGCTGTATTCAGGTAGAGACCTATTCCCTCCTCATGCTCGTCGGCACGACGCATATCCAGAATGTTCCAACGACGGTTCGATACAAGCACCAACGATTTCAGTTTTGGGAAGTTCTCTTTGGTCAGAATATCGGGGATTGAAACAAAGTTATTTGCACTAAGGTCGAGGTATTCGAGTGTCTTGCCTAAATTCTTAAATTCATCGGGAAGACTCACAAGGCCATACGAGAACACTTTCAGTTCTTTCAGGTGGTTAAGGGTGCATATTTCTTTGCCAAGCTCCAAACTTTTAAGCATGGTATTCACATTGCTCGATATGCTGAATTTTTCGAGATATTTAAGATATTTTATCTCCTGTGGCAACGGCTCATCGATATTGAAAAGCATGAATGCAACTGAGCGCACGCGGCCGACTGCCTGCGGCGATGGCAAATCCTTGTCGCCTGCCTCCCATAGTGTCACATTGTTCCAGTTGCGCATATTCTCGCTGGCATCCCAAGGCTCGGACATCGAGTTCAAACGTTCGAAGATAGTGAGCAGAGCCAAGGAGTCGCCTTGTCTGTTGTCCTCGATGCGAAGAGCCGCTTTCTGTTTCAGCGTGAGCACTGCCGGCTGTTCGGGAACGTCATCGACGTTTTTCGGAACAAAATTTATGACGGCAACGCGCTCCTGCGGCATTGTATTCATTTTCCAATTAAAACGCAGTTTGAAGGTACGAGGACGCGCACCACGGTCGAAATCTGTGTCGAATTCATCGACGGTGAGCCAGTCTGCCTCGTCGCCCTGATATTCCACCATTACACTGAAAGGAATATTTGCCGTTACTTTTGTTTCGTAATAACGTTCATCCGGTTTAGCCGATGCCGACACCTCGCCCTCGGGCTCCTCGACTGCTATAACTTTGCCAAAACCGGTCTGGTGCACTGTCACATTTATGACATCGCCACTTTTTGTTGCAAAACGAATATCGGCATCCCTGACACCGCTTATCAACGTGGTATCTATGGAGACGGTACATTCGGTTGTACCTGTTCCGTTAGCCGGCGACACCATCACCCATGGCTCGGACACAGTGGCCACCCATTGCGCCGACGACTCAACCAATAACAGCTCGCGACCACCCTCGGCAGCAACGGTTATCTCCTCCTTGTCGGTTCTCAGGCCCTGAAAAGCAGCCTCGTCGTCATCGCTGCACGATGCCACAAAACTTGAACAAAGAAAAAGCCCCAAGCTTATCTTAAACAAATATTTCATCATATTATATATATTCATTTTGTTAATTCTGTATATTAAGTGAGCTGCATCCTCTTATATCCTGTGTCTTATCGTAGATGAACATTAAAATGCCAGCCTCGATATACGGGCATAGGTCTGTCACATCTATTGAAATATTGGGATTATCGGCTATTTCGAAATAGTAGATATATGGTGACAGGGTGTCCTCTATCTTACGCAAATCGTTCGAGCCAATCAGGAAGAATGCAAGCGAAGGACTGCGATACAAGCCAACGGGCCACTCCCTGAGGCAACGGTTTCCATCTGCATCGCGTTGATGACGAATGAAGAAACGCTGCAATGAGGTAATACTCAGCGGTGCCGTCGGGAAATTCTTAAATCGGTTATAGCTCAGGTCGATACCTGTGAGATAGGGCAATGTAACCGCATAAAAATCATCGGGCAGCTTGCTCAAATAGTTATGGCTTAAATCCAGCACTTCGAGCATATATGTGTTTTCGCCTTTTAATGCCCCCTCGGGTATCTCCTTCATACCGTTTCCGGCAAGAATCAACTGCACGAGCGGCGATTTTTTCTTGAACAGCATAGAGGGGAACGTCTCGAATCGGTTATTCGATAAATCGACCTGCGTAACGTTCACTCCTTTGAAATTATCGCCGTTCTCGAAATCGCTTATTTGGTTATACGACAGATTTATAGATTGTCCCACATATATGGAGTTGGCATTGAATATATCGGGGAAGAGCGTGAGCTTGTTGTTGCTGCACGAAAAACTTTCCATCTGTGTAAAGCCACAGAAATAGCCTTCGTCATCGGTTGGTATCTCGGTTATAGCGTTGTTGTCAAGATATATCTTGGCAAAATTCACACCCTTGCCAAATGGATGGAGTTTTTCTATTTTGTTGTTTGTGCAATCCAACAAACTAAGTTTCTCCATTTTTTTCAGTAAGTCGTACTCGGGGAATTCCACCAAGTTATTAAACCCTAAGTATAGGATTTGTAGTTTGGAGCCGCTTGCACCCTTTATCAGTGCCTCCCAGTCGGCTTTCAGCTGTTCTCCCGATATACCGGTGCAACAAGCCACGTTCAACTGTTGCAGTTCGGGAAGCCCGGCAAGCATGTCCATGGGCAGGGCTGTCATATTGGGGCAGTTATATATTTCGAGGTCGGTAAGGCTGTTAAGATTGCTCCATGTAAGCGTGTCCTGTTTGTCGTAGAATGGCGACTCGGGTTCTATGTCGCGGAAGAACTCCTCGTATTTTATAGGAGAATTTGCTATATAGAATTGTTGCAGATTGACAAGACGCATAACAGCCTTGGATATGCCTGTTATACCATTCGTGAGGTCGCCATACTGTATTCCTTTCAACGAAATACCCTTTTTTACTATGGGAGTGGAATTGGCATCTAATTCTATTGTTTTTTGCCAATCCTCGGATAGTCCGCAACGAAAATCGCGTTCAAGGACAAGCCTCTCGTAGCTATATCTCATATCCATTTTCTGCTCCTCGCTCATGGAGGCACTTACATTCTCGAAAAGATGCCCTCCGAGTTTGTCGCTATGACTGCCGAGAGACAATATAGTAAGCTCCGACAGTTGTCCTATGGCATCGGGGAGAACGCCTTTTGCACCCATTCCGGCAATGGACAATGTGCGCACGCGCCCATTTCCGTCGAGTTGTACTCCCGGCTGCTTGCCCCATAAATCTATGTCCTTGTTAAAATTCCAATTACAGCCCTCGACTTCGTCCTCGCCCGAATAGCTCCAATTAGCGCCATCCATGGCTTCCCAAATCTCTTTCAGAGCAATATAGTCCTTAATGTATTCCGCTGTTTCCGATAGGTATATAGGTACTTCCACCTCTTTTGTCTCCACATTGTCCTCGATGGTAAATGTTTCATCATCGACCACTGTCGATACTTCCAAGATGCTTTTTCCTTTTTTGTCGGAATATGTGGTATATCCGCAAATCTTATATGTGCCGGCTTTCAACCACACAATGGTGTCGCAAACGCCATACGTTGTCTCGGCATTTTTGCCGGGATACAGCTGTTCGTCGGCTGTTCCGTCGCGGAAATCCTCTGTGGTTTCCACTGCAACCTTGGCAACAGTGGTTTTTTCCTGTGTAAAAGTATTCTGAACAACAATATCGACCAATTTTATATTCTCGAAAGGATAATCGGCATATTCCCCTGCACGTGTGGCAAAAAACTCTTTTACCAATCGGAAAGAGGCCATACCGCGTGGAGAAACATCCACAGGGACCTCTTTGACTGTCAAACCGCCTGCCACAATGGTGAACGTATTGTCGTCTATTGTTCCCGACAAAAGTTCTGTATCCAGCTTGTCATATATGTAATATCCTATGATGGTGTAATCGCCTGTCAGTAGTTCCAGTTTCTCGCTTGTCAAGCCAAATTCGGCATTATCGCTGCTGTACGACTGCAAAACAAGTGTTTGGGCTATTGTGGAGCCTTCGTGCGACATTACCACCTTTATTTTATGCGCATCGGCAAGTTTGTCAAGCCCGTCCGAGGCGCGTGTGATATTTACTTTGTCGGCCTCGTACGATGCTCGCTTACATATTTTGAATTGCGCATATCCATACAATTCCACAGGAGCAGAATCCTTATCGTCGGAGCAACCGAAAAGCCCCGTCAAAACGACTGCAATAAGCAGAAAATATTTATTTATCTGTTTCATATCCATAGCATTGTTATTTAACTGGCTCTGACAACCATTGCTTTAATATTTTGTCCGTCGAGGCCCACAAATATCAGTATAAATGTATTCCTTTTCACAATCACGCTTGCATAGAAATTATTATCGGCATCGAGGGCCGGCTCGTACTTGACGTCTGACAGTTTCATGACGTTTCCTTCGGTGTCTATTATTATGATTCCCGAGGCATCGCCACCGTTCCACTCGTTCTCGGATAGGTTAGGGAATATTTGCAATGTTCTGCCGACACGTGACGAGACGGTGTATATCTCCTTCACGCCATAGTTTCTTGCTATGAAGGCTGCAACCTCCATATCTTTTTCGAGTTCACATGGGATATCCTCGACCATGCGGTATTTTACATAAAATCCTTCTCCCGGGTCGAGTACCAACGAGGATTTAACGACGAGCGCTTTCAGATATTCGCCGTTTGTGCCTTTCAGAACAAGAACTATCGGTGCAGCAGGTGCCTGCAACGATATATAATATTCGTCGTTCATGTTCATGCCTATTTCAAGTCCTACCGATGCTTTGTCCAGCTCGACACCATTGGCATCGACCAAAATGGTGTTGTCGGGGTTCCAGCCTTCCCAGTGCATGTCGGTTAGGTTGGGGTATGCGTGCAGATACATGCCCGGCTCGGCCGATACTGCATATACATTTTCCAAACCAAATTTATTCTTCAACATGGTGAGATATGCGGCATCTGTCTCTTCGAAACAGTCGAGTTTGTTCATCATGGCATCGTTCACGTCGAAGCCTTTATTGGGCTCGACATAGTCGCTTGTCTGTGTGGCTTCGAGTATGACGTAGTTATATTTCTCGTCGATGAATGAGCTTGTGGGGTTTGCCTCGTATAGCGACAGCAGTTCGTCGTATAATGCCGCGGGGACAACAAGTACATACCCTTTGCGTGAGCCTTCGACCATCGGCGGGTAGGCATCGACTGTGACATCCACCTGCGAAGCATCTGTGGCATCGACTTGCACTCTGAGCCAACTATCCTCGGCGGACATCATTGCCAAGGCGCCGTCCTTTTCTTCGAAGAACAGGAATTTACTCTCGTATTTAAAGGTTTTTATGCTATAATGCAGTGCACCTGTATATTCTATATTCTCGCCGGTGAGGGAATTACTGTTGCTGAATGATACTCCATCGGGCGAAACAGACCATCCCCATGGGCTTACGCCATCTATTTTGATTGCTGTCGGCTCCATTCCCGAATATGTTATCTCGTAGGGGAATACAGCCGACTCGTCGGCGTTCATAAAGGTCACTGTTCCGGTGCAAGGAAAGGCCTCGAACTGTTCTGCAACGGTTGCATATATGTTCTTTTTGTTCGCAGAGCCCTGTACCGGTGTTATAGTGAATTCCTCAATCCACTCGGGTGTTTCGGATACTCCGAATGCAAAATTAGCATCTACATCGAAACTGATGACACCGTTCCACTCAATGGCGATTTTTTCGCATTCCGCACCCCATTCATCGGTTATAGTCAGTTCGTAATTTTTTGGGGCACGATGAATATTTGCGATAACCTCGTTTTGCCCTTGACGCAAAAGGGTGAGCGTGGTCACAGTCTCTTCGAAATCCAAAGCCTCATTGCCTATTTTCACATACACCTTGTTCAATCCGGCATCGCCACTTATGTCGTAGTGGAAATTCTCCCCGTCGAGCGACAATGTACACCATATAGCCCCTGTGTTCATGGACCAAGCGACAGGCGAATTAAATTCAATACATTCCACCGCTCCCACGCCACACGACAATGTAAGCGGTTGCTCAAAAACAGGCGTAAGGGCAGGAGCACCGTTGTCGTCATCGCTCGAGCATGCCGCAAAAGCCACTAATGACAGTGCAACGAGTATTGCAGAAAACCATTTATTATATATTCTCATAATTCTATCTGTTTTAATTCTTAATAACCTTCGCGCATAAGTTTCTCGGCTTCGTCGTCGCTAATCCACTCGACAACGTTGGCAAAAGTACCTACGGTGTTTGTACCCTCGGCCATGCCCGGCACATATAGCGTCATATATTGGAATATGAATTTTTCACAACTGCTGAAATAGGATACATAGGCCGATGGTTGGTACATGCGTATTATGCCATCGCCGTACAATGTGCCGAATGCCTCGGATGTAGGTCCGAAATCCTGTTCCTCCATGGTGATGCGTGGAGCAAGAATATCTCCGGCATCGAATTTTATCCTAACGTCGTAGCCATCGTAGAAATAGTCCTTTATTATTATACAATTTTCGTTCTCGGGGTCTAATTCGGAACGGACAAGGCGCATATCGGCATTGGTAACGAAGTTCATGAGGTAGCTTGACACAAGCACGCAATATCCTGTGAAGGAATTTATGTCGAATGGACATGCTTTCTGCAACGACACGCGTGTTTCTGTTCCATATAAATCCCATTTGGTGTCCTCCTTGGTTAGCAAACGAAGGGCAACGCCCAAAGAGTCGGTTAGTTCTATATTATCATGGAACCCTTTCATTCTTACGTTTGCCACGCGCTCACCGGCCTTTATTGTCACGGTGTTCGACTCCAACACATAGTGACGTCCTTCGATGGCATTGCTTTTTGTTACATCGACCTCGACAGCAAGTGTTCTGTCATAGCCACAGGCATTTGTGGCTGCAACAGGAATTTCGAAATAGTCCTCGTTGTTTTGCACCGGAAACACATACGATGTATCCGAAAACATTATGTAGTTCGGACCGGAATATGTGGTGTATTCTTCGTCGCACGAAACGATGAGCATCACCGAAGCTACGACGCATAAAATTACTGATATATTTTTCATAAATTTGTAATATTCGAGGTTCCTTAATTATTTGTTACTCTCGTTGGGTTCTATGTCGGCACCCGGCGACTCTAATTCGTGTTGGGGGATGGGCCAAACGAAAAGCGCGTTGTCGGCCTCTATCTTCAAACTGCTTCCGTTGGACAACGACTGACTTTGCGGTGTACGCTCAAATCCTTTATGCCAGCGTTTAAGGTCGGTAAGGCGGAAGCCCTCCATATAAAGTTCCTTAACACGTTCTTCCTCTATTATATCCATGGCATTATCGGCCGACATGGCAGTGGAACCACCATAATTGTAATAGCGTGCGTTACGCAATTTGGAAATATCCTTCGATGCTTTTGAATAGTTGGGCGACGCTATGTTGCAATAGGCTTCGGCACGTATCAGATATTGCTCCGACAGACGGAACACCTTGGGCATGGAGGTGTTCAGCAGTTGTGCCTCGTTGAACAACGATGTGTTACCCCAATATTTCCATAACAAAGGCCATGTGAGCCCATGGGAGTATCCCGTTGTGTATTCTTGGAAGAATGCGTTGTAGCGCATATCATACGATGTATATAAATCTAAAACCCATTTTGCAGGGACATAATCGGGTTTAAACGAGCTATAATCATAATTGAAGAAAATAGTACCCAAGGCTCCACCATAGTTTGTGCTTGTATATCCTATTTTCCATATTACCTCGGTGGAGTTATCGCTGCTCCACATGTATTGATAGTAGCTGACACCGGCAGAATATTCCGTAACTGCGCTCGACAGAACAAAATAGTTGCTGTCTATTACTTTCGACGAGTACTCTATGGCTGCTTCGTAGTCCTTCATGTACAACGCCACACGCGCACGCAGAGCATAGACTGTGTATTCGCTGAAAAAGGTAGAATTGTACAACGGGCCGTCGAGCGAGGGGTCGTAGTCGTCGCCTATTGCAAGTAATTCCGCGGCACGCTCCAAATCGTCTATCACCAATTTATAGGAATCGTATAGCGAAGCTCTTTTTATGACCGGTTTCTCGTAGTAGCGTGTAGTCAGAACCACTCCTAACTCGTTTTTGGCCTCATCGTCGCTTTCGTAGCTTTTGCAGAACATTTTTACCAATTCCGAGTAGGCCAACGCGCGTGCAAAATAGGCCTCGCCGCAATATTGGTCGAGCCTGTCAAGAGCATTGTCGTCGGTGAGTTTTGTTCTTAGCTTCTCGGCATTGTCCAACAGGAAATTACAACGTCCTATAACATCGTATAATGCTCCGTACACAGCCTCTATCTCGCTGTTTGTAGCAAGAATTTCCCAACGCCATACGTTGCCATATACATTGGAGTAGCCGTTTACGGCATAGGCAAGGTCGGCCTGAATATCGGGCAGCAGGGTGAGATAGCCGCTGTAAAGTGCCGGGCTTAAAAAAGCCGAATAGATACCCATGACAGCTTGGTCGGCTTCATCGACATTGGTTATGGCATTATCTACCGAGACGGCATCCTCGGGAAATTTATCAAGACACGATGTCACAGCGAACATCGTTGCAAGAATCAGTATATATAATTTTATCTGTTTCATACTTTAATAATATTTAGAACGTTACTTCCAGTCCGCATGTAAATTGACGCGACATAGGATATTGTGCCTTGTACACATTTGAAGAAGACTCGGGGTCGATGCCACTGAACTTGGTCCATGTATATAGGTTTTGTGCCTGTACATATATTTTTGCACGGCTCACTGCCTTTGTTTTTTTCAGTATCGACTCGGGGATAGAGTAGCTGAGCATTATGTTTTTCAGACGCAGGAACGAAGCATCCTCCAAGAAACGCGAGTCC
Organism: Bacteroidaceae bacterium; assembly: GCA_017416705.1. Lineage (GTDB taxonomy): Bacteria > Bacteroidota > Bacteroidia > Bacteroidales > Bacteroidaceae > HGM04593. The sequence goes on from JAFQBG010000028.1 coordinate 33,036, forward strand.
ATTTGCGGAGTAACCCCGTAGCGTGGAATATCAGTTACATCGCCGGGCTGTTTCCAACGGTCGTATAAAAGACGTTTCGACTGGTTGTATGCAGTGTATAGTCCGTTGCTCTCTTCGAAGAAACGGTCGTTGTTGAACATCCAACGGTCGGCAACCCAACTGAAATGGGTGCTCAGTGTCAAGCCCTTCCAAGTGAGCGAAGTGCCAAAACCACCTTGCCATGGTGCTATGTGGTCTTTGCCTATCATCACCTTGTCGGCTTCGCTATATACGTTGGTTATCTCCCCATCCTTGGTGTACCACAGAGCATCGCCGTTGGCAGGGTTTACGCCTGCATAACGGTTTATGAAAAATTCGCCCACCGAGTGTCCCACAACCAATTTTGTGCTGGTGTTCGATATCTCGTACTCGTCAAGGCCGTTATAAAGTTCTGTTATCTCGTTTTTGTTATATGAGGCATTTGCATTTATGCTCCACACAAAGTCCTTTGTACGTATAACATCGGCACTGAGCGAAAATTCCACACCGCTGTTCTCCATTTCGCCTACATTGTCCCAACGAGTACCGAAACCGTTGTTTACATAGGATTGAGGAACCAGCATCAACATATTGGTTGTTATTTTCTTATAGAACTCGACGTCGAAATTAATTCGGTTGAAGAAACCAAGATGAATGGCCATATTGCCCGAGAGCAGCTCCTCCCAACCGAGTTTTTCATTACCCTCGCTAATGGGTATTATGCCCGCGCTGCCCATGTAGTTGGCGCCGCTGCCCACAAGTGCCAAATGGTCGTAGTCGGGGATTGACGAGTTACCCGATGTACCCAAACTGACTGCAACCTGAGCGTTGGTGAGCCATTTGTTTGTTTTGCGCATGAACGACGCCTTGCGCAGGTTGTACATAAAGCCCAACGACCAGAATGTAGCCCAACGACCCTCCTTACCGAACCTCGATGAGGCGTCGGTGCGTAACGAGAAGTCGGCATAGTATAAATCCTTGTAGTTATACTCGCCACGCCCGAAAAACGACAGGAAACCATGGCTCGATGAGCTGTTTGCCCACGATGCTGCTCTTGTACCCGACGAAATGGAAGTAAAAGCATCGTTGTTTTGTCCGCGTGTGATAACTTGGAAACCCTCGGAGCGATAATCCACACCCTCATGACCCAACATTATATTGAGCGAATGTGCATTATCTATTTTCAGCATGTAACTTGCCGTATTCGAGATGGTTATGTTCACCGCGTCATACGAACTGCGGCCGGCAACGCCCACACCGCCGTTACCGACGAAGCCGGGATAGGATTTCATGTCGGCTGTTGAGTGTGTATAATCGACACCCAATCGCGATGTCAGAGTAAGATTTTTTATAGGTGTCACCTCGGCATATAGCACGGTAAGTGCCTTATATTTTTTATTCACCACCGGGTTGTTGTTCATCCATTCGATAGGGTTGTGAGTGGTACCCTTCCAACTGCCATCGGACGACGATGCCACCGAACCATCCTCGCGATAGGGGTTCCAATAGGGGAGCATGAAACGACATGCCGAAATGGGGGTGTTCAGCGAGTATTCGCCTTCGTCGGCCTGTTGAACCTCCTCGTATGTTATCATGGAGTTTGTACCCACCTTCAACCAATCGGCAGCCTTTACATCGACATTGGCACGCATGTTATATCGTTCAAAGGTTGAACCCTGCGCAATGCCCTCTTGGTCGAAATATCCGCCCGATACGTAGTAATTTATTTTATCCGAAGCATAGTTCACCGATAGGTCGTAGCTTTGCAAACGCGCCTTGTCGTTGAACACCACGTCGAGCCAGTTTACATCTGTTTGACGCAACAAGTCGTAGTCCTGACCGGCATCCAAACCAAGCTCCTGCTCGAATTGTATGCGCTCCTCGGTGTTCATGAGGTTCCATGTACCATGCGCCAATTCCGAAAATCCATGCTGAGTACGGAATGTCACATCCACCTTGTCGGTGACTGTTCCGCGTTTGGTTGTAATAACCACCACGCCATTGGCTGCACGCGCACCGTAGATTGATGTGGACGAAGCATCCTTTAATACATTTATGGATTCTATATCGCTTGGGTTTATGGCGTTGAAATCGGAACTTGTGATAGGCACACCATCAAGAATGAACAAAGGGGTGGTACCCGAATTTATGGAGTTCATACCCCTTATTTGGAAAACAGCCGGCTTGCTGGGTTCACCCGAATTTGATATAACCGTCATACCCGAGGTCAATCCCTGTAACGCTTGGTCGAAACCGACAGCAGGGACACTCTCTATCTTTTCGGCCTTAACGGTCGAAACAGAACCGGCGATGGTTCCTTTTTTACGAACACCGTAAGCAACCACAACAACCTCGTCAACCTGCAAAGCCTCGGGTTGCATAACAATATCAAGTTTTTTTGTGTTTGCATTTACCTTTATACGTTGGGTCATATAGCCCATGTACGAAAACACCAAAGTAGCCTCGTCTGCATTTTTTATCTCAATGAGATAATTACCGTCAAAATCGGTCGATGTACCATTCAGTGTACCCTCTTGCAATACTCCAAGACCCAATAAAGGCTCATTGTCTTCCCCCGACACAACATTTCCCCGTACCGTAAAACTTTGAGCATACAGTACGTTTATGGCCATAGCACCAAGGAAGACAAACAAAAGAAATACTCTTTTCTTCATCTTTAAAAAGTAGATACTAATATACAAAAAGGCAACCGAAAAACATGGAAAATTGCCTTGTTTGCATTTTTATTACAAAAATTTAGAAATTATTTTGCAAAAGTACAAAAGATATTCGGTTATATATATAAATTTGCCAATTATTTGAGTCTTTTTTACTCATGTGGTATATTTATAATTAAAAAATACAAGCTCATTTATGAAAGCACACAAACTACTCCTATTATTGCTCGTTGCGGCGGCTACCATATTCGCAGGCAGCGCATATGGCCGGAAGAATCATAAAATTAATTCGAAGACCGAGAAAGAAATCATCGGATATTTTTCAAAAACACTTAATAACGAACCATGCGATTTTGAAAATCGAGCCACTGTGCGTGCCGAGCAAATTCAAAAAGCACGCGAGCAGGTATGGCAGGCGTGGAGAAACGCTGTAAACAACTACGACGAGGAGAAACTCCCCTCGTTGGGCATGCTTGAACAGAGGGAAATTACATGCTGGGACCTGCCCGCAGAGTTAGAGCCAAGTGCGACAATGCCCTTTTATTGGGGTGTAAACGAAAAACTCAGCGACAACAGCCAAAAATACCCTATGTTCCTGTACATGCATGGTTCGGGAAGCAAAAGGCAGGAGTGGGAGAACGGTCTGCGTTTCTCATTGGGCACATTCCACAAGCCGGCGGCATACTTTGTGCCACAAATACCCAATGCCTACGGCGAGCTATACCGTTGGGCAATACAATCGAAGCAATGGGCTTGGGAAAAACTGCTTCGCCTTCTCTTTTTAAACAATGATATAGACCATAACCGCATATATTTCTTCGGAATATCCGAGGGTGGATACGGCAGCCAACGTTTGGCATCGTTCTATGCCGACTATTTAGCAGGAGCAGGCCCCATGGCAGGTGGTGAGCCACTCAAAAACGCACCCATGGAGAACCTTGCGAACATAGCCTTCTCGTTGCGTACAGGCAGCGAGGACCATGCCTTCTGTCGCAATATACTCACTGCAAAAGCAGGGGAAGTAGCCGACAGCCTTAGCAAAATACACCCCGAGCTATACAAACACTTCATCGAGACCATACCGGGATATGGCCATGGAATTGACTATGCGCCCACAACACCATGGTTGGCACAGTTCAGCCGCAACCCCCATCCAAAATATTTCCATTGGGAGGATTTCGACATGTACGGACGTCATCGTAAAGGGTTCTATAATATAAGGGTAAACGAAACATCGAGCCTTAATCAAAACGAACGCACCTGCTACGATGTCAAAATAGAGAATAACACAGTGACAATAGACGTGAAGAATGTCACATACACGACAACGCACAAATGGGGTAACATCGATATGTTGTTTGCCAAAAACTATTCCACTGCAAACACCGGAAACATCACACTGTTCCTGAATGAAACGCTGTTCGACCTTGGCAAGCCTGTTAAAATAGTTCTGAACGGGACCGAGGTATTCAACGACACAGTGCAACCAAGCATAAAAGCCATGGTCGAGAGCTGCGCCCTGTTCTTCGACCCCGAGCGCATATTCCCGGCTGCCATAAATATTGATATTGCCAAAAAGAACGGTTACATATATTAAAAAACAGCCACATAAAACAGTGATAGGATGCCGCGGCATCCTATCACTGTTTTATGTGGGTTTTGGCTTCCCCTTGTGGCAAGCAAATTACAATGTGCCATTTATCCCATCTATGTAATCGAGCAGTTCGTTGCGTCCCATGCCGTTTTCGGACGAAGTAACGAATATTGGGGGCAATTCCTCCCACTGCTCCAACAATTTTTTCTTGTATTCATCGGTGTTTTTCTTCAATTGTGTCTTCTTCACCTTGTCCGCTTTTGTAAAGATTATTGCAAAAGGAACCCCATTCTCGCCAAGCCATTCAAAAAACTCCAAATCTATTTTTTGCGGTTCCAAACGCGAATCGACAAGAACAAAAAGAAGCGTCATCTGCTCCCTGTCCAATACATAGGTCGATATAATATGCTCCAATTTTTCCGTCTGCGACTTACTGCGTTTGGCATAACCGTACCCGGGAAGGTCCACAAGATACCACTCGTTGTTAACCAAAAAATGGTTTATGAGCAATGTTTTACCCGGCATAGACGATGTCATGGCCAACTTGCTATTACGGGTAAGCATATTTATGAGGCTCGACTTACCCACATTGGAACGACCGATAAAAGCATATTCAGGCCTGCCATCGCTGGGACATTTTGCAATATCGGTATTGCTTATTATGAAACGCGCCGATTTTATATCCATGATAAATGTATTATTTAAAATTCATCTGCGAAGATAAACTAAATTCATAAAAAAAATGACAATATCCCCAAAAATAGACATTGCACGCAATTTGAAGAAGGTAAAAATAATAATATATCGGCTTTTTTGACTAACTTCGCAACTAAAAGCAAAATATATGAATCAGGAATACCCTTCTATCCTTCTTGAAAGAGCAGTAAACGAATTCACAAGACTGCCGGGAATAGGCCGCAAGACTGCCACGCGTCTTGTGTTGCACCTGCTTCGCAAGCAAGAGGACGAAGTGGCAAATTTCTCCGATGCAATAATTCGCCTGAAACGCGAAGCCAAATACTGCAAAGAGTGTCACAGCATATCCGACACCGAGATTTGCCCTATATGCGCAAACCCGTCGCGCGACCACAGCGTTATATGCGTGGTGGAAAACATACAGGATGTAATGGCGGTAGAAAACACCATGCAGTATCGGGGCACCTACCATGTGTTGGGTGGAGTGATATCGCCCATGGAGGGTATTTCACCGGCCGATTTACAAATAGAAAGCCTCATAGAAAGGGTGGCTGCGGGCGACGTAAAAGAGATTATATTGGCGCTAAGCTCCACCATGGAGGGCGACACCACCAATTTCTACATCTACCGCAAATTAATGCAATACGATGTCAAATTGTCGGTGATAGCGCGAGGCATATCGGTGGGCGATGAATTGGAGTATGCCGACGAGATTACATTGGGACGCTCCATAATAAACAGAACGCCGTTTAACGGCAAAACCATATAACGCACAACAAGAATATGGAAACACAGACAATAATAAAAAAACTAAGAATTATCTTCTACGTGTGCACAGCCATAATGTGTGTATGTGCAGCGGTGTCCCACTTTGCCATGCCAAATGTAAGCGACACCCTCGGCGACAGCACAAAATACATTCTGCAACTTGCATGCAGCCTTCTTCCCATGTTCATTGCCATAGTGGCATACACGCAAGCGCCGGTTTTCGTTGCAAAAGCAAAAAAAGAGCAAAGGGCACAAGCATACAAACGTTGGAGCATAGTAACAATGCTGTTGTTCACATGCACAATTATCATGAACATACTTATAAAATATGCCTTGGACTACGACAGCGCATACTATTGTGCCGCTATATGTGTGGTGATGTTCGTTCTCTCCTACCCACGACAAAGCAAATTAACAGAGGCCACTAACAAGCAATAAAAGAACGCCATGAAATTGTCGGTTGTCATAGTAAACTACAATGTAAAATACTACCTTGAACAATGCCTGCACTCGGTAGAAAAAGCCTCTGTGGGCATCGACAGCGAGACAATAGTCATAGACAACGCCTCGTCCGATAATTCTGTGGCATATATAAAAGAGCGTTTCCCCAATGTAAAAGTCATAGATAGCAAAGAAAATTTAGGATTTGCCCGTGGCAATAACCTTGCCATAATGCAAAGCAAGGGGGAATACATACTGCTGCTGAACCCCGACACAATAGTCGCCGAACATACATTCACCGATTTCATCGATTTCATGGACAGCCACCCCGACGCAGGCGGATGCGGAGCATACATGTTACGTACCGACGGCTCATTCGCCCTTGAATCGCGTCGAGGCCTTCCCACCCCCTTTGTAGCGTTCTGCAAAATGTCAGGCCTTGCAAAACTATTTCCCAAATCAAAGATATTCGGACGTTACTACATGCGCTACCTGAACGAGCACGAGGTCAATCCCATTGAAATAATGTCGGGAGCATATATGTTCCTGCGCCGGGTTGCATTGGAAAAATCAGGCCTTTTAGACGAGGATTTTTTCATGTACGGCGAGGACATCGACCTATCCTATCGCATACTGAAAAGCGGATATAAAAACTACTACCTGCCCTCGCCCATACTGCATTACAAAGGCGAGAGCACCGAAAAAAGCTCCTATCGCTACGTACACACATTCTACCAAGCGATGCAACTGTTTTTCAACAAGCACTACTCCCATTACTCGCTGCTTGTGAGCCTCCCCATAAACATTGCAATATGGAGCAGAGCAATATTGGCATACGTAGGCAATCAGTTTCGCCATAGAAAAACCGTTATAAACCTCATACCCACAATGCATTGCATAGTGATTGGCAGTGCACAAGCCAATGCCCGGGTGAGCAAAATTCTGGAAAATAAAAGCAGCAAGGGAAAACATCTGTTCATAGAAGGCAATGAAACAACGCTGCCCCAAGGCCACCTGTCACTTGGCACAGATATAGGCAAGTACAACACCGTAATCTACGACACCGACTCGTACACATACAGCACCATGCTGAACCTTCTGAAAAACACCCCCGAACACAAGTTGCGCCTTGGCACATACTCCGCCAAGACAAAAAAACTAATCACCGAGGATGCAATATACAAACATCAATGACACCATGACGAAAGAGTGGCTTAGAAACGCAAAAATATCACTGCGAGCCCCCGAACCCGAGGACCTCGAACTGATGTTCCAAATGGAGAACGACACCACACTGTGGAACATAGGCAACCACACACAGCCCTTCTCGCGCTACACATTGCGCCGCTACATAGAAGAGTCCGTTCATGACATATACACCGACAAACAAATACGATTTATCATAGAACTGCCCGACAAAACCGCCGTAGGCATCATAGACATAGCCGATTTCGACCCGCACAACAAACGCGCCGAGGTGTGCATAGGCCTGCTTGCCCAACACCGGGGACAAGGAATAGGATATGCCGCACTTACGCTCCTGCTCGACTATGCGTTTAACCTGCTACAACTAAACCAACTATACGCATACATACCCCAAGACAACCGGCACAGTCGAAATTTATTTGCAAAAGCCACATTCAAAGAGACAGCGCAGTTGCAAGAGTGGTTACGCAGCGAAGAAGAATATAAAAATGTCATAATGGCACAACTGCTGAAAAAAGAGTATAAAGTGCCAAAAAACATAGAATAGAGCAGCATTTCGGCAAATAAAAAGCCATTTTATGAACTTTTTTCGTTTTTAGTGCAATTTTTTTGCGAAAACATTTGCAGATTTAAAAAAAAGCCGTAACTTTGCACACGCTTTCAGATACGAAAAGCAGACATAATGGTGCGTTAGTTCAGTTGGTTAGAATACATGCCTGTCACGCATGGGGTCACGGGTTCGAGTCCCGTACGCACCGCAAAACGAGTTCCAATTTTGGAACTCGTTTTTGTTTTGTTTTTAGTCTGAGGGGGGCACGGGGGTTCACCTGCAAATTTTGACCCAATACAAATAAAAATCGCAAGTAGCTATTAATTAACTACTTGCGATTTTTCTTAGTACTCGAAGCGGGACTTGAACCCGCACGGCGTTTAAATGCCAAAGGATTTTAAGTCCTTCGTGTCTACCGATTCCACCATTCGAGCAACCTTAAAATGTTACCGCAGTGCCGGAATCATACCATTGCTACAACGATAACGAGTGCAAAGATAAGCAGTTTTGCGAAAATAACAAAGAAGTTTTTTCATTTTATTGTGCAAATGTTGCTTACAGCCATTGTCGCAGAGTGCGCCTCGTTGTAACAGATGCAGCCAATAGGTGTGTGGGGAAAGCCGTTCGTAATATGCGTGGATATTTTTTTTAAAATTTTGAAAAAAAAACGGATTATTTCTTAGAATTTCAATTTCATTTCAGAATTGCATACAATTTTTGTATCGCAAAGGGACGCCGATGTCCTAAAAAAACTTTGCATACGAACAAATTACATTGTATAGTTTGTTTGTCTGTAAATAGAAAGTGTATAACCTAATAAAATTTTGAATTATGAAAAGAAATGTTTTTATCGCGATGATGGTTTTGTTTTTTGGCGTGTTAGCGGCAAAAGCCGACAACGACAGGGTAGTATCGAAGGATAAACTGCCTGTGGCTGCTGCCAAGTTCTTAGCCGATAATTTTGCAAATAACAAAATATCCTATGTGAAGGAGGAACGCGATTTCCTTGAAAAGAACTTCGAAGTGGTGTTCACCGATGGTTCCAAAATAGAATTTCAGCGTAATGGAGAATGGAAAGAGGTAGATTGCAGATACTCCGAGGTTCCTGCTGCCATTGTCCCCGAACTCATAAGAAAATATGTCAAGGAACACTATCCCGCCGAGAAAATTCTGCAAATAGACCGCGACCGCCACGACTACGAGATACGTCTGTCGAATCGTCTTGAACTTACCTTCGACAAAAATTATAATATAATTGATATTGATGACTGAAAATTTATTAACAACTAAAAATTTTATCCTATGAAGAAGTTTTTTTCTGTGTTTGTATTTGCCTTATTGGCATTTACAGCGTGTGACGATGATGATGATAAAAGTGTTCCTGTAAATCAGGTTGTCAAGTCATACATTGAGACCAAATATCCCGGTGCAGCCATACGCCATGCCGAATATGACGAACGTGGTTTGCTCGAAGTGGAGTTTAATCATGACTCGTATGTGAAGGATGCTTTCTTCAATTCATCGAACGAGTGGGTTTACACCGAATGGGATATAGCTATAAACAGTTTGCCCAACGAGGTTTCGTCGGCTGTTACAGCCTCCTATCCCGACCATCGCATTGAGGATGCCGATTATATTGAGTCGCCCTCGGGTAACTACTACGAGGTTGAGCTTGAAAAAGGCGGTGTGGATAGTTGGATATATGTCACCCCGACGGGTAGTATCGTAACGGGCGGAATAGAGGGTGGCTCGGGCTATCTGAACAATGCCATAAGGAATTTCATCGAGGTAAAATATCCGGGTGCAACCATACGTGGTGCCGAACTCGACAACGCCGGATTGCTCGAAGTGGAGTTTGTTCATAACTCCTTGGTGAAGGATGCCTATTTTAACTCGTCGAATGAGTGGGTTTACACCGAATGGGATGTCCTTGTCTCCAATCTGCCGGCTGCCGTTACGGATGCCGTCGCAGCCGAGTATCCCGGTTATAATATCGACGATGCCGACTATGTGGAAACAGCAGATAGCTACTATTATAAATTGGATATCGAAAAGGGTAACTACGAACGTTGGCTTTATGTAACTGCCGAGGGTGATATTCTGGAATAGAATACCTTAGCAGGCGATGTCAAACGGCTTTGAATGGGGGCAGACTAAAATTTTAGTCTGCCCTGTTTTCATTAGCGGCGCGATAGCATTAAAACGCTGTTAAAATATCATTAAAAATTTGTTGACGGTGTCACGAAAAAAAGTAATTTTGTATGGCATTGGAGTGTTATATGTGCCAATGATATGTGGCGTTTTGTACAATTCATTTGTGGTAAACCGCGAATATAAACTACGCTCGCTGTGAAAAATATCGAAGCAAGCTTGATATTTCTCGCTCGCTTGTTAATATATTTACCTCGGTAATTTTTTTGACAATGGCCGATAATTTTTTGGAAAAAAGACTACAAGACTATAATGCAAATGCGTCAAAGAATGGGCGCAAGCAGTCGTTTTCGTTGGCATCGCTCATGAGGAAAAGCCGTAGTTGTCGTGGCTACGATGCCTCTTTTGTTGTGCGTGCCGACCAGTTGCGCCGTATTGTTGCGGCTAATACGTTGGCACCGTCGTCGCGCAACAGACAGGCTTTGCGCTTTCGCTTGGTGCTTGCCGATGAGGCTTGCAAGGTGTTGCCTCATGTGCGCATGGGCGCGGCGTTGCCACACTGCAAACTGCCTCTACCGGGTACCGAGCCCAATGCTTTTATAGTCATTTGTGCCACCGACGAGCCTTCGGAGTCGCTATATATCGATGTGGGCATATCGGTACAGTCAATGCTTTTGCAGGCTGCCGAAATAGGCCTTAACGCGTTGTGCATAGGTTCCTTCGATGCAGTGGCTGTGAGCCGGGCGTTGGGGCTTGCTTTGCAACCGTTGATTATTATTGCGGTGGGCAAGGGTATTGAAAAATTTTCACTGGTCGAAATATCTCCCGATGAGTCACGCGATTACTATCGCAAGGATGGGGTGCACCATGTTCCAAAATTACGACTTGATGATTTGATTTTATAAATGATAGTCGCTACCGAACAATTCGGTAGCGACTATCATTTATGGTCTTTGTTTTAGCGTCTTATATAATGCTTCTTGCCATTTATAATATATATGCCGTTGTCGGGCCTTGTTACTATGCGGCCATATATATCGTATATATTGGTGTCGTTGTGGGTTGGTGCTGTGGTGATATTATCTATATCGCTGGTGTCGTCTTCGGGGTTTTGCACGCTGAACATATCCTTGGCTGCCAACAGGGCGGCTTTCTGAGCAAGTGGGGCAGTCTTGTCGGTTATTGAGACTACTCCGGGTTGTGTCTCGTCGTAGGAGTCGTTTCTGTAACTGTTGCCCATGACGCTTATTCCATACATGGGTGCGAATATTGTTTCGTAGTAGCTGCAACTTGCAACGTACTCGCCAATGCCGTTTGCCAAGTGAGTGCCGTCGTGCGAAAACTCATATTCGTCTTGTAGTGAACTGGCGCGTAGGTTCTGAACGGCTGTGCCATAGGGGATAATTAAATCTATCTCATATTCCCTTTGCATTTGCTTAACTGCGTCGGCATATTGTTGCCAACGGTCGAGCGACGGCCCGTATGTCGTTGTGCCTTTCTTATATCCCTCTCTGTAACTGTGTATGATGTACATCCCAATGAGTGCCTGCGGGTTGGTCTCTTCTATAAGGCTGTACAGCTGGTTCAAATAGCCTGTTACGCCGTCTAATTTCCACAGGTGGAAGTTATGCGATAGCTCCGATGCTTGATGTATTATTATTATATCCCACTTGGTGGATGTCAACAATTTGCGAAAATTGGAGCCGTCGTATGCGCTGCTTCGTACGACATTGTTGGCCAACTCGCCAAGTTCCGATATTATGTTGCCTTCCTTGCGTGCGGTGTAATATGTGTAGTTGTCGGCGTTGTTGTAGCAATCTACCCATGTCTTGAATGTGGCGCCTGCACGTACTGCCATGTATAGGCTGTGTCTTTTGTTTTCTATGCCTGCCGATGCGATAAGGTGGGGTATGTATTTTAGCGCGTTTTCGGTATAGCTGTTGCCTATGTCTAATATTTTTACATTTTCTTTTTGCAACACGCTTTCGAGGGTTTGTTTTTCTTGCGAGAATAGCGCCAATGGCAACTGCGCGAGTAGAAGGGCCAATTGGAGCAGGACTGTTTTTTTCATAACTGAGGAGTTTCTCCGTAGTCCCAATAGGAGTGTAAATTAATAAAAAAAGTGTGGGACCTATTGTTTTGTCCCACAGTCCGGCTCTCGCATTGCCAATGGTACGGACAAAACAATAACACCCACACCATGGATATGTATAGAGCCAATGATGGCTGTACATAACTACGATGTGGCATTATTGCTACTATCTTCGTACCAACTTCAAATTTGCGAGATTTGACTGTGGAAGATTATATCAATAACACCTTCTTTGTAAAAATATGTCTGTCACATGGATATATGTCCCATGGACTTTACAAAGGTATGGCTAAATTTTTACTTATTAAAATAATACCGGGAAAATTATTGTGTATATAAAAAGCAGTTCCGCATTGTGATCTGACCCCAAAAAGTTGGACGGATTAATAGATAAATTTATTGGTAAAGAGTTCGGTATTGCACCGGACTCTTTCCTTTTAGTCTCAGTTTAATTCTGTCATTGTTGTAGTAGTGGATATACCTCTTCAGTTCCTG
>JAFQBG010000029.1 GCA_017416705.1 Bacteroidaceae bacterium
GCAACCGTTCTATTTCATTACCTTGCGTTTCTTTGCTAAATTGCTATTTCCCGTATTTCCGAGATTTTCAGCGTAATGCGTTTATTATCAGTGCAGGATGCACTATTATTCCGATTTCGGTTGATTATTCCAGCGTTTTTTCGTAATTTTGCTCGCCGAAAAAGCAGTCGGACGGTCTGTCGCCGTTGCGCAAAAGCAAAGGAGGAAAGTCCGGGCAGCACAGAGCATCTTACTTCCTAACGGAAAGCTGCTTGCGAAGGCAGAGTAACGCAGAAGAAAATAACCGCCCGCAAGGGTAAGGGTGAGAAGGCGGGGTAAGAGCCCACCGGTCGTACAGCGATGTGCGAGCCGTGCGTCTTAGGAGCTGCAAGTTCATGTAAACCGACGTTTGAGGGTTGCTCGTCCAAGTCGGAGGGTAGAACGCTTTAGCCATGTGGCGACATATGGCATAGATGAATGACAGACGCCCCATTCAGGGGTACAGAACCCGGCTTATAGGCCGACTGTTATTTAATACGATGACAACACGTTGTCATCGTATTTTTTATTATCGTATATCAGAAACGGTCTGTTTTTTTTCGAAAAAGAACGATTATATCACCCGCGAACCATGCTTGCCCTTTTATGCTATTTCTTGTCTGGTTTTCCTTTTTTGCAGTTACATGGCCTGCTATGCGCCTTTGAAAAACAGAAAAACGTTCTAAAAAAAGAGTTATATTAATTTCAAGGAGATAAATTTAAACAGCGGCTCAATTTAATGGTTTTTTATATACATACACCACAAATGGAGCATCATCTATCTCGTCGAACGGGTATTCCATTTTATCTACAAGTTCGAAACCATGCTTGGGATAGTATTGATGATTGCATGTGATATCGGTCCACAGGAATGAATTTTTGCAACCCAAGGATTTAAGCCTCTCGTTCATTGCCGACAGCAGTTGTTTTCCGCAGCCTTTTTGCGAACTCAGGAAGAATGTGAGCATTGCGTCGTTGGCTCCCATATTTTTAAGCACCAAATCTTCGTTTCGACGCGATGCATCCTTGACCATTTGCAAAGTATCTAAATCCTCGGCCTTGCTAAATGCCGCCGCTTGCTGCTGCAACCACGCATCGGCGTCGTTTTCATCGCCCGGCAATGCGGCAAATATAAACCCTTTCATAGCCCCTTGGTCGGTGATTTTCAGGGCAAGGTTTTTATTCAGATATTCGTCGCGCACGCTGTATTCGCACACGACACGCGCTACATCCTTGTCCCAGTCGGCCAACGCCGTTCCCCACGCCTCGACGGTAAGTCGCACTGCTTCGGGGATGTCGTGTTCGGTAAATTGCTCTATCTCCACCGCTATCAGTATTTTTGAAACGAGACTACTTTACCCCACTCCTTACGAACTTTTTTGCGTTTTGGTTTCGCGGCATAGCCCAAAGCCACTATCAGCATCAGTCGTTTTTTGGATGGGATGCCTGTCAGTGTTTTTATCTTTTTCTCGTCGAACCAACCGAGTATGCACGAGCCTACACCCTCGTCTTCTGCTGCCAAGGTAAGGTATGCCGAGGCTATGCCTATATCCATCATCGGAAAATCTTTGTCTTTTATTCCGCTGCCTAATTTCGATGTGATATTTGTCTCTTCGTGGGTTATGAGAACCAATGCCGAGGCGTCTTTCACAAATTTGTTCATACCTAAGCTCGATGTGGCACGACCAACCTCGGGCAGCAAGGCTTCATCGGTCACCACCGTAAAATGCCACGGCTGGCCATTGCATGCCGAAGGGGCCAAACGCGCTGCTTCGATTATGCGTTCGAGTACTTCTTGTTCTATCTTGCGACCGGGTTCGAATGCTCTGTCGCTTTGACGCTGCCGGGCGAGTTCCAAAAATGTTTTCATTGGGGATGGGTCATTTGTTAATCATGCGGGCTATGTACTTGCCGATAATATCGAATTCTATATTTACGATTGTACCTATTTTTATTGTATGGAAATTGGTATGCTCGTAGGTGTAGGGAATTATGGCAACGGTAAATGAGTCGTCGGTGGGATTACACACCGTCAGACTGACACCGTTCACTGTCACCGAGCCTTTATCGACGGTGAGATAGCCGCGCGCTGCCATTTCGGCGTTTTTGGCATAACGGAACGTATAGTACCAACTGCCGTCGGCATCGCGCAAGTCGATGCACTCGGCTGTCTGATCGACGTGCCCTTGTACTATATGGCCATCCAAACGGCCGTTCATGAGCATGCTGCGCTCTATATTCACTTTGTCGCCAACGGACAGAACACCCAGATTGGAGCGTTCCAAAGTCTCGCGCATGGCGGTGACGGTATATGTGTTATCTTTTATATCCACCACCGTAAGGCAGACACCGTTGTGGGCTATGCTTTGGTCTATTTTTAATTCATCGACAAACGAGCATGTTAATGTAAAATGTATATTTTCTTGTTCTTTAACCAATTTCACTACGGTTGCAAACTCTTCTACTATTCCTGAAAACATATTTTTAGAATTTGGGATTATATTATAAACAACAATTCGCGATATTTGGGCAGTGTCCACAATTCGTTATCGACAATGAGTTCCAATTTGTCAATATGGACACGTATGGATTCCAGCATGGGAGCAACGGTGTCGTGGTATGCAACGGCTTTTTCGCGCTCCTCGGTTATGCGGTTGGCCACCTTGCGACGCTCTACCATTTCGTTCACAAGACGACGTATCTCGCTGACGCTTACTGCTATCTGTTTCACTGTCTCGATGTTCTCTTGCGAGGCCCTGTCGCCCTCTTCCTTGCCAAGCACCTGTTCCATTTTTATTATGTTGTCGAGCAATGAGCTTTGGTATTTTGTGGCTGTGGGGACTATGTGGTTGAGCGCAAGGTCGCCCAATACGCGTGCCTCGATTTGTATTTTTTTGGTGTACATTTCCCATTTTATTTCGTTACGGGCGCGTAGTTCGGTTTCGGTCATGACATCCATATTACGGAACATCGCAATGCTCTCTTTGTCGAGATAACGGTCAAATACGATAGGTGCGCTTGCTTCGCAATCCAGCCCTCGCTGTTCTGCCTCCTTGCGCCATTCTTCGGAATAGCCGTTGCCGTCGAAACGTATAGGTTTACTGTACTTTATGTATTTGCGTATCACTTGCACAAGGGCGTCTTCTTTTGTCACACCCGAGTCGATGAGCGCATCGACCTCTTGCTTGAATATAACCAACTGCTCGGCCATTGCGGTGTTCAATGCTATCATCGCCGATGCGCAATTGGCCTCGGCACCTACGGCGCGGAACTCGAAACGGTTACCGGTAAAGGCAAATGGCGACGTGCGGTTGCGGTCGGTGTTGTCTATCATCAGTTCGGGTATCTGCGGTATGTTCAGACGCAGTTCGCGCTTACTAAGGATGCGCACCACGTCGTCTGTGGTTTCAAGATGGTCCAATATGGAGGACAGGTGCGAACCCAAGAAACTGGATATTATTGCAGGCGGAGCCTCGGCTGCACCCAGACGATGCGAATTTGCCGCCGACATGATGCTGGCTTTCAGCAGCCCGTTATGTCGATATATTGCAGCAAGGGTGTTCACCACGAAGGTAATGAAACGCAGATTATCCTTGTCGGTTTTTCCGGGGGCCATGAGCAACACGCCTGTATCGGTGCCTAACGACCAGTTATTGTGTTTACCCGAGCCGTTCACACCCTTGAATGGTTTTTCGTGCAGCAGAACTCGAAAACCATGACGGCGAGCCACGTCTTTCATTATGGCCATAATGAGCATATTATGGTCAACGGCCAGATTACACTCCTCGTATATCGGTGCCAGCTCGAACTGGTTGGGGGCGGCTTCGTTGTGGCAAGTTTTGGTAGGTATGCCCAATTTCATTGCCTCTATTTCGAGGTCTTTCATGAAGGCGGCAACACGTTCGGGTATGGAACCGAAATAGTGGTCTTCGAGTTGTTGGTTTTTGGCACTGTCATGCCCCATCAGGGTACGGCCGGTCAGCAAGATATCGGGACGGGCAAGCAACATGCCCTCGTCCACAAGGAAGTATTCTTGCTCCCAACCAAGATAGGTGGTGACTTTTTTCACATTTTTATCGAAGAAACGGCACACATCGGTGGCAGCCTTATCGACGGCTCGCAATGCTTTCAGCAGAGGGGCTTTGTAGTCGAGTGCCTCGCCCGTATATGATATGAAGACGGTAGGCACACATAGCGTGTCGCCCATGAGAAACGCCGGCGATGTAGGATCCCATGCGCTGTAACCGCGCGCCTCGAATGTGCTTCGTATGCCGCCGTTGGGAAACGACGAGGCATCGGGTTCCTGCTGCATCAATAATTTGCCTTTGAATTCTTCTATAACCCCACCCTTGCCGTCGTGCTCGATGAAGGCATCGTGTTTTTCGGCAGTAGTCTCGGTGAGCGGATGAAACCAATGGGTATAATGGGTTGCCCCGTTCTCTATGGCCCATCGTTTCATTCCTTCGGCCACACTGTCGGCTATGGAAATATCCATGGGGATACCTTCGTCTATTACATCGATCAGTTTTTTGTACACGTCGCCCGGAAGGTATTTAAACATCTTCTCGCGATTGAACACTTTTTGGGCGTAATACTTTGACGGACGTTCGTTGGCCGCCGATACATCGACCGCTTTCCTACCAAAAGCCGCCGTGATTACTTCGAATCTTAGTTTTGACATGTTATAGTGTGTATTGCCCCTTTTGCTACTATTATCATTTTTTCACAAAAAAGTTATATTATCTAACATTTTTAAAACAAATGCAAATATAATCATTTACATCTACATTGCAAAGAATTTTTCGAATATTCCCCCTACTTCACACACTTTATTCTTAAAACAAGGGGCATTTTTAGAAAAACGGAAGGGGTTTTATTGCAAAAACCACTAAAACGATACCGCATTTTTAATTTTGGAGCGCAGCAAGTGGGGTTTTATTTCGACAATAAAACAACAGCAAAAACTATCCTTTTGTCAATAAAAACAGATTTTCACCTGCAAAAATATCAATTTAACCCAATGACCGCTCTGCACAAAAAAGCAAACCGATTTTACATAATACATGGGTTATGCTCCATAGCCGATTGCATTGTAAACGCCATTATCTAATATTGTATTCGGTCATCGCCAACGGTTGTCATTATAAGTACAAAAATAATATTTCCCGAAAACAAAATCGAATTATCAAAAATTTATAAAAAAAACAGCAAAAAAATTTCTTATTAATTAAGGAATAGAATAACTTTGTATGTCACAACAAAAAACAGGTCATTTTATTAACAACACATAATTATGTTAACACAAATAATAAACGCAAAAATTCTGACACCGCAAGGCTGGTTAAAGGATGGTTCTGTCATTATCAGAGACAACAAAATTCTTGAAGTCACAAATTGTGACCTCGCTGTCATTGGCGCGGAGCTTATAGATGCAAAAGGCATGTATGTTGTTCCCGGAGGCGTAGAAATACACGTGCATGGTGGCGGTGGACGCGATTTCATGGAAGGCGAGGAGGAGGCTTTCCGAGTAGCTGTCGCTGCACACATGAAGCATGGCACAACAAGTATTTTCCCTACGCTGTCATCATCGACAGTGCCCATGATTGAGGCTGCCGCCGATGTTTGTACCAAACTGATGAAAGAACCCGACAGCCCCATTTTGGGTTTACACCTCGAAGGTCATTACTTGAACATGAAGATGGCAGGCGGACAGATACCCGAAAATATCAAAGACCCCGACCCATCGGAGTATATTCCCTTGATTGAAAAATGGGATTGCATAAAGCGTTGGGACGCCGCTCCCGAGCTACCCGGTGCAATGCAATTTGGAAAATATATAACATCGAAAGGAATATTGGCATCCGTAGCACATACACAAGCCGAGTATGACGATATTCATGCTGCACACGAGAACGGCTACACACATGCCACCCATTTCTACAATGCCATGCCGGGATTTCACAAACGTCGCGAGTATAAATACGAGGGCACAGTAGAAAGTATTTACCTGCACGACGACATGACAGTGGAGGTTGTTGCCGACGGCATCCATGTGCCCCCCACCATACTTCGTCTTGTGTACAAGATAAAGGGTGTTGAACGCGCATGCGTCATAACAGATGCTCTTGCGTGCGCCGCAAGCGACAGCAACACTGCATTCGACCCCCGAGTTATAATAGAGGATGGCGTTTGCAAACTTGCCGACCGCTCGGCACTTGCAGGTAGCGTTGCCACAATGGACCGCCTCATACGCACATTGGTACAAAAGGCCGAGATACCTTTGGAGGATGCAGTCAGAATGGCATCGGAGACACCCGCCAAGATTATGAACGTATATAACCGTAAGGGTTCGTTGCAAAAAGACAAAGACGCCGACTTGATGATTCTTGACGACGACTTGAATATCAGAGGAGTTTGGGCTATGGGTAAGCTTGTTGAAGGCACATTTACCTTGTAACAAACAAATAGATTAAGAACTATCGCCCCCAAGGTTCCGCGGAACTTTGGGGGCGATTTTATTTGACATTATAGCATTTTGAGAACATATTTGCATATTTTTATTAATTTTGCGGTAACAAACAGGCTTTTTCGATGTTTGTTAATTACTATATTTACTGTAAACAGTGAATACAAAACTGCACTCGCTGCGAAATAATAAAGTAAACTTTATTTATCTCGCTCGTTTGTGTGTATATTTGCAAAATAATAAAGAAAAATATGAACAACAATATAGAAAACAACCCTTTTTGCAAAAAATATAATACCCCACACGATGCCATACCATACGACAGCATCGAATTGGAGCATTTTATTCCTGCCATAAAAGAAGGCATAAGACAAGAAGAGGAATGTATAAATGCAATATGTGCAAATAACGATACCCCGAATTTCGAAAACACAATAGAACCATTTGAACGTGCCGGCGATATGTTAGGCGATGTCATTCGCGCTTTCGAAGCACTTATAAACTCGCATAGCAACGATGCCATTGTTGCCGTATCGGAGGAAATAAACAAATTACACACCGAGCATAGTAACAATATCACGCTTAACGAAAAATTATTCGAAAGAATAAAATATGTGTACGAAAACAAAGACGAGCATCGACAGCTAAGGAAGGAACAAATAAGATTACTCGACGACATATACACCATGTTCGTGCGTTCGGGTGCCAATCTGAAAGACAAAGAACGCGACGAGTATCGCTCGTTATGCCAAAAGCTAAGCATGCTTTCGCTTAAATTCCAAGAGAACATAATTAAGGACACCGACGCATACACCCTGCATATAACCAACAAAAAAGACTTGGAGGGACTGCCCTCGGACCTCATAGAGACAGCAGCATCTACTGCGGCCGACGAAGGCAAAAAGGGATGGATATTCACTTTGCACAGGCCATGCTACATACCCTTTATCACATTCTGCAAAAACCGCGAACTGCGCAAACAGATGTACATGGAGTATAGCACATTGGGCGCAAAAGGCAACAGCTACGACAACAGGAATATAGTCATAGAAAGCGTAAACACACGGCTAAGACTGGCAAATTTATTGGGTTACGACACATACAGCGACTATGTTCTTGCCGAAAGAATGGCAAAAAACAGCGATGCCGTATATGCCATGCTTGGCAAACTCACATGGGCCTATTTGCCTGCTGCACGCAAGGAAATGAGCGAGATAATTGAAACAGCCAAGCAGGCCGAGGGGGATGATTTCGAGTTCATGCCATGGGATTTTGCCTATTACAGCGAAAGGCTGAAAGAGGCAAAATACAGTATAAGCGACGAATTGGTACGCCCCTACTTTGAATTGGAACAAGCAATATACGGCGTGTTCTACCTTGCAACGCGACTATACGGGATATCATTCAGAGAAAACAAGAAAGTACCCACATACAATCCCGATGTAAGGGTGTGGGAGGTATTCGACTACAACGGCGAATACTTGGCACTGCTGTATTGCGATTTCTATGCACGCAAAGGGAAGCATGCCGGCGCATGGATGGACTCGCTGAAACCACAATACCGCGACAGCAAAGGCAAAGACCACAGACCGCATATAACCCTATCGACCAACTACCGCAAGCCGGCAGCCGACAAACCCACGCTGCTGAATTTCGACGAACTGAACACACTGCTGCACGAGTTCGGCCATTGCCTGCATGGTATATTATCGGATGTGACATACGCCAGCCAATGCAGCCCGAATGTGCTATGGGATTTTGTGGAAATGCCATCGCAGATAATGGAGAATTTCGCCATCGAGGAGGAGTTTTTGAAGGCATTTGCGTTCCACTACAAGACAGGCGAAACCATACCATCGGATATAATAGACAAAATCCGCAAATCGCACACATTCAAAGCAGCCTACCAATGTATAAGGCAGGTGGGGCTTGGACTCATAGACCAATCGTGGCACAATATATCGCAACCATTCGAGGGCGACGTCTTGGAATTCGAGCACAAGGTCACAGCGGCATTGCGACTTATGCCCGTTGTCAAAGAAACAGCCATAACACCACAATTCAGCCACATAATGTCGGGCGGGTACTCAGCCGGATATTACAGCTACAAATGGGCCGAGATGTTAGACGCCGATGCTTTCTCGCTGTTCAAGGAGCAGGGCGTATTGAACATGCATGTGGCAGAATCGTTCAGAAACAACATACTATCGAAAGGCGACACCGAACACCCTATGGAATTGTACATGCGATTTCGAGGACGAAAGCCACAAATAGACGCATTGCTGAAACGCGACGGAATAGAAGAATAACAATATAGGCAAAAAAAATAAAATACCATGAAAAAAGTTATATGGATGATATGTATGACCATTGCATTGTGCAGTTGCAACGACAGCGATGACATCAACGAGATATTCATGAACCGCAATTGGACATTGTCGTTCTTCCAAGAGGGAACCACGCGCACGCCATCACCCGAAAAAGAAAATTATATAATAAGATTTTACGAAGGGTCGTTTGTCGCATCATCGACAAACGGTGCCGAAATAACAGGCAATTGGAGTGCCGACAACAAGACACGCGACTTTGCATGCACCAACATAAGAACAAACAGCAAAGCCGAGAGCGACGCAACAGCCGGGAAAATGACCACATTCCTGAGAAAAGCCACACACTACGAAGGCGATGCCAATTGGCTGAAAATTAAACAAACCGACAACGTATATATGCAATTTTATAACAGATAAAAAATTATGAACGACAAACAACATGAACTGGACGTGCGCTACATGCGTATGGCAAGAATTTGGGCCGAAAATTCGTATTGCAAACGCCGTCAAGTGGGTGCAATAATAGTAAAAGACAAGATGATAATCTCGGACGGGTTCAATGGCACACCCTCGGGATTTGAAAATATATGCGAGGACGAGAACGGACTGACAAAGCCCTATGTATTGCATGCCGAAGCAAATGCCATAACAAAAATAGCACGCTCGGGCAACAACAGCGACGGCGCCACATTGTATGTGACAGCATCGCCATGTATAGAGTGTGCCAAGCTTATTATTCAAGCAGGCATAAAACGCGTTGTATATGCCGAGCATTACCACCTGACAGATGGCATCGACCTACTGAACAGGGCCGGAATAGAGACTAAATATTTAGAAGGCGAGTAACCTCTGAAAAAAATAGATAAAATGAAAAAATACACCCCTACCCTGTTGATACTATTCACGCTATTGGGAGTATTCATGGGAGTATATATATCGGGCGGAAGAGAAAACACCGTCATACAACTGACAGGCAACAGCAAGGTCGATGAGCTTATAGAGCTTGTCCACTCGTGTTATGTCGATTCTATCAGTGTCGATGATATAATAGAAAAGGCTATGCCTAAAATAATTAACGAGTTAGACCCGCATAGCACATATATACCCGCAAAAGAATTAGAAAGCACAAACGCCGACTTGAAAAGCAGTTTCAGCGGTATCGGCATACGGTTTCTGATAGAGGAAGACACCATACACATAACCGATATCATACGCGGAGGACCATCGGAACAGGTGGGACTGATGGCCGGCGATCGCATAATAACCGTAAATGACACCCTGTTTGTGGGCGACGTGTGCACCAACGACGCCGCAATGAAAAAACTCAAAGGGCCAAAGGGTACAAATGTAAAAATAGGTGTACAACGATACGGCGAAAAAGATTTGTTGCATTTCAACATCACACGCGGCGACATACCGGTAAAAAGCATTGAAGCAGCCTATCTAATCGACGACAAATGGGGCTATATACAAGTGGAGCGATTTGCCGAAAACACATTCACCGAGTTCATATTGGCACTTGCGCGTTTCATGCGCAATAACTGCCAAGGCATCATAATTGATGTACGGGGCAACGGTGGCGGATGGTTGGGCATTGCAACACAAATGGCAAATGAATTCCTGAACAAAGGCGATATGATAGTATATACCGAAGGAACAAACCAGCCACGCAGTGTCGAATATGCCAACGGACGAGGCAATTTCCGCAATATACCACTTGTTGTGCTCACCGACGAGACCTCGGCATCGGCAAGCGAAATTCTTGCAGGCACCATTCAAGACAACGACCGAGGAACCATCATCGGACGACGCACGTTCGGCAAAGGATTGGTGCAACAACCATTTGATTTTCAAGATGGTTCGGCAGTGCGTCTTACCATTGCAAGGTATTACACCCCGTCGGGACGCTGCATACAAAAACCATATAACATAGGCAATGCCGAGGAGTATGCCATGGATATATTGAACCGATATGAGCGTGGCGAATTTTTCTCGCAAGACAGCATACACCAAAACGACAGCCTTGTGTACAAGACACGTCTGGGACGCACGGTGTATGGTGGCGGCGGCATAATGCCCGACATTTTTGTTTCGAGCGACACAACCGACATAACATCCTACTATTCACAAGCAGTGTCGAAACGTCTAATTCAGCAATATACATTCCGATACAGCGATGTCAATCGCAAGGAGCTTTCGGCATATACCACATACGAGGAGCTATTGGCACACCTGAAAAGCAAAAACCTTGTGAACGACTTTGTGAAGTATGCAGCCAACAAAGGATTGAAACCGCGAAACATACAGATTGAGAAATCGCACAAACGATTAGAGCAAAGCATATATGCCAATATAATTTATAATATACAAGGTATGTTGGAGCATGTGCGATACATTAATACTTTTGATGTTACGGTACTGAAAGCAATAGAAATTCTTGATGCAGGCAAAGCGTTTCCACAAAAACCGGCAACAGAAAAAAACAGTGACAGAACGGCGCATATATAACCACTTGCAAAACACCTGCAAACTATAAAACAAAGTTTCTATACATGCGTTATAAATAGCAATTATACAACGTATTTACAAGCAGTTACATTATGAAAAAAATAACAATTTTCTACCAAGAGCGATGCCCTTTCTGCAAAAGAGCATTTAAATTCATCGAGGAACTGAAAGCAGAACACAGCGAGTATGCCAATATCCAAATAGAGACAATAGAAGAGACCGAACAGCCGCAAATAGCCGACAAATTCGACTATTACTATGTGCCTACATTCTATTTGGAGAATGAAAAAATACACGAAGGCGGTATATACAAAGACGAAATAAAAAAAATCTTCGACGCCGCTTTACAAAATTAGCACCCCGCCATAAAAAAAAAGGCAATATACGCATACACAGATACAAGCAATACACATTATTTAAAAAAGGCAAGTGAACAGCGGAATTTTACGCTGTTCACTTGCCTTTTAATATAGTTTGTATTATCTTCGCAGAATAAAAAAACTAACTCAACAAGAGACAAAATAATGAGTGATAAACGTTATATGATGCGCGGAGTATCGGCATCGAAAGAGGATGTACACAATGCTATAAAAAACATTGACAAGGGTTTATACCCCAAAGCATTTTGCAAAATAATTCCCGACATATTGGGAGGCGATTCTGATTATTGCAACATAATGCATGCCGACGGCGCCGGCACAAAATCGTCTTTGGCATATCTATACTGGAAAGAGACCGGCGATTTATCGGTGTGGAAAGGCATTGCGCAAGATGCGCTAATAATGAACATCGACGATTTGCTATGCGTAGGTGCCACCGATAATATTTTGGTGTCATCGACCATAGGACGCAACAAATTGCTCATCCCCGGCGAAGTTATCTCGGCAATCATAAACGGCACCGACGAACTTCTGGCCGAACTGCGCGAAATGGGCGTGGGTGTATATGCCACAGGTGGCGAGACAGCCGATGTCGGCGACCTTGTACGCACCATAATAGTCGATAGCACAGTAACATGCCGCATGAAACGCAGCGATGTCATAGACAACGCAAACATAGCCGGCGGCGACGCAATTGTGGGCCTTGCATCGTACGGACAAGCCACATACGAAAAAGAATACAACGGTGGCATGGGCAGCAACGGACTGACATCGGCTCGTCACGATGTATTCTCGAAATACCTTGCCGAAAAATACCCCGAAAGTTACGACAAGGAGGTTCCTGCCGAGCTAATATATTCCGGCGGTCTGAAACTGACAGACAGTGTCGAGGGTTCACCCATCGACGCAGGAAAATTGGTATTGTCGCCCACACGTACATACGCGCCCATCGTAAAGAAAATATTAGACGTATTACGTCCGCAGATACATGGCATGGTGCATTGTTCGGGCGGAGCACAAACAAAAGTAATGCACTTTGTCGAGAACAAAAAAGTCATAAAAGACAACCTGTTCCCCATCCCTCCGCTGTTCAAAACCATAAAAGAGCAAAGCGGAACAGAATGGTCCGAGATGTACAAGGTATTCAACATGGGACACAGGCTCGAAGTATATGTAAAACCGGAATTTGCCAATGAAATTATTTCGATAAGCAAAAGTTTCGGAGTAGATGCACAAATTATCGGCCGTGTTGAAGATGCTCCCCGAAACGAACTGATAATTCGCAGCGAATACGGAGAATTCAAATACTGATAAGCATGAAAAAAATACTCTTTTTCCTATGTTGTTGCCTCAGTATATGCGCCCTTGTATATATGTGCTATAAAGTATGGTTGGGAATATCATCGGAACAATACACGTTCGACCTGCTCATACAAATATTGGCAACAATAGGTTGGTTCACAATTACATACAGCATAGTGACACGTTCCTACTCATGGGCCGAGAAGCTATGTAAATAACAGACAATGGCAGACAACAATATACTAAATAAACTAAGCGACCTTGAAGCACGTTTTCAGGAAGTAGCGTTGCTCATCACCGACCCCGCTGTGGTGGCCGACATGAAACGATATGTGCGTCTGAACAAGGAATATCGTGAACTCGAACAGATTATGGATGCCCGCAAGCGATATGTCAATCTATTGCAATCGCAAAACGAGGCAAAAGAACTATTGGCCAACGAAACAGACAACGAGCTACGCGAAATGGCTCGCGAAGAATTAGAGCATTGCACCACACAGATACCCATTTTAGAGGAGGAAATAAAATTATTACTCATACCCGGCGACCCACAGGATGACAAAAATGCCATTTTGGAAATTCGCGGCGGCACCGGTGGCGATGAAGCAGCCATATTTGCCGGCGACCTTTATCGCATGTACAGCAAATATTGCGAAAGCAAAGGCTGGCGCATGGAGGTATCGAGTTTCAACGAAGGCTCCTCGGGTGGTTTCAAGGAGATTATATGCACAGTGACAGGCGACAAGGTGTACGGAACACTGAAATACGAGTCGGGCGTTCACAGAGTACAAAGGGTGCCCGCCACCGAGACACAAGGACGCGTACACACATCGGCAGCATCGGTGGCTGTACTGCCCGAGGCCGAACCCTTCGACGTCGAGATAACAGAAAGTGCCATAAAATGGGACACATTCCGTTCCAGCGGAGCAGGAGGACAGAATGTCAATAAAGTGGAATCGGGCGTGCGTCTTCGTTATCCGTGGCTCAACCCCGAGACAGGACAGACCGAGGAGATACTTATAGAATGTACCGAGACACGCGACCAACCCAAAAACAAAGAACGTGCGCTGGCGCGTCTGCGTACACTCATATACGACCGCGAACACCAACGCTATGCCGACGACATTGCCAACAAACGAAAAACAATGGTATCGACAGGCGACCGCTCGGCAAAAATCAGAACATATAACTATCCGCAAGGTCGCATAACCGACCATCGTATAAACTACACCATATACAATTTGCAAGCATTCGTCAATGGCGACATACAGGATTGCATAGACCACCTTATTGTAGCCGAAAACACCGAACGCATGAAAGAAAACGAATTATAACACAAAAAAAATAGCACCATGAACAAGCAAGAACTAATCAAACAAATCAAGACAAAACGCTCGTTTCTATGCGTAGGGCTCGACAGCGATATAAAAAAATTGCCCGCATGCGTAATGAACAGCGACGACCCTGTATATGAGTTCAACAAAGCCATAATTGACGCAACAGCACCATATACAGTGGCATACAAGCCCAATCTTGCATTCTACGAGGCCACCGGTGTGAAAGGATGGATAAGCCTCGAAAAAACCATTCAGTATATAAAAGACAACTACCCCGAAATATTCATCATAGCCGATGCCAAGCGTGGCGACATAGGCAACACATCGGCACTATATGCACGCTCGTTCTTCGAGGAAATGAAGGTTGATGCAATAACCGTTGCACCCTATATGGGACAAGACAGCGTGTCACCATTTTTGTCCTACGAAGGCACTTGGGTTATTGTATTGGCATTAACATCGAACCCCGGCTCACACGATTTCCAATTGACAAAAGACGAAAATGGCGAAATGCTGTTCGAAAAAGTATTAAGAACATCGCAAAATTGGGGCAGCGACCAAAATATGATGTATGTAGTGGGAGCCACACAAGGC
This sequence comes from Bacteroidaceae bacterium, assembly GCA_017416705.1. Taxonomy (GTDB): domain Bacteria; phylum Bacteroidota; class Bacteroidia; order Bacteroidales; family Bacteroidaceae; genus HGM04593. The sequence goes on from JAFQBG010000029.1 coordinate 14,936, forward strand.
AAATCGTTCGAGAATGTTCGTAACATTGTTCCCAACCACTTCCTGCTTGTTCCCGGTGTGGGAGCACAAGGCGGCTCGCTCGAAGAGGTATGTCACTACGGAATGAACAACGAGTGCGGGCTGCTTGTAAATGCAAGCCGCGCCATTATATTTGCCGACAACAGCGATAATTTTGCCACCGTTGCAGGCGAAAAAGCCAAAGACTACCAACTGCAAATGGAGGAGCAACTAAAAGTACACAATATAGTATAAATTTGCAAAAAACAAATTAAAACAGTCCATACATTACTGTTATCCCACAAATATTCACTACATTCGCAAAAACAATTCCCGTAAAGGGAATAAGCAATAAAAAGAATTATGAAATTCACAGCAAAACAGATAGCAGCGTACATCGACGGCCAGATAATAGGCAACGAAGAGGCCGAAGTATATACTTTTGCAAAAATAGAAGAAGGCACACCCGGAGCATTATCGTTCTTGGCAAATCCCAAATACACCGATTATATATACTCGACAAAATCGTCGATAGTACTTGTGAACAAGGACTTTGAACCCACACAGGAGGTTGCAGCCACACTCATAAAGGTTGAAAACGCCTATGGCAGCCTTGCCAAGCTCATGACTTTATACGAAGCAAGCAAGCCCAAGAAACAGGGTGTCAGCTCGTTGGCATCTATTGCCGCATCGGCAAAAATTGGCGAGAATTGCTATATAGCTCCGTTTGTGGTTATTGGCGAAAATTGCGAGATAGGAGATAACTGCATGCTGCACGATGGCGTGTCGGTGGGCGACGGTGCAAAAATAGGCAACGATTGCATACTATATGCCCATGTCACAGTGTACCACGACTGCCGCATAGGCAATAACTGCATATTGCACAGTGGCAGTGTTATAGGAGCCGACGGATTTGGTTTTGCCCCCACCCCCAACGGCTACGAGAAGATACCCCAAACAGGTATTACCGTCATAGAGGACAACGTCGAGATTGGTGCAAACACCTGCGTTGACCGCGCCACCATGGGAGCCACAGTAGTACACAGCGGCGTTAAATTGGACAACCTTATACAAATAGCCCACAACGACGAGGTAGGCAGCCACACAGTAATGGCAGCATGCGCCGCAGTAGCAGGCTCGACAAAAATAGGAGAATGGTGTATTTTTGGCGGCCAAGCCGGAATATCGGGGCATAGCACAATAGGCAACCGCGCAACCATAGGCCCGCAATGTGGCACAATAGGCAATGTAAAAGAGGGAGAAACCCTCTTGGGCGCACCGGCAATGGATGCACGCGAATACATGCGCATAGCGGCATACATGAAGCGTTTACCCGCAATGGACAAAAAAATAAAAGAGCTGACCAAGGAGATAGAACAGCTGAAAAACAAATAACGAATATACAACAATTAAAATAGTTCAACCATGAACAACAAACAAAAAACATTAAATGGCAGTTTCTCGCTTTTTGGAAAAGGCCTTCACACCGGCCTTAGCCTTACAGTGACATTTAACCCTGCACCCGAGAACTACGGATACAAAATACAACGTATCGACCTTCCCGGTGAGCCAATAATAGATGCAGTGGCCGAAAATGTAACAGAAACCACACGTGGCACAGTGCTCTCCAAGGGAGAAGCCAAAGTAAGCACAGTGGAGCATGCCATGGCAGCACTATTTGCATCGGGCATAGACAACTGTCTGATGCAGGTAAACGGACCCGAATTTCCCATTTTGGATGGCAGTGCAATACAATATGTACAAAACATAGAGCGTATTGGACTTAAAGAACAGAATGCCGAGAAGGACGTCTTTATTATTAAATCCAAAATAGAAATAACAGACGAAAAAACAGGAAACTCCATAATAATACTTCCCGACGACAAATTCAGTTTGAATGTACTTGTGCATTACGACTCGGGCATTCTCTACAACCAATATGCCACACTCGAAGATATGGAGGATTTCAAAGAAGAGATAGCATCGAGCCGCACATTTGTATTCGTAAGGGAATTAGAGCCACTGCTTGCAGCCGGCCTCATAAAAGGAGGCGACTTGGACAATGCCATTGTTATATACGAGCGCGAAATGCCCCAAGAGCAATACAACAGGCTTGCCGACATTATGGGAGTGCCACACATGGATGCTAAAAAGCTCGGTTATCTGAACCACAAGCCATTGGTTTGGAACAACGAACCGGCACGTCACAAGCTACTCGACATAATAGGCGACCTTGCACTCATAGGCAAGCCCCTGCAAGGACGAATAATAGCCACATGTCCCGGTCACACCATAAACAATAAGTTTGCACGCGCCATGCGCAAAGTCATTCGTCAGCACCAGATACAAGCACCCATATACAATCCAAACAGCGAGCCCGTAATGGATGTAAGCCGAGTGCGCCGACTACTCCCCCACCGTTTCCCATTCATGCTTGTGGACAAAGTAATAGAAATGGGTTCGAACTACATAGTAGGTATCAAAAACACAACGGCAAACGAGCCATTCTTCCAAGGTCATTTCCCCGAGGAGCCTGTCATGCCCGGTGTTCTCATGATAGAAGCCATGTCGCAAGTAGGTGGTCTCATGGTGCTGAATATGTTAGAGGAACCGGAACTGCATTCCACCTATTTCTTGAAAATAGACAAAGTGGCATTCTACAAAAAAGTAGTTCCCGGCGATACATTGGTATTCCGCGTAGAGCTCATCACCCCATTGCGTCATGGAATAGCCATGATGAAAGGATATGGCTTTGTGGGAGAAAGTTTGGCAGTAGAAGCCACCTTCACCGGCCAGATTACAAAAAACAAAACAGAGAAATAAAACGTTCTAAAAAACAACTATTATGATTAGTCCATTAGCTTACATAGACCCCGAAGCCAAAATTGGTGAAAACTGCGAAATTGGGGCATTTGCATACATTGACAAGAATGTTGTAATTGGAAATAATTGTGTTATTATGCCACACGCATCGGTTCTTTACGGAACACGCATGGGCAACAACAACAAAATTTTTCATGGAGCAGTCATTGGCGGTATTCCACAGGACCTTAAATTCAAGGGCGAGGATACCACATGCGAGATTGGCGACAACAATATGATACGCGAGAACGCTACCATAAACCGAGGAACAGCCTCGCGTGGAAAAACAGTAGTTGGCAGCAACAACCTGTTAATGGAGAACTCGCACATCGGTCACGACTGCGTCATAGGCAATGGTTGTATCATCGGTAATTCAAGCAAGATAGCCGGCGAGGTTGTCATTGACGACAACGCCATATTGAGCGCCTGCGTACTCATACACCAATTCTGTCACATAGGCGGATATGTCATGATACAGGGCGGCAGCCGTTTCAGCATGGATGTTCCCCCCTATATCATAGTAGGTCGCGAGCCCGCCCGTTACTGCGGTCTAAACATTGTCGGTCTGCGTCGTCGCGGTTTCTCGAACGAGACAATAACAAACATACGCAATGCCTACCGACATATATACGAGAGCAACAACAACGTATCGACAGGTGTAGCAAAAATAAAAGAGACCATTCCGTCGAGCCCCGAGATTGAATACATACTCAATTTCATCGAGCACGAGTCGGAGCGCGGCATAATAGGATAAAAAATAGGATATGATATACAAATTCAGACTTTTATCGGACGAAGCAGAAGATTTCAGAAGAGATATTGAAATAGACTCCGACGCCTCGTTCCATGATTTGCATAAAGCTATATTGGAGTCGGTAAACTACCCCGACGACCAAATGACATCATTCTTCATATGCAACGACAATTGGATAAAAGAGATTGAAATTACATTGGAGGATATGGGCAGTCGTTCCGAGGAGGACAACTATGTAATGTCCGAGACCATCATAGGCGACCTTGTCGAGGAGGAGAAACAGCACCTGATGTACGTATTCGACCCACTTGCCGACCGAGTATTTTTCATCGAGCTAAGCAAGATAGAATTTGGCAAGGACCTGAAAGAGCCTCGTTGTGTAAAATCGTTGGGCGAAGCACCTACACAATTGATAGATTTCGACGCGTTAATGAGCAAGTCCAATACATCGACAGGTGTTAGCGACGATTATAACGAGGATTTCTATGGAAGCGACGAATATGACGAGGAGGACCTCGATGGTTTGGACCTCGACAATATCGACGACAGCAGTTCCATCGACGACCTATATTAATTTTGCACAACAGCCCCCTGAATGAATAACCTTGTTGTGCTCATAGGCCCCACCGCCGTTGGCAAGACAGACACGAGTTTTGCCATTGCCGAACATTTTGGTTGTCCCATAATATCGGCCGACTCGCGGCAAATGTACAGCGGCATGGAGATAGGCACAGCAGCACCCACACCTACGGAGTTGTCACGACACAAACACTATTTTGTCGGGCAGCTCCGTCCGGGCGATTATTATAGTGCGGCACGCTACGAACAGGAGGTACTTGCCCTGTTGGCAAATGAGTTCAAAGAACACTCCACCCTGTTGCTCACAGGTGGTTCCATGATGTATATCGACGCAGTGTGCAAAGGGATAGACGACATCCCCACAGTAGATGAGGAGACGCGTCAAATGGTAAAAAACCGTTACGAAGAGAAAGGCTTGGAGTATCTATCGAACGAACTTCGCCTGCTCGACCCGGAATATTACCGTCAAGCCGATATAAAAAACCCAAAGCGGGTAATGCACGCCCTTGAAATCTGCTACATGACAGGGAAGCCATATAGCAGTTTCCGCATAGGAAAAAACAGAACGCGCCCCTTTAATATCATAAAAATAGGATTAAAAAGAGAGCGCGACGAACTGTACAAGCGCATAAACAAAAGGGTGGACACAATGATAGAAAACGGGCTTATCGAGGAAGCAAAAAAATTATATCATCTGCGCAACCATAACTCGCTTAACACCGTTGGCTACAAAGAAATTTTCAAAGTATTGGATGGGGAGTGGGAATTGCCCTTTGCCATAGAAAAAATTAAACAAAACACTCGCATCTATTCGCGCAAGCAGATGACATGGTATCGTCGCGACGAGGAGGTTACATGGTTTCACCCGGATGACATCGACAATATTTTATCATTTATCGACAGGAGCATCGTATAGCCTGCCCAAGCGACACAGCCGACATATTATCATTTATCGACAGGAGCATCGTATAGCCCCTGCCCAAGCGACACAGCCGGCATATTATCATTTATCGACAGGAACATCGTATAGCCTGCCCTGCCACGTGTCACGTTCACGCATGCGTCGTTTTACAATCTCCACAAGTTCGTAATTCTTTATACCCCAGTCGGGTGCTATCAAAAGTTCTTTTGGCGACTGCGAAGCAAAACGTTCCAACACGATATCGGGACGTAACCGCTCAACATAGTCTATGACCGTTTCCACATAGTCGCAAAGCGAGAATAGCGAAAAATCCTGTGGCATACTCTCGTATTCAAGTGCCATTTGTGTTCCGCGTATCAACTGCAACTGATGAAGTTTCAGTGTCGTCAACGGCAGTTGCGATATTTCGTCGGCCTGTTGCATCAACATGGCACGTGTCTCTCCCGGCAATCCAAGTATTATGTGCCCCCCGACGGGAATACCCCTTTCGGCTGTGCGTCGGACAGCATCGGCAGCGGTGGCAAAAGTATGTCCGCGATTTATGCGCACAAGAGTCTTGTCGTAGGTACTTTCTATACCATATTCCACAAGAACAAAAGTACGGCACGACAACACTTGCAAATAATCGAGCAGCTCGTCGGGCATGCAATCGGGGCGCGTACCTATCACTATACCCAGACAACCATCCACCGACAAAGCCTCCTCGTAGCGACGTCGCAATTCGTCGAGCGAGCCGTAGGTATTCGTATAGGCCTGAAAATAAGCCAGATAACGCATCTGCGGATACTTATGCGAGAAAAAATCAATGCCCTCGTTCATTTGTTGCACTATGCTTTTCGTTCCATTGCAATATGCCGGGCTGAATGTACGATTATTACAATAGGTACACCCACCCCGCCCTATCGTGCCATCGCGATTGGGACAACTGAAACCACCATCAAGGCCTATTTTTTGTACCTTGCATCCAAAAAACCGACGCAAGTACGTGCTGAAATCATTGTAATAGAAACGCGAACTATTCATAATAGCCAAAGTTAGTACAAAATGATGATATTTTTCCAATTATTCTGCGTATCTTCGCAGTAATATAGACAAAAAAACATAAACCGATATAAAAATGAGAAAAACAGTCAATTTACTACTGTTGGCATTGGTTCCATTTACCTTGCTTGCCAACAACCCTGTAACAAAAGCCGAGGGCTATAACCTGCGTAGCATTATACAAGGAGCATTCTGGCCCGAAAGATACACCACCATAACCCCAATGGCCGATGGAGAAAGTTTTGCACGTATGAGCAGCGACCGCAGCATGATTTTGAAATGTTCGTTCAAGGATGGCAGCGTTGTAGATACTATATTCAACGCCGCAACCGCACGCGGTTTCGACAAAAAACATATCGACGGCTATCAATTTTCGCCCGACGAAAGCCGCATGCTCATACAGACAAATACACGAAGCATATACCGACGTTCTTTCACCGCCGACCATTATATATTCACCAGAAAGAACAACAAGGTTGCACCCCTGTCGGCCAACGGAGCGCAACAAGTTCCAAAGTTCTCGCCCGACGGCACCATGATAGCCTTTGTGCGCAACAACAACATATTCATTGTGAAACTACTGTTCGACAACAGCGAATCGCAAGTGACAACAGATGGAGAATTTGGAAAAATCATAAACGGCGTACCCGACTGGGTGTACGAGGAGGAGTTTGTCACCAACTGCTCCTACGATTGGAGTGCCGACAGCAAAATACTTGCCTACATACGCTACGACGAAAGCAACGTCATGAACTACGACATGCCCATGTTCATACCTACCAACAGCAAAAGCGAGTACGAGGCCTACGTTGCTCCATACAGCTATAAGTATCCCGTTGCAGGAGCCGAAAACTCAAAAGTATCGGTACATACATTCGAAGTAAAAAGCAGAGTAACGCGCCAAATGAAATTGGATATAGAAAACGACGCATATATCCCAAGAATAAAATTCACCGACAAGCCCGACATGCTCACCATATTCACACTCAACCGTCACCAGAACAAGATGGACCTGTTTGCAGCGAACCCGTTATCGGGGCTGTGCAAGTGCATCCTGCGCGAGGAGAGCGACACCTATCTGAACGAGGGTTGCTACACCAAACTGCAATTCCTTGGCGAAAATTTCATACTGCACAGCGAACGCAGCGGCTACAACCAACTATATTTATACACCCTTGAAGGCGACCTTGTAGCCCCAATAACAACAGGCAATTTCGAAGTTCTCAGTTTCATTGGCTGGGACAAGAAAAAGAACGAATACTACTATTCGAGCAACGAAGAAAGCCCATTGAAACAAGACGTTTACAAGATAGACCGAAAAGGGAAAAAGACACGTCTGACAAATGGTAACGGAACCAACAGCGCAGTGTTCAGCAAGGGATTGAAATATTTCATAAACACATTCGACAACCTCACAACACCCCCCATTGTAACAACAAACAACAACAAAGGCGAAGTCATAAAAACGCTCATCGACAACAAGAAACTGACAGAAAAACTGGCACAGATGGAAAAGGCCGGAAAAGAATTTTTCAGTTTCAAGACAACAGACGGCGTTGATATAAACGGCTGGATGATAAAACCCGCCAATTTCGACGCATCGCAAAAATACCCTGTGGTGATGTTCCAATATAGCGGCCCATACTCGCAGGAGGTCAAAGACACATGGTTCACAGGAATGTACCCCGGTGCCGCCTTCGAGGAGTATATGGCACAAAAAGGCTTCATCATGGTGTGCGTTGACGGAAGAGGCACAGGAGGTCGTGGCACACAGTTCGGCAAGTGCACATACATGAAACTTGGCCATTACGAGTCGAACGACCAAGTGGAGGCAGCCAAATACCTTGGCACACTGCCCTATGTCGATAAAGAAAACATAGGTATATGGGGTTGGAGCTTCGGCGGTTACAACACCATAATGTCCATGAGCAATAACGACAAAGTGTTCAAAGCCGGTGTAGCCATAGCCGCACCCACCGATTGGCGTTTCTACGACACAGTATATACAGAACGTTTCATGCGTACCCCGAAAGAAAACAAAGAAGGCTACGACTTGGGTTCGGCAGTGGTACATGCCGACAAACTAAACGGCAAGCTATTGCTCATACATGGAACAGCCGACGACAATGTACATTTCCGCAATATGTTGCGATATGCGCATGCACTGAACCAAGCAGGCAAATATGTCGAAATGGCATTGTACCCCGACAGCAACCATGGAATATACTTCGGTGGCGAGACACGCTACCACGTGTTCGAGCGTTTGAGCAAATTCTTCATAGAAAACCTTAAATAGCACCAACGCTACACCGAAATGAGTATAATTCTGCTACTCACGCTCATCTGTTTTGTTTGCGGCAACGTATATATATACATGCGTTCGCTGCAAACAATGCGTTCCCTACATATAATCGTCAAGGCTATATACACGTTGCTTTTTTGGCTATGCGCCCTGTCGTTGTTCATAGTGCTATCGTTGCGACACAGCGACCTGCCCGACTTTATTCCCCGCACAATGTACACCATAGGAAGCATTTGGCTTGTATTTGTGCTATACATGACGGTTATCCTGTTCATGTTCGATGCCATAAAACGATTTTTTGTTCCTAATATGCGTCGTGGGTTTATATATTCGTTGCTCCTGACAATCACTATAAACACCTGCGGATATATAAACTATCTGCACCCCGATGTAAACCGCATAGACATAGCGATAGACAAGCCCATAGCAGGCGACTCCATGAGGATTGTCGGCATCAGCGATTTACATTTGGGCTACGGCACAGGCAAAAAAAGATTAAGCCGGTTTGTGGAAATGATAAACGCCGAAAAGCCCGACGTCATACTGATAGCAGGCGACCTGATAGACAACAGCATAAAACCGTTATACGAGCAAAGAATGTACGAGGAGCTGAACATGCTGCAAGCCACAATGGGCATATATATGTCGCCCGGCAACCACGAGTATATCACCGGCATAGAGGATTGCAAAGAATTCCTAAGCAAAACACCCATTAAAATGCTCATAGACAGCATGGTCGAACTACCCAACGGCGTGCAGATAGTATTGCGCGACGACCCCACCAACGTTGTACGTCCGCCGGCATGGTACGTGTTGAAGAAAAACAAAACAGATATGGAACGTCCCGTCATAATTGCCGACCACCACCCCTATGGCATTGCCGAGAAAGACACACTTGGCATCGACCTGCAATTTAGCGGACACACACACAATGGCCAGATATGGCCGGGCAACATAGTGACAAGCTTTTTGTATGAACAGAGCAACGGCTACCGAAAATGGAAACACTCGCATGTGTATGTATCAAGTGGGTTATCGCTTTGGGGGCCACCGTTCCGTATAGGTACAAACAGCGACATGGTGGTTTTCAATATCTATTCTACAAAGCAAAAAAATAATCGGGAATAAATCCCGATTATTTTTTTTCATTTACACGATACACCCCGACGACGATGTATCCGTTGAACGGTGAGCCCTATTTGCTTTCGTGATACTGTGTCTCGGTGTTTACATTCCATATATTCGATTTATCGTTATTGCCACGCGAAATATTATCCACAGTAACCATGGCCGTCATCATGGAATGGTCCATATTATTGTAGCGATGCTGTCCGTTACGTCCCATGCAATATAAATTCTCTATGCCGTTTAGGAAGTCGCGTACCTTGTCCAGTTCGTAGTAGCTGCCATGATATGCCGGATAGGCCTTTTTAATTTTCACCCTCACAGCGTCTGTCACCGATTCCTTCTCGATGACATCTATTTTCACCAATTCGTCTATTGCCATGGCTATGAAATCGCTGTCACTCATGCTCCACATATCATCGCCCTCGTTGCAGAAATACTCCAAGCCGACGAAAATCTTATTTTCGTAGTCCTGCACCATGTATGGCGACCAGTTATTAAAAATTTGCAGACGCCCCACTTTAACATCGCGTTCCTGAATGTATATCCATGTGTCGGGAACACGCTGCGCATAGGTTTTTATTTTTGTTTTGTTTTTTATTTTCATGCCATCAAGCAACAAGCCCACCGTTATGAAGTCGCGATACGGCAGTTCCGATGCTATGCGTGCCACGTCCTGCGGAACGTCCACGCCGCTGAGTGCAGCCACAAGGTCTTTTAGCGGCATTGTCGATAGCAGATAGTCGCACTGCACATTTTTTGTTTGCCCCAGCTCATCGACTATGTCCACCGACACCACCTTGCCGCTGTGTACATTTATTTTTTTTACTTCGTGCTGTTTATGCAGTTCGCCACCCATGCCGACGGTTTCCGTTGCGACAGTTTCCCATAGCTGTCCCGGGCCATATTTTGGGTATATAAATTGTTCTATCAACGACGTCTCGACACTTTTTTGTGTGACATCGTTTTTGCGGAAAGGCTTGCACAGGGCGTCTTTCAAAATGGCAAACACCGACAACCCTTTCACACGTTGGCTACCCCAGTCGGCACCGAGTTTCGATGGATGTATGCCCCATACCTTCTGTGTATATCCCTCGAAAAAAAGGCTGTACAGAGGCCTGCCAAAACGGTTTATATAGAAATCCTCCAACGAGTTCTCCTTGCGTTTGCTCATTTGGGAATATATGTAGCCCATTCCCGATTTCACTGTGCGCCACAGCCCCATATTGGCAAATGTGGAATATTTCAGCGATATAGGATAATCGAAGAATTTACGCAGAAAGAATATGCGCGAGACACGATTGCGCGACAACATGACGCGATCGACGACTGCCGGGTCGGGGCCGCCTTGTTTCAGGAAGCGACTATTGCTGCCAAGCAATATTTCGTCCTTGGCGGGTGCGCCTTGCATGGGCATTATGTTGTTCCACCACTCCATGACATCATCGTTTTTCGAGAAAAAACGATGCCCGCCAATGTCCATGCGGTTTCCTTTGTAGTTCACTGTTTGCGATATGCCTCCAATGGCATCTGTCGCCTCGAACACAAGAGGTTTTATTTCGGTCTTTTTCAGTAGCTCGTATGCTGCTGTAAGACCGGCAGGGCCGGCACCTATTATAACCGCTGTTTTATTCTCTTTTTTCATACCGTGTCAGTCCTTTATTATATTGAAATACCTTGAATACATAAAGAATTTGCGAGCAAAGAAGTTCCAAAAGAAACAGACTGCCGTCATGATGAGTTTCGAATACATTGGATGCACAAGGCATATATCGGTGAGCCAATAAAGCCCCACCTGCTGCAACAGCAAGCCTGTGCCGCCTATAACAAAAACCAAAGCAATCTCTGCTATACGCGATTTCGGATTACCCTGAAAAACTATACATTTTGCTATTGCGTAGTTTGTCAATGTGCCAAGCACAAAACCCAAGACGTTTGCCCACAGATAATATTGCAAACCGCACAAAAACAACACCATGGTATAACTGCCATAATCGACTGCAAATGCGCCTACTGCCACAAAGCAATATCGAAATAGTTGTTTCCATATATTATTGGTTCGCGTAATCATCTACTGCAAAATTCTTTAATTTTCAAAATTAGTGTTTTTTTATGGTACTAACAATTTTATGATACAAAAATATTCTTCGCAAGGGGCACAGTGTGTCATTGGCACTGTTTTTTTTCATGAGTACATTCTTTCATATATGGAGCAGCCATGCCACATAGGTGTATATAAATAAAAAAGCCCTCGGCAAATGCCGAGGGCAGATAGTATAAATGCAAATATTATTCTGCAAGTTTGTTGTCCGAACCAAGTACATTCACAATTTTGTGGATATACTGTTTCTTCATGTTCTCGCGAGCGGGACCAAGATATTTTCTGGGGTCGAACTCGGCAGGCTGTGTAGCAAATACCTCGCGGATGGCAGCAGTCATGGCAAGACGGCTGTCGCTGTCGATGTTGATTTTGCAAACAGCAAGTGAAGCAGCCTTACGCAATTCCTCTTCGGGAATACCTATTGCGTCTTTCAGCGCACCGCCGTATTTGTTTATTGTAGCAACCTCTTCTTGGGGAACCGATGAAGAACCGTGAAGCACGATGGGGAAACCGGGAAGTTCTTTCATGCAACCTTCGAGCACATCGAATGCCAAGGGAGGAGGAACAAGGATACCGTTCTCGTTGCGTGTGCATTGTTCGGGTTTGAACTTGTTAGCACCGTGTGAAGTACCGATTGAAATAGCCAAGCTGTCGCAACCTGTTTTTGTAACAAAGTCAACAACCTCCTCGGGGCGTGTATATGTGTGGTGTTCTGCAACAACATCGTCCTCGACACCGGCAAGAATACCAAGCTCGCCCTCTACTGTAACATCGTATTGGTGAGCGTACTCAACGACTTTCTTTGTCAGAGCAACGTTCTCCTCGTAGGGAAGGTGTGAACCGTCTATCATAACCGAAGAGAAGCCCATGTCGATACACGACTTGCAAAGTTCGAATGAGTTACCGTGGTCCAAGTGAAGAACTATCTCGGGATGAGCGCAACCCAATTCTTTTGCATACTCAACAGCACCCTCGGCCATGTAGCGGAGAAGAGTTTGGTTGGCATACTTACGTGCACCACTTGACACTTGAAGAATTACAGGAGATTTTGTTTCTACCGCAGCCATGATTATTGCTTGCAGCTGCTCCATGTTGTTGAAGTTGAATGCGGGAATTGCATAACCGCCCTTCATAGCTCTTGCAAACATATCGCGAGTGTTCACAAGGCCTAATTGTTTGTAATTTACCATGATATATACTTTTAAAAGTAAGTAAAAAAATATTTTCTTATTTTATGATGCGAAGATAGTAAATTATTTCCTTATATATTGTGAAACTGTTTAAAATTCTTTAAAATTATTTACATTGCACGCAAAAAAACATATTTTACCGCATGACGATGCGCCTTGTGACACGACGCAAAACCGCAACCACTACCGACGAGCAAAAAAAAACGCACAAGGCTTGTTTCTATGTTTTTTACCGCGTGTGCAGTATCTATTCTACATGCCACATAAAAATATTATCTATTTTTTTATACCATAATAGATGATTGTAACACAAAAAACAATTATATTTGCTGTAAACAGCGAATATGCGTTGCTCTCACTTTAAAATAACAAAGCAAGCGTTATATACGCTCGCTCGTTTGCGATTATATTCGCCATGTTGAAACTATTTTAATTTATTCACATTCGCTATGTATATAATAGGTATTGCCGGAGGAACGGCATCGGGGAAAACCACCGTAGTAAAAGAAATTGTAAATTCATTGCCCAAGGGGCAGGTTGTAGTCATACCGCAGGACTCGTACTACAAAGACAGCAGCCACGTACCTGTGGAGGAGCGACAATATATTAATTTCGACCACCCCGACGCGTTCGATTGGGATTTGCTTGTGCAGCAGCTTGCCCAACTACGCAACGGCGAACCGATAGACCAGCCCACCTATTCCTATATAACTTGCACCCGACAGCCCGAGACCATACACATAGAACCACGCAAGGTAATTATCATCGAGGGCATCATGACCCTTGTCAGCAAGGAACTACGCGACTTGATGGACTTGAAAATTTTTGTCGATGCTCCCGACGACGAACGGCTCATCCGCCTCATACGTCGCGACATCGTGGAGCGCGGACGCACACCCGAAATGGTTCTTTCGCGCTACGAGCGCATTGTAAAAGCCATGCACGACGAGTTCATAGAACCAACCAAAAAATTTGCAGATATTCTCATTCCGCAAGGGGGCAACAACCAAAAGGCCATAAAGGCATTGCAAATGGCCATACAATATTTCATAGGGAACGACAGCGATGTATAAGAAATATATTTACTCCGTTGCGCTGGTTGCTCTGTTTTTTATCTGCGTTGTAGAGGGCGACAGAATATTTGTCGCTCCCAAGCTCCCGCAGGCATCGAAATCCATGGTGACAGAAAAAAAATATGTGTCGCCGTATGTCACTATATCGGCCTTCGACGACCATTTCAGGGAGGCTGCCGACAGTATCGGATGGGACTGGAAGCTATTGGCAGCCATTGGGTTCACCGAGTCGCGTTTCGACAGTACCGCCCTCTCGCAGGTTGGAGCAAGCGGCGTCATGCAGGTAATGCCGCGAACATTGCAGCAGTTCGGAGTACCCGACTCCTTGTGTTTCGAGCCACGCAGGAATATAATGGCTGCAACCGGCCTGTTGAAAAGCCTCGACCATATTTTTCGCCGCATAGACAATGTCGATGAGCGCAGCAATTTTGTGTTGGCATCGTACAACGCCGGGATAGGACACATAAGCGATGCCATGCGTCTTGCCGACAAATACGGGCGCAACCGCTACAAATGGGAAAACAGCGTCGATACCTTCCTTATTCTTAAAAGTGAGCCGCAATACTACACCGACAGCCTGTGCAAGAACGGCCAATTCAAGGATTGGAAACAAACCATACAATTTATTAAAAAAGTAAAAAGACGATGGCATAAATACAAAAAACTGCAAGAGGCCTACGACGACTCCATACGCAATATTATGCTAAACGACAGCACCGTCGAAATTCGGTGCAAATAAATTCACATGCGCCACACAGGCACATCGTTGCATTGCGATGAGCCTATAAATTTACGTTGCGCCCGCTACAAAACAACCCCAAGCAATGGCAAACGACTTTATTCAAAAGACAAGAATAAAATTCATCTGTTACGACACCGACAAAATCATAGGAACAGACAGCAATGGCAAGCGCACCGTTGTCGGCATGCCGCAAGCATGGTGCTACAAATCGTTGCCGTCGTTGCTCTACGAGGGTTGCACGCTCAACATACTATCGGCTGTTGTCGATGAGCAAGGCACGTTGCGCCCCCGCGACATAATATTGCAGCCCGACTATCTGATAGATATCTCGGCCCTTTCGCGCTGTGTGCAGAGCTATGGCTCGCCTGCAATAGGATACATTCTTAACATGCTTGAACAGAGCGAAGAAAGTGCCGCCCGTCTGCTTGGAGAAGCCGCAAATATGTTCCTCGACGACTGTGTAAACAGCACAGCCCCCAATGGTGCCACCTATAAAAATTCCATACTCCGTTTTTTTGCCGAATATCCGTTGCCGCTGTCCGTATGCAAGGATATCGACAACAAATTCTTTGCTCAGGCGCAAGAACAATTCTACAATATACAGGCAAAAATGGGCGGACAAGGCTTCAACGCCACCGGCTACTACAACCGCGACAACGTACACCTTGAACCATCGTTTTTTTGCGAGTCGCTTGGGCTGCAAGGACGCATAGACCTATTGCAAAGCGATTGCAGCAAGCTCATAGAACTAAAATCGGGCAAAGCCGACGAGTATCGCAGAACATCGAAGGAGGAACACAAACTGCAAATGTCGCTCTACAAGGAAATGCTCTGCTACAATATGGGCATGGAGCGCAGCGACATAAAGGCCTACCTTTTTTACTCGCGCTACCCGCTGTTCTTGGGCGACGAATCCTCGGCAACGGATATCAGCAACGCGCTCATGCTGCGCAACAGGATAATGGCACTGCTACGCTGCATGTGCAACGACGGATTGTTATCGACACTAAGGAACACCACCGCCGACGACCTTAACGAACTAAACACAACGTCGCGCCTGTGGACAAACTACCAACGTCCGCGAATAGAAAAAATACTCACCCCCATAAAAAAAGCCGACAAGCTACTGTGCCAATACGTTTTTGGACACATGGCATTCGTGGTGCGCGAGATGATGCACGCAAAAGCATCGGACAACCCACGCAACAATGGTCGTTGCTTTGCCGATGTGTGGCGACTCTCCACCGAGGAGAAAATAGAGAATGGCAATATAATGCTCGGCCTCAGCATAAAGGAAACAACAGAAAAAGAGGGCATAACAGACATCACGTTCAATATAGAACAGAGGAGCGAGAATTTCTTTCCCAATTTCAGAGTGGGCGACACAGTGTTCATGTACCGCCGCGACAAGGATAGCGACAATGCCACCAACAGCATTGTGACACGTGGCACCATAGGCATGCTGAGCCCCACAAGCGTCACGCTGCATTTGCGCCACAAGCAAGGCAACAGCACGTTGTTCTCGCGTCGGGGCAGCTACGCAATAGAGCACGACCACCTCGACAGCACATTCCGCACATCGTTGCACAACCTATTTAGCCTGCTCACCGCCCCCGAACAACGCATCGGGCTGCTGCTTGGCAGCAGTGAGCCACAGACCGACAACACGCGCACGCTCCGCGGCGACTACGGCAACGAATATATCAACGACATTGTGCTAAAAGCCAAAAGAGCCAAGGAACTGTTCATGCTTGTGGGGCCTCCCGGAACAGGCAAGACATCGCAGGCCCTACGCTGCATGGTGCAGGAGTTCCACGCCGACGGCAATAACATACTGCTGGCATCGTACACCAACCGCGCCGTCGATGAGATATGCCAGACGTTGGAACGCATAACCCCCACCCTGCAATATATCAGGGTGGGCAGTGAACAAAATTGCAGTGCCGACTACCGTCACCGCCTGCTCAAGAACAGCATCGCCCAATGCAAAAACCGCGAGCAGATACGTTGCAAACTAAACGACACCACTATTTTTGTGGGCACAATAGCGTCGCTCACAGGCAACAAGGAGCTGTTTGCAATAAAAAAATTCGACGTGGCAATAATAGACGAAGCCACACAGATATTGGAGTCGCAATTAGCCGGTTTGCTCTCGGTTGTAACGCCCCAAGGAGTGCCGGCAATAGACAAATTCATACTCATAGGCGACCCCAAGCAGCTACCCGCCGTGGTGGCACAGCCAAGCAGCGAAAGCATTGTCACCGACGAGGCGTTGCGCTCCATAGGGTTGCACGACTACGCCACATCGCTGTTCGAACGATTTTATGCCACATACCACCACAACAGCAACCTGACAGCCACGTTGCACAAGCAAGGACGCATGCACCCCGATGTATGCCGTTTTGCCAATCGCCATTTTTATGGCAACGAATTACAACCCATTCCACTGCCCCACCAAACCGAGGAGCAGGAATATGCCATATACGACAGCAACGACCCCACCGAAAGCATACTTGCCACACGACGCGTTGCATTCATAGCAACCGAAAAGCCAAGCACAACCGCCGGCAAGACTAATGCCAACGAAGCCAAGGCAATAGCAAAATTCATAAGCGCATACTACCGCCTATGCACAAAAAACGGCAAGCAGTGCGACCCGTCGAGCGAAGTAGGCGTCATTGTTCCATTCCGCAACCAGATAGCCATGGTCATGCAAGCCATAGAAGCCGAAAACATCCCGCATAGCAAGGATATAATAATAGACACAGTGGAGCGTTTCCAAGGTTCACAAAGGGAAATGATATTATATGGAACCACCGTAACAAAAAAAGATATGCTGGATGCACTGTCATCGCCCACACACGACGCCGACGGCACACTCATCGACCGCAAACTGAACGTAGCCCTCACCCGCGCCCGTCGTCGCATGTACATATTCGGCAATGTCCAAACACTGTCGGCATCGCCCATATACAACAGCCTGATGCAAGAATTTTGTGTGTCATAGACAGTAAAATTCTATATTTTCGGCAAGCCTGTAACAATTTCGCAAATACACCTTATTAAATTATATATATACGCACCATGCCATTTGCAAAAAAATTACAAAAAAACATAAAAAACACTTGTAACGCTTACAAAATTAGTTTATATTCGCATTGTAATTAACAATATGCAATGAGAACAACACAAATAACATACAACCCAAGTTCCCGGCCCGAAAGAGTCGAGGCACCCAACGTTTATAGCTGTTTGGTTCTCAGCGTATTACCTCCCCCATTTTCAAATAGATATAATAGACATATTGCAATACACATGCAATCGTGCGGCACATACGTGCCGAGCGGTTGTATGTTTTTTTATGAATAACCCCCGAAAACAACAAACATTTATGAAATTCAGAAAAGTAAAATCCACCCTGCTGTTGCTTGCCCTTATGCTCGTCACACCCCTGTGCGGGCAAGAGGCTGCCACAGCCATAGGGCGCATAAGCCTGAGCATAGGTGCGACAGACAACCCGAGTGCAACGCCCCTGTTATTGTCGTTGCACGAGAGCACAGTGTCGCTAACCGCAGCCGAAATATACATTCTGCTGCCGCAGAACGCCACACTGACCACAAACGCAACCCCCGAGGCGGCATGCAGCGCAACGCACGAGATAACGGAAGGCAACACCCCCGACGGCTATTTCGTCTCCATAGCAAGCCCCATGCTCGACACCTTCAACAGCAGCGACACCCTGCTGTGCCGTTGGCAGTGCGACCTGTCGTCGTTGCCCGAAGGCACATACACCATACAAGGCAAGGGAGTATTCGCCGTTGGCGCAGAGGAAAACATAGAATGTTATGCCACAGCCGATATTAACGAGAGAATAACCATACGTTCGGGCAGCGTCACCGCCATAGAGCATGTAGAGAGCGACAGCAACACCCCCGGCGTCATATACAATCTGCAAGGACAACGCCTGCCGCAAGCACGTCGCGGAGCAATATATATTATAAACGGTAAAAAAGTAAAACTATGAACATAAGACATATTTTGTTACTCGTAGGCATGCTGTTTTCCACAGTGGCTGCTGCACAAAATCTTCCTGCCGACACCAACGCCGACGGCAAGGTGGACAAAGCCGATGCCATGCTCATATACAGCTACATCCTTGGCACAGCAGACTCCGGTATCACCCTTGAACAGGTTGATGTAAACAACGATGGCACAGCCAACACCGCCGATGTGGTGGCAGTCTATTTTTATATAAAAAACTGCCCCGACGAAGGTTTTATAGGTAATGGACAGGATAGCGACGATAGCGAATTTAAAGAATAATTCTTTAAATCGCGAGTTTTGCAGACAAACGAGTCAATTTGGGAAACTGAAAACTGAAAGGTGAAAACTGAAAACTGAAAACGATTATGAGAATAACAAAAAAAGCAAACAAGAGCAGAACAACATCTGTACTCTGTACTCTGTTATCTGTACTCTTCATCACCGCTTGCCAGCAGGACGACATCGTGCCCGACACACCCGCTGCTCCTACCGAGGGCTATCACCTGACCTTTGACGGAGGTGTGGGCATTGAGACTGGTACCCGTGCTGTCTGGAATGACGATAATGGTTCGGGCAACCTGATTTTCCAGTGGGACTATACTCCTGAGGGGACAGAGGATTATGAAATGGTGATGGCAATTGTGGGAGGTGAACTTGTCAAGACCATTGAAGGGAACTACCACACCTACGCCAGCATCAATAGGCACAGTATATACTCCGACGATGCTCACTGGGCAACATTCAAGACCATAGAGACGTACCCATATGATATAACCGGCAGTAAGTATGTGGGCTTTGATGTCCTTGCTGTCGCTCCTATCTGCGAAGCGAACGGTGCTTCAATTGTGAGTCATGACATTATCTTCGATGCCACAATGCTAATGCCTGCTACATTTACACAGGTTGCCAATCAAGAGCCTGACTTCCTGCGCAACTATATGTATATGTATGCCTACGAAATGATTGACGACAATAGGGCAACGACGCTCCGGTTCAAGCATATCCCTGCCACCTTCCGCTTCATCATTACCAACAAGCGGCCAACGGAGGCAACCATCAAGAGTGTTCAGGTGTCGCAGACTGATGCTGCATTGCCTGTAGCCTCCAAGTGGGTAAGTATAGATTTTCAAGGAGATCTTTCTTTCAGTCGAAGCACTCATGCCGCGATTTCAACGCAGTTGGGTGAAAATGGTACCACTGTGCAGAAAGATGCCAAGTACACAGCGTATGC
>JAFQBG010000030.1 GCA_017416705.1 Bacteroidaceae bacterium
GCACCTTATACGCTCCATAATTTTGCTGCAAAACAAGCAAGATTATGGAGTTTCTTAATTTCAACAGCGTAGAGCTGTTACCCAATGCAAAGGCAAGTGCAGCCTTTATGGTGGATAGCGGAAAGGTATTCCGTGAGGACACCGACATTGCACCCGTTGTCATCTGCGAGTCGCCGTCCTACATTCCGTGGGGTGCGGACAATCAAATGCCCTTCGATATTCTCAATCTCATTGAGAGCGACGAGACACTATCTACCTGTCAGATGTTCAATGCCGAGGTGTGCTATGGCAGTGGACTTGTATATAACACCGATAAATCCACAACAAAGACAAGGGAGCAGGTCGATGATTTCTTTCTCGAAAACAATATTGCCGGCTACTTTCTTGGAGTATGCCAGGACTTCAAGCACTTTGCGTTTTGCGTTTCAGTAATCATTCTCAATGCCGACGGCTCGAAAGTTGTACGCATAGTACGCAAAGAGGCCTGTTATTGTCGTTTCACTCCGGCCAACAAGCAGGGCAAGATTGAAAAGGTGCTGTACGCGAATTGGCGTGTGAGCATTGCATCGCGTGAGGACATCGAGGTGATAGAGCTGTTGGATATGGCTTCGCCCTGGACGGACTTGCAGGAGAGGCTGGCAAGGAAAGAGAAGACACGCAAATTCGCTATCGTTACCCGTGTACCTACCCCCGACAGCACATATTACCCCATACCGTATTATGCAGCTCTGTTCAAAGGGAAGTGGTACAACATCAAATCCCTTATCGGTATGGCAAAAGAGGCGAAGCTGAAGAACTCCGCACCCATAAAGTACCACATCGAAATATCCAATAAGTATTGGGAGGGTATCTTCAAGGCAGAGGGTATAACCGACCGCTTGAAGCAGAAGGAGCGTGTTGTTAAGGAGAAGCAGAACATCTTGGACTTCTTAACGGGTGCAGAGAACGCCGGCAAGGCGTGGTTCTCTACATTCTACACCAATCCGAACGGCGACGAACAGCACGATGTTGTGATAACAAAGGTGGATGATGACAAGGAGGGTGGCGATTGGAGTACCGACATTCAGGAGGCCGTGAATATGTTCTGCTTTACGATGCGAGTGCATAGCAATCTCGTTGGCTCCGTGCCGGGCAAAGGGCAGACCAACAACAGCGGTAGCGACAAGCGCGAACTTTACACAATAGCCCAGGCCCTGCAAAAGCCTTACCACGATTTACTCTTCCTGCCACACCGCATAATAATAAAGTTCAACAAGTGGCAAGGTGCAGTTCCTGAATGCCCCTTTATTATGCTAACCACGCTCGACGAGAACAAAGACGCAAAAGAGGTAAACATAAAACAGAACAACAATGAAGCTGATAACTAACGAAACGGAATTGAGGCGGTACATACCTAATGCCTTTACCACAGTGAAAGGCGAGACACCGCTGTTGCAGAAATTGACTCCCTACATCGAGAGTGCAGAACTGTGGCTGAAGCAATACCTTACAGGCGGTGTAATGTTCGAGGCGGTGCAGTCATTGGCTACACACATCGTAGTCAATGAAGCAATGCGACAGGCAGTGCCTTCGCTCGATCTGGTATTGACACCAAACGGTTTCGGCATTGTGAGCAACAGCAACATCGCCCCGGCAAGCAAGGAGCGTGTGGAAAGGCTCATCACATCGCTGGAGTCGGAGCGCGACAATTACATTGAGCAGTTGCTGCCCTTGCTGGTGCAGAACAGCGAGTGGCGAGACACGGAGCAATACCGCTTCTTCGCATCGACTATATTTCCCAATATCACCCTCGCTACTCTTTGTGGCTACCATAAAGAGAGGTGGAAGCACTATCTTGGGCTGAAGCATCGCGCCTCATTCATCGAGCAGCAGCTCTCCGAAGAATATATATCCACAGCACAGATGAACGCACTGCGAAATATCAATTTCTTGGCAACGGCTACTCCGGTACAGAGTATCATCATCAGTGCCTTGCGTAATATCGTGGTCGATAGGCTTAGAGGTAGCAACAAGGATTACAGCACCACACTGCTTGATATTGTGAACACCCTGCGCTCCCACCCCGAAGAGTTCCCACAGTGGCACACATCATCCACAGCAGCACTCTTTACACCGCCCACATTCAAAAATAAAAAAGAGAGTAAAGGGTATTGGTTTTAGAAAAAAAAGAGCGGGTTTATCCGACAAAGGAATAAACCCGACTGACCCTTTTTAAGTGCAATGTGTAGCGACAAAGGCATACACCGGCACTGTTCTTAAAACGGGCTGCAAAAGTACAACAAAGTTCTAAACTGCAAAAAAAATAAAGCTGTTTTATTGTTAAAGTATCTTAAATATTTGTTATTTGTGTTAGTATAACAATTATAAATTAAATAATTGTACTTACATTTGTGCAAATATGTATTGATTTGCATTTAAAACAAACTCTGTTTTATACATCTGTGTTATTGTTGAGTTCCTATGACGTTAAAAGATAAATCAGAAAAGTTCTTGAAAACAGCCGATAAGTTAGCCGATGATGTAGAATTAAACATTACCAGTATTCATTGCGCGTATTACAGTTGTTATCAGTTACTATTGCATTATATAGATAATCTTGATGTTTTGAATGAAGATGACAGAAAGGAACAATACGATAGATATAAAAATTCTGTTACTGTAGGTCGCAAATTAGGATTGCATGAATATTGGATAAATGAGTTTCACAGAATAATAATTCGCGAAAATACTATTGCAAACAATCGTGACATAGATGATGTTATCAATAAAATTAAAGAATTAAAGGAGTTTAGATCTGAAGCTGATTATACAGAAAAAGGGTTTACTACTGCCAAAACTAGACAAATTTATAATAATGCTAAGTTTGTAGTGGATAAAGTTAATTTAATATTAGAATAATATGGAGAATGCAAAAAGTTATTTATTGAATTTTGTGGTATCATTGGTTCAAAGATTTTGCAATAAGTCCAATGCTGCTGTTTCATATTGTTTTAGAAAAAACTCATATACTCATTTAGTATGTATTGATTGTGAGGATTCACTAAAAGATGAGTTTTATGCTGAAAGAATGAAATTTGTTATTGAGTTTGCAGAGAAATTCGGTGAAGATATTATCTTTACTTCATTTGACAGTGGTTTGTGCTCTAAAGAGGAGTGGGAAGAGATTTTGAAAGATGAGTATATTGTAAATGAGAATAAAGTGAGCAATTGTAATATTGGCTTATTACTTGTTAATTCTCATTTTACATCTGATTTAAATTGGACACCGCCTGTAATGCATTCATCTCATAACAGAGCAAATGTTCCATACTTAAAAAAGCAAAATTACGATAAAGATTACATTATAGCTGCAGCATAATTATGAGCAATCCAATACCATACAGAATCGTAGAAATTATAGTAAATGGTTTCAATGTCCAGTCAGATGAAAATCTTGATAAGAATATTGAAATAAATGTTTCTACTGAATTTTCATATGCGGTAAATATACCAGCCCATAGAGTTAGATGTATTAGTAAATACATTTATACTCAAGAGGAAAAAGAGGTACTTTCTTGCGATTTGACTTGTACATTTGAAGTTAAAGAAGAGGCCTTTAATAGTTTTATCAAAGATGATAAACTGACCTTAGATGTTGATTGGTTAAGATATATGGCAACTATAGCTGTTGGAGCTGCAAGAGGAGAAATACATGCACGAGCAGAAATAGAAAAATCAGACCTTTCCGAAGTCATTTTACCACCGATTAATCTTGTAGAAATTATAAAAGAATCAGCAATATTTCCAGTTGTAAAACCGGAGGAGAATTAAGTCTGTCTCCTTTGTCTTTTACCCTACAATGTGGTTACTCTACCTTCGTGGCAGAAGTAACCACATTTTTTATGCAGACAATAAACATCACCGTGCCGCAAGGTTGGCACGAGCTATCGGCTCGGCCAAATAAACGACAAGCCATATAAAACAAAAAAATCGGATAGTTAACTATCCGATTTTTTTGTTGGTTGTGATTCGCCTGGGGCTCGAACCCAGGACCCCATCCTTAAAAGGGATGTGCTCTACCTGCTGAGCTAGCGAATCTACCTAAGTGCCGTTAAGCGAGTGCAAAGATATGCATAGTTTTTTATTCCGCAAAGTTTTTCATGATTTTTTTCTAAAAATTTTGTGTTTTTTCTAAAAAAAGTGCTTAAAAGCACAAAATTCGGCTTTTTGCTTGGTGAAAAAGCCCAATTTCAAAGCGCATACCCCTTGCGCGGCCGGTGCAAAAAAACTACACGCATCGTGCTTTTTTTTTATTTTTTCCATAGCGGCGAATATTTACTGCACTTTTTTTTGAAAAATTTTGATGCAGGCATCAAAATTTCCTGTTCATCAGTTGCTATTTTCGCCGTCGGGGCCGGCATTATCTTCGGCATCGTCGGCTGTTTCGGGTACATTGTCGGCTATTATCCCTTTTAATTCGTGATAGCGTTTTACGTAGCCAACGACAAGGGTTGTAAGCGGCAATGCGACAATCATGCCAAGCAGTCCCAATAACTTGCCCCACACCGACAAAGAAAGAAGTATGACTGCCGGATGCAGGTTCATACGTTTGCCCATTATGCGAGGGATAAGAATTAAATCCTGTATGGCTTGCACGATGCACAGCACAACAAGCGCACTCAGCAGAACAACCCAAAAGTTATCGCCCGTATTTGCGGCCTTCATGAGCGCCAAGAAAGCCATAGGAAGCAACGATACTATTTGCAAATATGGTATCAGATTTAAAAAACCGATAAAAAGTCCGAAGCCTATCGCAACGGGAAAATCTATTATTACAAATCCTATTGCAAACAAAATGCCCACACACAAAGCAACCACCGCCTGACCACGAAAATATTGACTCATACCGGTTGCAAGCTCCTCGGAAAGTTTTGTGGCAAAATTACGCCATTTGACAGGAAGAATCTGTTTCCATTCATCGGCAAGCAGTTCATAATCGAGCAGGATGAAGAATACATATAACAGCACAATAAACGATGCGGCCACCTGAGCCACCACATTTATAGTACCCAGCATAAGCCCCTGAGCACGATGCCAAGCCTGTTGCAGCAACGGTTGCGCATTATCGCTTTGCAACAGTTGTACGATACCCTGCTCGTTGCCATACTCACGCACCACATCTACAACGGCCGATGGTATTGTAGGGTTCTTCACCTGCTCGCTGAAAAAGGCTATTGCCACATCCTTGAACGAATTGAATTCGACAAGCATCGAAGGCACAATGAGCAGGAACACCCCTACCAATACAATAGCGACAACAAGCAGTGCAGCCACGATAGAGAGCATGCGGTATTTCAAGCGTAACCTATGTTGGAAGAATGTCACCAACGGATATAGCAGATAGGCCAATAGCCATGCCACAAAAAAAGGCAACAAAACCCCGCTCAGGCTATCCAACACAAAATATGTAATCCCTATTGTAATAAGGATTAGCATAATACGCAAGAAACGTCCTAATGAAATCTCGGTGTTTGCCATTTTACTGTTTTTCGTTTTCTCTCTCGGCCAATGCGGCATGATAGCACTCACGACACAATGGTTCGTATTCCATTTTTTCGCCCAGAAGTACCAATTTGTCGTTTTGTACAGTGCGGTGCGACACATAGGCCAAATTGCCACATTTGACACATATTGCATGTACCTTTGTAACCTCGTCGGCTACCGCCATCAGCGCAGGCATGGGGCCGAAAGGCTGGCATTTGAAGTCCATGTCGAGCCCTGCCACAATGACGCGTGTGCCACGTCGGGCAAGTTCGTTACACACCGTAGGCAGCTCCTCGTCGAAGAATTGTGCCTCGTCGATGCCCACTACATCGACATCGGTGGCAAGCAGCAGGATGCTTGCCGACGACTCGATGGGTGTGGATAGTATGTGGTTGCTGTCGTGCGACACCACCTCCTCCTCGGAATAGCGTGTATCGAGCGCCGGCTTGAATATTTCCACTCGTTGACGCGCAAATTTGGCTCTTTTCAGGCGTCTTATAAGCTCCTCGGTCTTGCCGGAGAACATCGAGCCGCATATGACCTCGATGCGCCCACGACGTGCTGTCTCCATCTGGTTGAATTCTGAAAATCTATTCATTGTATTTGTGATTTATATTTTACTGACAGGGCTGCGTCGTTATGACTTCGCATTGCGACACAACAACGGCGAAGTTAGGAATTAATTCCTAGCTTCGCCAATATAAACAGGAGAAATTATCAACAAATTGGTTGAGGCATGGTTACATGCCGACTATATTATGCCTATTCTTATTCGGTATAATTATCATAAAGAAAATCCAAAAGTCGCCACCCTATGTCGTAATAGCCTGTACCATTGGGATGCACGCAGTCGGGCAAGTAATATGTGGTAAAGTTATCGGGATTAGAGCTCTGCGCCGCGTATATATCAAAATAGGGGATATTTTCGGTTTTGGCGGCGTTCTTAAAAGCCCAATGGTAGTTAAAGTATAGCTCACCTATTCCGTTGGTCACTGTGGTATTTGGGTTGCATGCCGCATCGCCATATTCCTCGTAGCTGTACGATTTAAACGACGACAACATAAATATTTTGGCGTCGGGCGAGTGTTTTCTTATATTGTTGATAGACATTTTTATGCTGCCGCAATAGGTTTCGTCGGTTTCGGGCAATGAGTAGTCGCCTATGGGGATATTTTGCTTAAAGTCGTTTAAGCCGGCAAACAATATATATACATCGTATTTCACGCCTTGACTCAACGTGTACTTGCGCACAAGTTCTGTCTGCACGTATGTGTTATAGGCAAAGAAAGGCCATGGCAACTCCCATGTTTTTCCGGCATACCAACCATGTCCGGGTTGGGCATAATTGTCGAGCCTGCTACATCCCAAACGCTCGGCCAAGAAATCCTGAAAACCGTAACTGCCATCGCCGTAGGGCAAATTAAGCTCGCCACCGCCTTGCGTGTAGTTGGCAAATGAGGCCCCAAGAATAGCGACGGTCTTGCCATAGATAGGAGCATCGCAACGGACATTCTCGTAATGCCATTCGCCCGGCACGCCATCCACCCAAGTACGAAGCAAACATTCGCCGGTGTCGTATTTTGCTTTTGTACGCACCCTGTATGAATAGGTGCGATACAGGAATGTGGTATGTTCGAACGGAGTATATACATTGTTGCGCTGCTGCTCTATTCCGCAATTCATTATTAGTTTCTGATGAACCACATTGTCTTTTTCCTTGTCGGCATATATGATTGCAGCCACAGGCACGCCATCGACAAGGGCACCGTAGCGTAGCGTGTCGCTCACAATTTCACAATCGGTGAAATCGTCGAGCAGCGACAAGAATTTATCTATTCCTCGCATGTTCTCGTCGGTAGATAGGCTGTTCAGCACCTGCGTACCATGGGGAAAAACAGGAGCATCGCCTTCGTCGTTGCTGCACGACGAGCACAAGCCCGACACGCCTATTTTCACAGCGAGCATTACACATAAAAAAGAACGTCTCGACATATTATTATTTACACATTAATAGGTTTAACATGGCCCAAGCAATACTATAATAGCCATTGCCATTGGGGTGCAGGCAGTCGCTCAGATAATATGGTGCAAAATTATCTACGCCAATATTTTGCAACGAGAATATATCCAACAAAGGCACACCCTGTTCCGAAGCCACGTTTTTGAATTCTGTCACATATTCATAGAAACGATGTCCGTCGTTATTCACTCTTTTAGTGTTTATATTGTACAGAGCATCGCCATGCTGATTTACGGTGAAGGCTTTAAACGCCGTTGCCATGTAAATGAGTGCATTGGGGAAATTTGTTTTTATATATTTTATCGACTTTTTAATGCTTCCACAATATGTATCAGCGGTTTCATCGTCGGTATATTTACCCAATGGCACATGGGCCAAATAGTCGTTTACGCCACCAAAAAGTATAAACACGTCATAGGTTATACCTTTTATGTCACAGTGTTTGCGTGCATCCTCCAACTGTTTAAGTGTGGGATATTTAAAAGCCTCCCTATTGCTTCCGTCGTGTATGTGCCCCAAATACCAGCCATTGCCGGGCTGTGCATAATTATCTACTCGCTGACTTTCATACCACAATGCTATGAAGTCGGCAAGGCCGTAACGACCATCGTCATAGGGCATATTGAACTCGCCATAACCCCTTGTGTTATAGGCAAACGAGCCGCCACAAATTGCATAACTTTTTCCGTAATTAAGCGTGCCGTAATAGGGATTATCGACAAAACGCCACTGTTCCCAATTGGTTCCATTGTAGCGGCGCTCCATTGTAGCGACCTCGTCGGCAGCGGTATTAAATCGTAATCGGCGCACATAGGTACGATGAAAATGGTCGGGTTCGATATCGATGGTGTCATCCCACAGCAAATCGACGCTGCACTTTGTTGTTATTTTTTGCAACCACACACCATTGTCTTTATCTTCGAGTTGCGACACCACACCGACATCCTCGCCATCGACAGTGGCTGTGAAAGTCCTATTATACAAATCCATAGCCTCGTCATCGGTTCCTATATAAGTGTTTAGTACCCAGCACAATTGGTCGATACCACGCCCAATGGTACCTGTCTCAAAATCGCCTATATGATTTATTTTCGGCTTTTCAATCTCCACCACCACTGTTTTTTCGTCTTGGCTACACGAAAACAGTATAATGCAAAGCAATAACAAGCCACAAAAAAAGAATCTATTTTTCATAAATGCTTAATCTACACAACAAAAAAAATGCTTACCAATGCAAGCCTTTCTACATAAAAAAACAAATATAGTAACAAACGAGCGAAAAATATGAAGCTTGCTTCAATATTTTTTACAGCGAGTGCAGACTATATTAGATGCTTACATCAAATATAGTAACAAACGAGCGAAAAATATGAAGTTTACTTCAATATTTTTTACAGCAGGCGCCGTCTACATTCGATGTTTAACAATATTTTTACTATTTTTGCAAAGCCGATTAGCCACAAATTAATTCTATACGTTTTCCACGAATAGATAATATTTGCAAATATTTTAACAAATACACGAAGTATGGGACTTTTATATGTAATCCCCACCCCCGTTGGAAATTTAGAAGATATCACCATGCGTGCGTTGCGCCTGCTTCGCGAGGCCGAGTTCATACTTGCCGAAGACACACGCACATCGAGCAAACTGCTTAAACACTTCGACATACAGACCCCCATGTACTCGCACCACAAATTCAACGAGCACAAAACAGTAGGAAGCATTGCCGAAAGAATAGCCGATTGCCAAGGGCATGTAGCCCTTATTTCCGACGCCGGCACCCCCGCCATCTCCGACCCGGGTTTTCTCCTTGTGCGCGAGTGCGCCAGAAACGGCATACAGGTACAATGCCTGCCCGGAGCCACAGCCTTTGTCCCTGCACTTGTAAGTTCGGCCCTCCCATGTGATAAATTTGTATTCGAAGGCTTTTTACCACAGAAAAAAGGTCGTCAGACACGCCTGAACCTATTAAAAAACGAGGAACGCACCATTATCTTCTATGAGTCGCCATACCGTGTACTGAAAACACTGACACAGCTCAGCGAGATTTTTGGCGGCAACAGACACGCAGCCACAGTGCGTGAAATTTCCAAACTACACGAGGAATGTATGCGTGGCACACTCGACGAGCTTATAGAGCATTTCAAAAAGAACGAGCCACGTGGCGAATTCGTGCTGTTGGTAGGCGGCAAAGACGATACAGAAAAAACAGAACACAGAGAAACCGATGAATAAGTTCCATAACATATTTTTCGACCTCGACGACACCCTATACGATTTTTCGGCCGCCTCGCGCGAATCCTTTCACGAGGCATACGACCTATTAGGGTATGACAGATTTTTTCCCTCGTTCCAAGAATTCATGGATATATACACCCCGCGCAATTTGGAACTATGGAAAGAGTACGGCAAGGGCACAATAACCAAGGACGAGCTTAACAAACAACGTTACAACCACCCGTTACAGGTTGTCGGAATACACGACGAGGAGCTTGCGGCACGTTTCTGTCGCGAAGCACTAAGCCGCATACCCACCAAGAACATCCTTATTCCCGGAGCAATAGAAATACTCGAATATTTATATCCTAAATACAATCTATACATACTATCAAATGGTTTTCAGGAGCTCCAAGCCCACAAAATGCAAACAGCAGGGCTAAGCAAATATTTCAAGCGACTCATTCTGTCCGACCATATCGGCATAAACAAGCCACGACGTGAACTATTCGAATATGCCCTTGAAAGCACCTCGTCGCAGTTAGAGGAAAGCATCATGATTGGCGATATGTTCGAAACGGATATTGCAGGCGCGGCCAACATAGGCATGGCACAGATATTTTTCAATAGGCAGAGCATTTCACCCCTACCCTTTACACCCACATACGAAATTACTAAATTGTCAGAAATAAGGGGGATATTATAAAACCACAACGTCGCTATACCAATAATAGGCAAGCAAGCATAAGAATGAACAAAACCCAATCATCCGAAGCGTGCTTCGGATGATTGGGTTAATTGCATAGCTTTATAGCATGTCGCAAACGACATATATAATTATTTACATACAGGGCGTACAGTAAGGCCGTAGTAAGCTCTACATGTGCCGGTAGTACTCAATATTCTGGCCGTTTTTTCGCCATATTCATATCTTGTACTTGTCCAATAGCGAATGCCAAAATCTTCAAGTTCCGTACCGTTAAGCTGTCCACATTCAGGCAAGAATATTGATTTGCCATTAGGGCCAATTACAAGGTCACCTTTAACCCCATTTATTTCTGTGCTCTCCCATTTACATTTCACGCGAAGTTCAGATGCCTCCTCGGAAGTAGGCATACGCCATTCACCGCCCCACTTTACATGAGCCACATCATTCTCGGGTGCAAGAGTAGAATTGCTCCATACACCTACATAAGTGGTTTCATCATAAACTTCTTTTACTTCGGTCTCACCCCAAGCATAATAACCGCCGAACTCCTCGGGCTTTGCCGCACCAATATTATACGATGCCCATTTTACTGAAAGACCAAGATCGACAGCCTCGCCGGGGACAAAAGTAAGTGGAGCAGGACCGGCTGATTCCGATGTTTCGACCGCCTGTTCGAGAACCTTTTTTGCAAACTTTTTCAACCCTTTAAAACCACCTGTTTTTTGTGCATAAGCTCCGCTACAAAACAGTAGCACCAATAGCAATGATAGAATTCCAACTTTTTTCATAGTTTGTATTTTTTTGTTAAACAATGGGTTATTTCGTATGCAAATAATACACAAAATTATAAACGGATATGTGAGTTTATACAATATTCAACGAGCACAAAATTCTCTCCATAGTTCGTAATGAATTAATATTCGAACGAATAGCACACATAGTTTTTACTTTCTTATTTTGCAAATATAAAATAAACGAGCGAAAAATATCAAGTTTTCTTGAATATTTTTTACGGCGTCAACGCGAAATAAGAGTACAAAGTACAGATAACAGATAACAGATAACAGAGTACAGATGAAAGATGATAGATGAAAGAGTATTTAATTAACTTCGTTGATTTTCAGCTGCGTTCGGCATAGTACAAGTAAACTTGTCCTCTGCGCTCACTTGCGCGAAAATTCTCCCTCGCCGGAGAGGGAGTGGCAGCGACGAAGTCGATGACGAGGGAGTGGAAACAAGTGGAAAAGCAGAAAGTAGAAAGAAAAAAGCAGAAATAGCAAAGAGAATAATCGCTTGCTATGAGTATCTGTCAACTCCCTCCGCAACGCTCAGCGTTGCTCGTCCCTCTTCGAAGAGGGACAGCTATTTTTGCTTATACAAAATCCCTACAAAACGCATACCCCCGCACTCACACGCAACGAGGGACAAATATTTTGCCTAATACCGCAAAAGAACAATCTACGCACTCCTGCAATCCACATGCAACGAGCCAGAATTTTAATTGCTTTGCTCACCCACAGAGCATTTATAACTATAACAAAGCAGGGTCTTAGTTTGTAACTAAGACCCTGCTTGAAAAAAAGTGGCGATGACCTACTCTACCTATGGCTAAATGCAGTACCATTGGCCCATGATTGACAAGGGGGATTAACATGAGTACCTGTCAACTCCCTCCGCATTAGTCATCCGACTAATGCTCGTCCCTCTTCGAAGAGGGACAGCTATTTTTACTTATACAAAATCTAGACAAAACGTATAGCACTGCCATCCACACGTAACGAGGGACAATTATATTGATTTGCTTTATACCACCAAAGAATTGTAGAAAAATTCCAACTATAACAAAGAAGGGTTTTAGCTTGTAACTAAGACCCTGCTTGAAAAAAGTGGCGATGACCTACTCTACCAATGGCTAAATGCAGTATCATTGGCCCATGACAGACAAGGGGGATTAACTAAATTTTTTGCTTAGCCCCTGCCGAATTTGCAGGTGAACCACAATTATATTGATTTGCTTTATACCAGCAAACAATTGTAGAAAAATTCCAACTATAACAAAAAAGGGTCTTAGTTTGTAACTAGGACCCTTCTTGAAAAAAAGTGGCGATGACCTACTCTCCCACAACTAAATGCAGTACCATTGGCGCTGTCGGGCTTAACTTCTCTGTTCGGAATGGGAAGAGGTGGGACCCCGACGCTATCAATCGCCTTAATATCGGTAATCAATCAACGACGGTGTACAGAAGATAACTTCTTTGCGCTAAATTTACTCTATTTTATCGCAGAAACTCCATTTTTTGACAGCTGTTATTCATGACTCAGTAGAAGCCGGATACATGGCTCATGGCTGAGTGTCGTACAACGAGTTCTGTTGTGCGAGAAAAAAAGCTATCGGGCAATTAGTACTGCTTGACTAAACATA
>JAFQBG010000031.1 GCA_017416705.1 Bacteroidaceae bacterium
CTTTCTGCTTTTCCACTTGTTTCCACTCCCTCGTCATCGACTTCGTCGCTGCCACTCCCTCTCCGGCGAGGGAGAATTTTACAAATGTTCAGTGGATTGAACAGCAAAACAATATGATTGTCCATCGTTGGGTGGGGGTGGCTATGGGGTATGTGTTTTGTAGGGATTTTGTATTGGCAAAAATAGCTGTCCCTCTTCGAAGAGGGACGGCAAAGCGGTACCGTAGCTTTGCTTGCGACGACGGAACATTTATGTTCCCAAAGGAGTGCCGGAGTGAAACGAAGGCTATAAACAAGGTTGCGGAGGGAGTTGACAGATATTCATAACAAGTAATTTTACTCTGTTATCCGTTATCTGTTATCTGTTCTCTGTTCTCTGTTCTCTTCCCCTTTTGTTTTTTACATTAATCTTAGCAATGCCACCCGTAGATGTCTCCTTGTATAGGCTGGGAATATCGTGGCCCGTCTCGCGCATCACCTCGACAATTCTGTCGTAGTCTATCTTGTGTTTGCCATCGGACAGTGCGGCATAGGTGCAGGCGTCTAATGCCCTTGATGCGGCTATTGCATTGCGCTCGATGCAGGGCACTTGTACCAGACCGCACATGGGGTCGCAGGTGAGTCCCAAGTGGTGCTCCAAGCCCATCTCGGCGGCATATTCTATTTGTGTTATGGTGCCGCCGAACAGCTGGCATGCTGCTGCGGCTGCCATGGCGCATGCCACGCCTACCTCGCCCTGACAACCTACATCGGCTCCCGAAATGGAGGCGTTCTCCTTGGCTATGTTTCCAAAAAGGCCGGCTGTGGCAAGGGCTCGCAAAATACGGGGCTCGCTGCTTACATGCTCCTGATATAAATGGTATAGCACAGCAGGCAGAACACCGCATGAGCCGCAGGTGGGGGCTGTGACTACCTTGGTGCCGCTGGCGTTCTCCTCGCTTGTGGCAAGGGCGTAGGCATAGACTTTTGCCTTGCTCTTCACCGACGAACTATACGAGGCGGCTTTCAGCAGGTAGGTGCATGCCTTACGCTGTATGCCGAGTCCGCCGGGTAGCACACCCTCGTGTTCCAATCCGCGTCTTATGGTCTCCTTCATGGTCTCCCATACCTCGCCGAGGAAGTTCCAGATGTCCTCGCCCTCATATTTTTCGACATACTCCCAATAGCTGCATCCTGTCTCGTCGCACCATTCCATGATGTCGTGTAGCGTGGTGAGCGGGTATATGTCCTCGTCGTTTTTCACCGTCTCTTCGTTGGCAAGCTCGCCGCCGCCTATGCTATATATGGTCCAGCTGTCTATTATTTCGTCGTTTTTTATCCCCTCGAACAGCATGCCGTTGGGGTGGTAGGGAAGGAATATGTCGGTACGCCATACTATCTGCAACGGGGCGATGGGCTGCAATACCTCCTCGATGGCTTTGTCTGTCATGTGCCCTTCGCCGGTGGCTGCCAAACTGCCGTATAGCGTTACTCGGTATTTGTCTGCATGGGGACAGCGTGCTGCAAATATCTTGGCTGCACGGTTGGGGCCCATGGTGTGGCTGCTCGATGGGCCAAGTCCTATCCTGAATAGGGAACGAAGAGATTTCATATCTTATAAGAGGCTTCTAAATTTATTATCAGTGGTTCTATTCCTGTTCTTTATATTTTGTGTCGCTAAAATACAATTTTATTGCCATAGTTGTTGCTTTTGTAACAATTTTCTTCGAATAACTTGCTGTGTTCTGCATAATAAAATCCTTTGCATTATGAAAAACAGGCCGTTGTAGGCGAAAGAAACAGTCTATATAAGAATATAATTTTAAGAAATTTAAACAGCTACTTAATTCATTTTACTTATTTTCGCAAAAAAAATAGAAAATAATGCAGACTATTTTGGTTACAGGAGCGAGCGGCTTTGTAGGCAGCCGCTTTGTGCGTCGTTGGGGTGGAGCATATAATATACTTGCTCCGTCGCATGGCGAACTCGATATAACGGATGCGGCATCGGTGGAACGCTATTTTGCCGATAATCGTCCGCATGTGGTGTTGCACTTGGCTGCAATATCCAACACGTGGCAGTGCGAACAAAATCCTGCCGACAGCTATCGTGTGAATGTGTCGGGGGTGAAAAATCTGGCACGTGCCGCTGCGTTGTGTGGGGCGCGTTTCGTCTTTTTTTCGAGCGACCAAGTGTATAATGGCAATCTTGAATATGGGCTGTTGCGCGAGGATATGCCGCTGTCGCCTTGCAGTGTCTATGCAAGGCATAAATTGGAGGCCGAACAGGTGGCAGCAGATGAGTCCCCGCAATCTGTTATATTGCGAGCCACATGGATGTACGATGCGCCCATCGAGGGGCTGCCTGTGCATGCCAATTTTGTGGAAAATTTTCGCCGTATGCTCTCCGACGGCACGCCGCTGACGTTCCCGGTGCGCGAATATAGGGGCATAACATGGGTGGGCGAGGTTATAGAAGTTCTGCCGCGCACATTCACACTGCCCGCCGGCGTGTATAACTTCGGGGCATCGAATACATTGAATACCTACGAAACGGCCTGCTGCTATTTCGAAATGCTCGAAACGTCGCTAAAATGTGATGCTATGATAATTCCCGATGCCGAACGCTTTCCCGACCACGAACGCAATATTTCGATGTCGAACGACAAGATAGTACAAGCCTCCAACGGTGATATATTTTTCAATACCACGCTCGACGGGCTGCGCATATTCTTGGAAAAACAAAAGGCCGGCTATCGCTGACAAGTATGCAGCGAACAGCTATCGCTGACAAGTATGCAACGGACAACTATCGCTGACAAGTGTGCAACGGCCGGCTATCGGCATATGCCCTGTCTATACGAAGGAGCATAAAAAAGGCAACCCATCGGGTTGCCTTTTTTGTGTGTGGGTGTTTGTTTGTTATTTCACCTCCTCGAACTCGGCGTCTTGTACATTGTCGCCGCCTTGTTGCTGGTTGTTCTGTGCACCACCGGCGTTTTGTGCGCCTTGTGCTCCGCTTTGAGCATACATCTCGGCACTTGCGGTTTGCCATGCTGCGTTCAGCTCGGCTATGGCTGCGTCTATGGCTGCAATGTCCTGCGCCTTGTGGGCTTCTTTCAGTTTTTGTGCAGCTGCCTCGATGGGGGCCTTTTTGTCGGCGGGAATCTTGTCGCCAAGCTCTTTCAATTGGTTCTCTGTTTGGAATACCATTGAGTCGGCCTCGTTCAGCTTGTCTATTTTCTCACGCTCTTTTTTATCTGCATCGGCATTTGCTTCGGCCTCGGCTTTCATGCGCTCTATCTCCTCCTTGCTAAGTCCCGATGAGGCTTCGATGCGTATAGCTTGCTCCTTGCCTGTTGCCTTGTCTTTTGCCGATACTTTTAATATACCGTTGGCGTCGATGTCGAATGTAACCTCAATTTGGGGTACTCCACGACGGGCAGGGGCTATTCCTGTCAGGTTGAACTGACCTATCGACTTGTTTTGTGCTGCCATGGGACGCTCGCCTTGCAATACATGTATGGTAACCTCGGTCTGGTTGTCGGCTGCGGTGGAGAATACTTGGCTTTGCTTGCAGGGGATTGTGGTGTTTGCGTCGATGAGCTTTGTCATTACACCGCCCAAGGTTTCGATACCCATTGACAGGGGGGTAACGTCGAGCAATACGATGTCGCTTACTCCTTCCTCCTTGTTAAGGATGGCGCCTTGGATGGCTGCACCTACTGCTACCACTTCGTCGGGGTTTACGCCCTTTGAGGGTGCTTTGCCAAAATAGTCCTCGACGAGCTTTTGCACTGCGGGAATACGGCTTGAACCTCCTACAAGGATAACTTCGTCTATCTCCGATGTGCTGAGGCCGGCATCTTGCATGGCTTTCTTGCAGGGTTCAAGGCATGCTTGGATAAGACCGTGTGCCAATGACTCGAATTTTGCACGTGTGAGTGTTTTTACAAGGTGCTTGGGGCCTGTGGCTGTTGCTGTAATGTAGGGTAGGTTAATCTCGGTGGATGTTGTCGATGATAGCTCAATTTTGGCTTTCTCGGCAGCCTCTTTCAGACGTTGCAATGCCATGGGGTCTTGTTTCAGGTCCATGCCTTCCTCGGCTTTGAATTCCTCGGCAAGCCAGTCTATGATAACTTGGTCGAAGTCGTCACCACCAAGGTGTGTGTCGCCGTTTGTCGATAGCACTTCGAATACGCCACCGCCAAATTCAAGAATTGATATATCGAATGTACCACCACCAAGGTCGAACACTGCTATTTTCATATCCTTGTTGGCCTTGTCCACGCCATAGGCGAGTGCGGCTGCGGTGGGCTCGTTTACAATACGTTTAACGTCGAGTCCGGCTATCATACCTGCCTCTTTTGTTGCCTGACGCTGTGAGTCGGAGAAGTATGCGGGTACTGTGATTACTGCCTCGGTGACCTCTTGTCCCAGATAGTCCTCGGCGGTTTTCTTCATTTTTTGAAGCACCATGGCCGAAATCTCCTGCGGAGTGTATAGACGTCCGTCTATGTCAACACGTGGCATGTTGTTCTCGTTTACAACGGGGTAGGGCACACGAGTTATCTCTTTTTGTACCTGCGACCAGTTCTCGCCCATGAAACGCTTGATAGAGAATATTGTGCGTTTGGGGTTTGTGATGGCCTGACGTTTTGCGGGGTCGCCTACCTTGCGCTCGCCGTTGTTGTCGAACGATACGATAGAAGGCGTTGTGCGTTTGCCCTCGCTGTTTGTTATTACTACGGGTTCGTTACCCTCGAAAACTGCTACACATGAGTTGGTTGTACCTAAGTCGATACCAATAATTTTTCCCATAATTTCTTTTATTTGTTTTATTTTTAATTCAACTTATATTTGCCGAATTTTGTTCAGCACACCTAATTACTTACAAAGTCTGTGCCACACCCGAAAACAACCTTTTTTGTGCTGATATGTCTCTTTTTTGGCATAAAAGCTCTTTTATGGGCTGTCATTATGTCATATTTTGTCTGACTTTGTCGCCGGTGTCGGACATATTGCCTTAATAACATTGGCTGTGTATATTCTGTTTATATTTATTTATTAGGTGGCGTAATATAAAATGCTTGACTATAAATTTGTTTTTACTTTTAATTTATGCTATCTTCGCATCTTATAATGGAGCGTTGTGCGCAGTTGGGCCCGTTTCGTTATGTGAATGAATAAATATTAGAAACTTATAATATATTAATAAGAAAAAATGGGAAAAGTTTTGATTATCGGTGCCGGTGGTGTTGGCACTGTGGCTG
Organism: Bacteroidaceae bacterium; assembly: GCA_017416705.1. Classification (GTDB taxonomy): domain Bacteria; phylum Bacteroidota; class Bacteroidia; order Bacteroidales; family Bacteroidaceae; genus HGM04593. The sequence goes on from JAFQBG010000031.1 coordinate 5,252, forward strand.
CATTTAAAGTAGCTCAAAATAGCGATGTTTTTACCGATATTATGATTGCAAGTCGCACTAAGTCAAAATGCGATGCCATTGTCAAGGCTATCGGTAACCCCGACATAAAAACAGCTGCTGTCGATGCCGACAGTGTCGAGGAGCTTGTGGCGCTGTTCAACAGTTTTAAACCCGAAATTGTGATTAATGTTGCATTGCCCTATCAGGACCTCACTATCATGGAGGCTTGTTTGCAATGCGGTGTAAACTATCTTGACACAGCAAACTATGAGCCCAAGGACGAAGCGCATTTCGAATATAGCTGGCAATGGGCCTACCACGAACGTTTTAAAGAGGCCGGACTGACGGCTATCCTTGGTTGCGGTTTCGACCCGGGCGTGAGCGGCGTATATACAGCCTATGCGGCAAAACACTATTTCGACGAAATACATTATCTTGACATTGTCGATTGTAATGCCGGAAATCATCACAAAGCATTTGCAACAAATTTCAACCCCGAGATAAATATTCGCGAAATCACACAGAAAGGACGCTACTACGAGGACGGAAAATGGATAGAGACCGGCGCGTTGGAAATTCACAAGCCTTTGACCTATCCCAACATCGGTCCGCGCGAGTCGTATCTGCTGTATCACGAGGAATTGGAGTCGTTGACAAAGAATTTCCCCACAATAAAACGTGCCCGTTTCTGGATGACATTCGGACAAGAATACCTCACTCACCTGCGCGTAATACAGAACATAGGCATGGCGCGTATAGACGAAATAGACTATAACGGACAAAAAATCGTGCCTTTGCAATTCCTTAAAGCCGTTCTGCCCAATCCGCAAGACCTTGGCGAAAACTACGAAGGCGAGACATCTATCGGTTGTCGCATACGCGGTATAAAAGACGGCAAGGAGCGCACATACTATGTATATAACAATTGCAGCCATCAAGAGGCCTACAAAGAGACAGGTATGCAGGGTGTCAGCTACACGACAGGAGTTCCTGCCATGATAGGTGCCATGATGTTCCTCAAAGGCTTGTGGCGTCGTCCCGGTGTGTGGAACGTAGAGCAGTTCGACCCCGATCCATTCATGGAGCAACTGAACAAACAAGGCCTTCCTTGGCACGAGGAGTTCGATAAAAATCTTGAACTTTAAGAAAATACATAAATGGCAAAAAAAGAAGAATTGCAGAATGTTGCCGCAACAGAAAAACTGAAAGCGTTGCAGGCAGCAATGGATAAAATAGAAAAGAACTTTGGAAAAGGTTCTATAATGAAACTTGGCGATGACAATTTTGAGGAAGTCGATGTAATACCTTCGGGCTCGGTTGGTTTGAATGCCGCCTTGGGAGTAGGAGGCTATCCTCGCGGCCGTATAATAGAAATATACGGTCCCGAGTCGTCGGGTAAAACCACGCTTGCTATTCACGCAATAGCCGAGGCGCAGAAAATGGGCGGTATAGCCGCTATCATCGACGCCGAGCATGCTTTCGACCGTTTCTATGCACAAAAATTGGGCGTCGATATTGACAATCTGCTCATATCGCAACCCGACTGCGGTGAGCAAGCCCTTGAAATAGCCGAGCAGCTGATACGTTCGTCGGCTATCGATATTATTGTGATAGACTCGGTGGCAGCGCTAACTCCCAAAGCCGAGATTGAAGGCGAGATGGGCGAGAACAAAGTGGGCTTGCAGGCTCGTTTGATGTCGCAGGCACTTCGTAAGCTGACATCGGCAATAAGCAAGACAAAGACCACCTGTATATTCATAAACCAGCTACGCGAGAAAATCGGCATAATGTTCGGCAACCCCGAGACAACAACAGGCGGTAACGCGCTTAAATTCTACGCATCGGTGCGTTTGGATATTCGTCGCGTCAGCCAGTTGAAGGATGGCGAGGATGCGATAGGTAACCAAGTACGTGTGAAAATCGTCAAGAACAAGGTGGCGCCTCCCTTCCGCAAGGCCGAATTTGATATTATGTTCGGCGAGGGCATATCGCGCATAGGCGAGATTGTGGACCTTGGCGTTGCCTACGGAGTGATAAAGAAGAGCGGCTCTTTCTTTAGCTACAACGACACCAAACTGGCGCAAGGTCGCGACCGTACAAAAGCGCTTATAGCCGACAACCCCGAATTGGCCGAGGAATTGGAAACAAAAATATTCGAGGCCATGAAAGGCATAGTGGCAGAAACCGATATTACAGAAACCGAATAACACAAAACAAACTAATATGAAAAAGACAATGCTGTTGGCGTTATTGGCATTTGCCGGTGTAACCGCATTTGCGCAAGATGCCCCCGAAAAAAAGAACGAGGGCTTTGAATTTACAGTAGTAAAAGAAAATCCCATTACAAGTATAAAAAACCAAAATCGTGCAGGAACATGCTGGTGCTACTCCTCGCTTGCATTCATCGAGTCGGAACTTATTCGCATGGGTAAAGGCGAATACGATTTGTCCGAAATGTACTTGGTGCACAAGACATATCTGGACCGTGCCGATAAAGCAGTGCGCACACATGGCGATATCTCATTCTCGCAAGGCGGTTCTTTCTACGACGTAATATATGGCATGGAACGCTACGGTCTTGTACCCGAACCCGAAATGCGTCCCGGAGTCATGTATGGCGACACATTGAGCAACCACAACGAACTATCGGCGGTGAGCGACGCCATTGTTGCAGCCATAGCCGAAGGCAAACATCGCAATCTGCAAACAGGAGCCGACGGACAACCATTGTGGAAAAAGGCCATAGAGGCTGTTCACGACATCTATTTGGGTGAGTGTCCCGAGACTTTTACATATAACGGCGTGGAATATACCCCCAAATCGTTCTACGAGTCAACAGGCCTTAAAGCATCGGACTATGTGTCATTGACATCATATACACATCATCCCTTCTATACCTCTTTTGTACTTGAAATCCAAGATAACTGGCGTTGGGGACAATCCTACAACCTTCCTATCGACGAGTTTATGGAAGTGTTCGACAATGCAATAAACGAGGGTTACACAATAGCATGGGGTAGCGATGTCAGCGAGAATGGCTTTACACGCGATGGCGTGGCAGTGCTTCCCGACAATGAGAAAGCCCAAGAACTCAGTGGCTCCGATATGGTACGTTGGTTGAAACTGTCGCCTGCCGAGAAGAAACTGACAACAAAACCTCAACCCCAAAAATGGTGTACACAAGAGGAGCGTCAGGTGGCATACGACAATTGGGAGACAACCGATGACCATGGTATGCAAATATTCGGAATAGCAAAAGACCAAGAGGGCAACGAATACTACATGGTGAAAAACTCATGGGGCGAGAGCGGTAAGTACAAAGGCGTATGGTATGCCTCAAAAGCATTTGCACGCTATAAAACAATGAATATCGTGGTGCATAAAGATGCTCTTCCCAAACACATCGCAAAGAAACTTGGCTTGAAGTAAAAAAACAGCCTAATTCTTAAATTATATAAAAAATGCCCCAATTCTCAAAAAAAATGAGAATTGGGGCATTTTTTATTTCTGTTTTCAGTAACTTTACAAATTGAAAAGAAAGTAAACTGCATAAATGTTGCCCATAGTGTATTTTGTGCAATGTAACACGTTGGTTTATATGCGTTAGCCCATATAGCAGCTGCGTCACGATAAAAAACAACGAGCCTTTCTTTTCGGCCTTACTAAATAAGCAAAAAATAAAAAAATATATAAATGAGTCAAAAATGGAAATATCAACCTCCTACATACAAACAGATAGAGGAAGCTGAGAGGCTTTCGGCGGAGTTGGATATAAATCCGATTCTTTGCAGTTTGCTTATAAAGCGAGGTGTTAAATCTGTTGCCGACGCCAAACAATTCTTCCGTCCAAAACTGTCCAATCTGCATAATCCGTTCCTGATGAACGACATGGATGTGGCAGTCAAACGCTTGAACAAAGCACTTGGACGTAAAGAACGTATTTTGGTGTATGGCGACTACGACGTAGATGGTACAACGGCTGTTGCCTTGGTGTATAAATTCCTTCAACAGTTTTCGTCGAATATCGATTATTATATCCCCGACAGGAACGAGGATGGCTACGGCATTTCCAAAAGGGGTGTCGATTACGCTCATTCTACGGGGGTGAAGCTTGTGATAGTGCTCGATTGCGGTATAAAAGCTATCGAGGAGATTGCCTATGCCAAGGAAAAAGGCATCGATTTCATTGTGTGCGACCATCATGTGCCCGACGTTGAACTGCCATGTGCCGTTGCCATACTGAACCCAAAGCGCATGGACAACAAATACCCCTATCCCCATCTGTCGGGGTGCGGCGTTGGCTTTAAGTTCATGCAAGCCTTTGCCATGGACAATGGCATTGCAGCCGAGCAGTTATACTCCTTGCTCGACCTTGTGGCAGTGAGCATAGCCTCGGACTTAGTGCCTGTAATGGGCGAGAACCGCATTTTGGCCTATCATGGTTTGAAACAGCTGAACCATGCGCCAAGCGTAGGGCTTAAAGCAATAATACAGGTGTGTGGGTTGCGCGACAAGGAGATAAGCATAAACGACATAATATTCAAGATAGGCCCTCGTATAAACGCCTCGGGGCGAATACAAAGAGGCACGGTGGCGGTTGATTTGCTCATCGAAAACAATTTTAGTGCCGCATTTGCCATGAGCGAGCAGATAAACGAATTTAACGAGACGCGAAAGGACCTTGACAAAAGCATGACCGAGGAGGCCAACCGTATAGTCGAAAATCTTGAAAATTTCGATGAGAAAAGAGCCATAGTTATATTCAACGAGGCATGGCATCGTGGTGTTATAGGCATAGTAGCATCCCGTCTCACCGAAGTCTATCATCGTCCGGCAGTTGTAATAACATGCTCGGGCGATATTGCCACAGGCTCGGCACGCTCGGTGACGGGTTTCGATGTCTATAAGGCCATAGAAAGTTGTCGTTCCCTACTCGAAAACTTCGGAGGGCATACATACGCCGCCGGTTTTTCGTTAAGGGTGGAAAATATAGAAGAATTCTCCCGTCGTTTCGAGCAGTATGTGACAGGCAACATCCTTCCCGAACAAACCGACCCTATAATAGAAATAGAGGCCGAGTTGGGCTTCCAAAGCATAACACGCAAATTTTTCAACGACCTTAAAAAATTTGCTCCCCACGGCCCCGACAATCCCAAACCAATATTCTGTACGCATAACGTCTATGACTACGGCACAAGCAAAGTGGTTGGTCGCAAGCAGGAACATATAAAACTTGAACTTGTCGATAACAAGTCGAGTAATGTCCTTAACGGCATTGCATTCGGACAGAGCGAGCAGGCGCGGTACATAAAATCGAAACAGTCATTCGATATTTGCTATACGTTGGAGGACAACACATATAAGCATGGCGAGGTGCAATTGCAAATAGAGAGCATCCACACACGCAGCGGAAAAGGAAAAGGCGAGGCTTGAACCTATGCAAAATGACAATAGGCTAAAAAACAAGGAAATACTTAAAAATGTTTGGGGGTACGATGATTTTCGCGGCATACAAAGCGAAATTATCGACAGTGTACAGGCCGGGCGCGACACGCTCGGCCTTATGCCTACCGGTGGCGGTAAAAGCATCACATTCCAAGTGCCTACATTGGCTTCGAAAGGCCTATGTATAGTGGTGACGCCGCTTATAGCGTTAATGAAAGACCAAGTGTCCAATCTGCGTAGCCGCGGCATTAAGGCGGCAGCCGTATATAGCGGCATGAAAAACAGCGACGTGCTTGTGGCATTGGAAAATTGTATATTCGGCGATTACAAATTCCTTTATGTGTCGCCCGAACGCCTTTCGTCGGAACTATTCTTGAACAAAGTACGCAAAATGCCGGTGTCGCTCATCACGGTCGATGAGGCACATTGCATATCGCAATGGGGGCACGATTTCCGTCCCTCCTATCGCAAAATATCGGAACTGAGAACCCTGTTCCCCAACGTGCCGGTGCTGGCACTTACAGCCACTGCGACAACCGAAGTCGTCAAGGATATACAGCAGCAGCTCCTGTTCAAACAAGAGAACTGTTTTAAAATGAGCTTCGAGCGCAAAAATCTTGCCTATGTAGTACGTCGTACCGAGAATAAGTCGCAGGAACTGTTACATATACTTGGCAAAATAGAGGGCAGTGCCATTGTTTATACAATGAATCGTAAGCATACGAAGGAAATCTGCGAGTTCCTTGTGGGGCAAGGAATAACAGCCGAGTATTATCATGCCGGTCTCTCTACCCAAGATAAAGACGCCAAGGAGGAACGTTGGAAAAAAGGCGTGTCAAGGGTCATGGTAGCTACAAACGCATTTGGAATGGGAATAGACAAACCCGATGTCAGGCTCGTGGTGCATGCCGACATCCCCAGCTCCATAGAATCCTATTTTCAGGAGGCAGGCCGGGCTGGGCGCGACGGCAGGCAATCGTATGCAGTGATACTTTATAGCAAAACAGACCATGCCGTAGTGCAGCGTCGCACAGGCGACAATTATCCGCCCAAGGAATTTATTTGCAGTGTGTACGATAATATATGCTATTATTACTCAATGGCTTTGGGCGATGGCTTGAACTGCTCGTTCGATTTTTCGCTTGTGGATTTTTGTCGGAAATATCATCTGCCCACGTTGCGAACAGACAGCGCGTTGCGTATCCTTACACGCATGGGCTATTTGGAATATGTCGAGGAAATGGAGTACTCCTCGCGTGTACAGTTCATCATACCGCGCGACGAACTGTTTAAATTACAAAATCTGCCTGCCGAATACGACTCCCTCATAACGGCATTGCTACGCAATTACAGTGGCATATTTACCGATTTTGTTTTTATCGATGAACGTTATTTGGCGGGTATAATAGGGGTTACGCGACATAGAATGTACGAGATTTTAGTCTCATTGTCGCAACGTAGGATAATACATTTTGTCCCATCCAAACGTTGTCCCATAGTTACGTTTACGCGTCATCGTGTTTTTGGTCACGAATTGCGTTTTGCTCCCCAAATTTACGATGAACGTCGCGATGCTTTCGACAAACGAATATCGTCGATACTTGCCTACGCTGTGGGTGCCGACGAGTGTCGCAGCAAGGTGTTGCTCTCTTATTTTGGACAGACCACCTCCGAGTCGTGCGGCTGTTGCGATGTTTGTATGCAGCGTGAACACCCTGTATTGCCGTATGCGGGAAACAGCGAGCCTGTCGTGCGCATATTGGAATTCCTGTCCGATGGCAAGTCGCACGCTCCTGCCGATTTGGAAAAGGTTGGGCTCACCCGCCGACAATTATCGGCAGCAGTCAGATACCTTTGCGACGAAGAGAAAATCTTAATAGAAAATGGTTTGATACGAATTCATAAAAAAAACAGCAAGTAACCTTGCTGTTTTTTTTATGAATTATTGTTCGGCCTGTATTATTTCTGTGCGAGTGCCTTGTTTACAGCCTTTGCAATCTGCTTTTTGGTGGCTGCTTTTGCGTTAGCAAGTTTTTTCTCGGCTTTGGCAATAGCTTTTGCATCGCCTGTTGCTTTTGCTGCTACTACTGCGTCGTATAGTGTCCACAGTTGTTTCTTTGCTACTTGCTCTTTGTGTATGGCTGTATATGTCTCGGCATCGGCTTCTGTGGCTGCCTCTTGCTCGGGTGTGGCAAAAGCGTGTTTGTAACCGATTTGCTCGTTCCAGTGTCCGCGTGTGAAGTCGGGGAATGTAACTGCGGCGCAGTTGTTGTCCATAGACAATGTGCCAAGCTCGGCAAGACAGCACCATTCTGCCATGTCGTAAACGTCCATGTCAAGGGGAAGACCATTCTGCAAGCAATATACAAGGCGTGAATCCATCACGAAGTCCATACCGCCATGACCAAGGTCGCGTCCTTTCTCTACATATTTTTTAAGAATGGGGTGATAGTATTTTTCCATCAAGGCGTTTTTCTGCTCTTCACTCATGAAACCGTGAGCGTTCAAGTTGTCAACTTGGGGTGCGCCTGTGCCTTTGAGGGCTTCGCCCGAAAGTGCAAATGCGGGTGTGGGGTATTTTGTTGCATAACCCTTTGTTCCGGTGAGCTTGAACAGACGGTTGTAGGGTTGCGGAGTCATAACGTTGTGCTGTATCTCGACAACCTTGCCTTTTGCTGTGCGCATGAGGGTTGTGGTGTGGTCGCCATTGCGGAATTCTTTGCACTCTTTACCCGATTTCTCCTTCACAAGTTCTTTGCCGAAGAAAGGATCTGTGTCCATGGCTACAAGTGTGGTGAAACGGTCGCCACGGTGGATGTCAAGACACTGTGCGACGGGACCAAGGCCGTGAGTAGCGTATAGGTCGCCACGGTTCTCCTTGTTATATTTAAGACGCCAGTGCAGGTTGTCAACGTCGTTGTCGGCGGGGTCTTTCCAATAGGCATCCCAGAACCATTCAAGGCTGTGTATGTATGCACCCTCGGCACGAATAATCTCGCCGAAAACACCGTCTTGTGCCATTGCCAACGCGTTCATTTCGTAGTCGTCGTAGCAGCAGTTTTCAAGGATGAAGCAGTGAAGGCGTGTCTTCTCGGAAAGGTCGATGAGGCTCCAACATTGTTCGAGGTTCATAGCCGAAGGAACTTCTATTGCAGCGTGTTTGCCGTTCTCCATAGCAAATTTTGCAACGGGGTAGTGGTGGTTCCAGTCGGTAGCGATATATACAAGGTCTATATCGGGACGCTTGCAAAGCTCCTCGTATCCTTTTTCGCCACAATATATGTCGGCGGGCATTAATCCCTGCTCGCGCAAAAATTTATTGCACTCCTCGGCACGGCTGTATTCGTAATCGCATAGAGCAACTATCTCCACGCCGGGTATGCGGCAAAAGCGAATTACAGCGCCATCGCCACGCATGCCAAGACCAACAAATGCAACGCGCACTGTCTTGATGGGGGCTGCTGCCAAATTCAATACATGCTGTTGTCCGGCAGGACGCTCGGGGGTTTCAACAACGATTGTACCTTTGTCCCAATGCCATTTTGTCGAAGGCGAGAGGGATTGTGCTTGTGCGGTGCTGTATGCCATGAGCATTACCGCACCAAAAAATAGACAAATGAATTTTTTAAGGTTCATAGTTTTATTTGTTTTTATATAAAAAGAATGATTGGTGCGAAGTTAAAAAATAAATTCGATAACATAAACAATAATTTTGTAATTTTTTGAATTGTATTGGGTGAAACTGAAAAAAAATATATACATTCGCAAATGTTATTCCGAATTAACATTAAAACAATATAAAAACTATGGAAAGTTATGTAATAGGTATCGACCTTGGCGGTACAAATACCGTGATTGGTCTTGTTGATGTGAAAGGCCATATTTTGGCAAAGGATGACTCGGTTAAAACCCAATCATATAAGGATATCGAGGGTTATACCGATGCTGTTGCGGCTGTTATAGCCAAGCTGGCCAAGGAGTGCAGCTGCGAAGGCAAAATAGAAGGAGTGGGTATAGGCGCTCCCATGGCCAATTACTACACAGGCGAAATTGTAAATGCTGCCAATCTGCCTTGGAAAGGTATCGTGCCGCTCGGTTGGCTCATAGAGCAAAAAACAGGCTTGCCCACCAAGGTTACAAACGATGCCAATGCAGCTGCAATAGGCGAAATGAAATATGGTGTTGCTCAGGGGATGAAGGATTTCATTGTCATTACACTTGGAACAGGTGTCGGCAGTGGAATTGTAGCCAACGGGCAGTTGATATATGGCCATGACGGTTTTGCAGGCGAGCTTGGTCACGTGACAGCCCCTGTTTTGGAGGGACGTACCTGCGGATGCGGACGCACCGACTGTTTGGAGACATACGCATCGGCCACAGGTATTGTGCGCACTGCAAAAATATGGTTGGAAACACGCTCCGACGAGAGCGTTCTGCGCAATATCGAGTCGGAAAAACTGACATCTAAAATGTTGTTCGATGCAGCGATGGCAGGCGATGCCTTGGCAAAAGAAATTTTCCAATTCACAGGCGAGGTGCTTGGCGATGCTTTCTGTAATTTCATCGCGTTCTCGGCACCCGAGGCCATTGTGCTCTTTGGCGGTTTGGCAAATGCCGGCGACTTGTTGTTGGAACCCATCCGTAAAAGAATGAACGAGAACGTTGTATTCTTGTGGAAAGACAAAGTAAAAGTCCTGAAATCGTCGTTGCCCGGTGCCGATGCAGCTGTGCTTGGAGCCTCGGCGCTTGGCTGGAAATGATATTAGCAGCCGTTTGAATTCCTACAATCGGTTTTTGATATAAAGCGTTTGTTTTGTCATTTTTTATTACAAAAAGACTGAATAAATTTAAAAAGCTACATAAAAAAGAACAACAAAAACTGCCAAACATTTCGGTTTGGCAGTTTTTGTTGTTAAAATGCTGTAAAAATTTCATGAAAAGGATAATTATTTAACAGAATGTTTTATTTTTGCAGTTAAAATATTAAAAATTTATTCTATGAAAAAAATAGGGAACAGCGTAAGCAATATTTTGTGCTGCTCATTGGCAGGAACAGCCATGCTTTCAATGGTGGGTTGTAAAGAGAAAACAGAGCCCCAAAAACCAATGAACGTCCTCTTTATCATGTGCGACGACCACTCGTATCAGACAATAAGTGCCTACGACTCGCGTTATATAAACACCCCGAATATTGACAGAATAGCAGCCGACGGTGTGCGCTTCACCAATAGCTTTGTGGCCAATTCTATAAGCGGTCCCAGCCGTGCCTGTATGCTCACAGGCAAGCATAGCCATGCCAATGGTTTCACTAATAATAAATCGTCGTTCGACGGTGCGCAACAGACATTCCCCAAATTGCTGCAAGCGCAGGGCTACGAAACTGCTGTCATCGGTAAGTGGCATCTGACATCGGACCCCACAGGCTTCGACCATTGGGATATACTGATAGGACAAGGAGATTATTATAACCCTACATTCATTAGAAACGGCGAAAAAGTTCAGCGCGAAGGATACGCCACCAACGTAACCACCGACTTGGCCTTGGAATGGCTGGAAAACGGTCGCGACAGTCAAAAACCATTCTGTCTGTTATTGCATCATAAAGCACCGCACCGTACATGGATGCCCGACACTTGCGATTTGGAGCTTTTTGCCGACACCGAATTCCCGCTACCCGAAACCTTCTATGACAATTACGAAGGACGCGACGCAGCAGCAGGGCAACGTATGTCGATTTCAAAAGATATGGACCTCGTCTATGACTTGAAACTTGCCGATAAAGAAAACGAGATACATAGCAATCCCGGTCTCGAAGCGGCGGGCCGTGCCATATACAACAAAATGGATTCTGCGCAAAAAGCAGCTTGGGATGCACATTACGACAGAGTCATCAGCGAGTTCAAGGCGGCAAATCTCACAGGCAAAGCGCTCGACGAATGGAAATATCGTCAATATATGCGTGACTATTTGCGTGTAATAACATCGGTCGATCGTAACATCGGTCGCGTGCTCGACTATCTTGAATCCAAAGGGCTCATGGATAACACCCTCATCGTCTATACATCCGACCAAGGTTTCTATATGGGCGAGCATGGCTGGTTCGACAAACGTTTCATGTACGAAGAGTCGTTCCGTACTCCTCTGCTCATGCGTTTGCCCGGCGGTGTGAAGGGTGACATCCCTGCCATGGTGCAGAACATCGACTATGCCCCCACATTCTTGGAATTGGCAGGCGCATCTGTTCCGCAGGATATTCATGGCTGTTCGTTGTTGCCCTTGCTGCAAGGCAAGGAGTGGCAGCCCAATCGCGAGGCATTATACTACCACTACTATGAATTCCCCGATGAGCATGCTGTACGTCCGCACTATGGTGTGCGCACCGAAAAATATAAGCTCATACGTTTCTATGGCGACATGGATAAATGGGAACTTTTTGATTTGAGCGAAGACCCCAACGAACTCCATAACATATATGGCAAGCAGGGAACGGAGCAACTGACCGATAGCCTGAAAACTATCTTGCTCGGTTTGCAAAAACAATACGGCGAAGAAGAATATATAGAGTCTGCGGCAGTCGATGAAAAGTAACACGAAAAATAATTACAGTCTGGCCGATGTTGCCAAAATGAGGCGACAGCCGGCTTTCTCCACAATGGTGAAGCCAATAGGCTCCGCCTGCAACCTCGACTGTAATTATTGTTACTATCGCGACAAATCCGAGATATATTCGGGAACAATGCCACGTATGAGCGATGCCTTGCTCGAAGAGTACATAAAACAGTATATCGAGGGCGTGTCGCAGCAGCAAGTGACATTCTGTTGGCATGGGGGCGAACCCCTTATGGCAGGCCTCCCCTTTTTTCGTAAGGCAGTGCAATTACAAGAAAAGTACAAGGGCAACAAAATTATAGAAAACACGTTGCAGACAAACGGTATTCTGCTCAACGATGAATGGTGTTCGTTTTTCCGTGATAATAATTTCCTTATAGGAATATCGCTCGACGGGCCGCAAGATATACACGATGCCTTTCGTCGTGATTGTGGCGGCGCACCGACATTTACCCGCGTCGTGAAAGCCGTCGAAAGCATGGCGAAAAACAACGTCGAATACAACATACTATCTACGGTGAACAAACGCAGCGAAGGGCGTGGTGTCGAAGTCTATAAATTCCTCTCCTCGTTGGGCAATTTCATACAATTCCTGCCCGTCGTGGAGTACGTGAGGATGCGCGACAATGAGGGTAAACGCCCTTTGATAGTGTCTCCCGACGAAGAACAAGCCGTCGAGGCTCCTTGGTCGGTATCAGCCGAGGGCTTTGGCTCGTTTATGTGCGATGTGTTCGACGAATGGGTGCGCTACGATGTGGGACGACGCTTTGTACAGCTGTTCGACGTCACCTTGGCCAATTGGTGCGGAGTGCAGCCCGCGTTATGCTCGTTTTGCGAAACATGCGGCGATGGGCTCGTGGTGGAGCATAATGGCGATGTCTATTCGTGCGACCATTTTGTGTATCCCGAATACAAATTGGGCAACATACAGGAAAAAACATTGCTTGCCATGTACAGCAGCAGCGAACAACAAGCCTTTGGACGCGATAAACGCGAAGCCCTGCCGCTTGAATGTAAACGTTGTAACTACTATTTTTTGTGCAGGGGTGAGTGTCCCAAACACCGTTTCGAGTACGCAAAAAACGGCGAGCCATACATGAACGTATTATGCGAAGGGTATAAAATGTTTTTCCGACATACCGACCCTTATATGCGCTACATGAGAACATTAATAGAAAAAGGAGAACCAGCCTCGTTGGTCATGCAATGGCAACGATGATTTTAAAAGCATAAGCAAACCAACGAAACCGATACCACGTTTTTAGTACATCGTGCTATTTACTTGGTTTCAAGACTAAATAAACGTAAAAACTAAATAAACAGAAACAATATCAATTAAAACTATACAATATGAATCCGAATTTTGAACTTCCTAAAATTGGCGAACTTCCGGTGTTGGCATCAATAGAAAGCATTTGCAAGTTCGAGAAAGTACCCACATGCGTTAGTGCAAATGCCTTGGAAGGCGCACGTAAGGCAGCCGACATTGTGGTGGCTGCAATAAACGGACACAAAGGCGAAAACAATTTTGTGTTGGGCTTGTCCACAGGTCGCACACCATTGGGGTTATATGCCGAGCTCGTTCGTCGATACAAAGCCGGCGACGTCAGCTTCAAAAATGTCGAGGTGTACAGCCTCGATGAGTTCTATCCCATGCAACCGCAGAACCCTCAGAGCCGCAACCATCGCGTTTACGAAGATTTTTTGAACGATGTCGATATCGACCCCAACAATGTCCATTTCCCCGATGGTACCGTACCCGCCGAGCAGGTGCGCGAATATTGCAAAAAATATGAGAAACAGGTACATGGCAATGTCGATTTGATGATAATGGGTGTGGGCGAGCTTGGACAGATAGGATTTAACGAGCCGGGCAGCTATTCTAAATCCACAACACGCTTGGTGCAGTTGACATACAACAGCCGCAAAACACAAAACCAATTCTTCTCCAACCCTAACGATGTGCCCAAAATGGCCATAACAATGGGTCTTGAAACCATACGCAGTGCAAAAAGCGTTGTACTCATGATGTGGGGCGAGGACAAAGCCAAAGTGGCGCACGACCTCATAGAAGGCGAGATAACCGAAGAATGTCCGGCAACCGCATTGCAGGCGCATGCCAACATACAAGTTATTATAGACGAGGCCGCCGCACAGGAACTGACACGAGTAAAAGAGCCTTGGCTCATAGCTCCTCCTGCCGAGTGGACACCCAAACTCATACGCAAGGCTGTTATATGGCTGTGTGGTGTTGTGAACAAACCAATTCTGAAATTAACATTCCAAGACTACATAAAGAACTCGCTATCGGATCTGTTGGAGCGTGTAGATCGTTACGACCGCATAAATATACGCGTGTTCAACGATGTACAACATATTATATCGGGATGGCCCGGTGGTAAGCCCAATGCCGACGATTCGACACGTCCCGTACCCTCTACACCCTATCCCAAAAGAGTGCTCATATTCTCGCCCCACCCCGACGACGATGTGATTTCTATGGGTGGTACATTCAACCGTCTGATAGAACAGGGACACGATGTACACGTGGCATACGAGACTTCGGGCAACGTTGCAGTGAACGACGATGTAGTGTTGCAGAACATAGACACCGCACGCGAAATGGGATTTGGTCACCTTGGCGACCTCTTCGACGAGATACGCAATATCATTGCATCGAAAGTTCCGGGAGTACCCGAACCACGCGAGCTGCTTAACTTCAAAGGAGCCATACGTCGTGCCGAGGCACGTGCCGCATGTCGTTCCATAGGCCTTAACGACCGCACAAATGCACACTTCCTGAACCTGCCGTTCTACGAGACAGGCGGAATAAAAAAAGGTGCGCTCACTGACGCCGACATCGAAATAGTCAAGGAGCTCATGCAGCGTATTAAGCCGCATCAGATATATGCCGCAGGCGACCTCACAGACCCGCATGGAACACACCGCGTTTGCATCGAGGCTGTTCTGCGTGCTTTCGAGGAACTGAAAGACGAGGAGTGGGCAAAAGAGTGCCATATATGGCTCTATCGTGGTGCATGGCAGGAGTGGGAATTGGCAGTTGCCGATATGGCTGTTCCTTTGAGTCCCGAGGAGATGATACGTAAGCGTCATGCCATATTCCGTCACTTGTCGCAAAAAGATATTGTCCCCTTCCCCGGCGAGGATTCACGCGAATTCTGGCAGCGTGCCGAAGAACGTATGCAAGGTACGGCTGCTCTGTTCGACAAGATAGGTCTTCCCGAATATCAAGCAATAGAACTTTTTGTAAAACTGCTCTGAAAAATAGATAGCATAGAATGAATATTAAGCAAAACCAATTAATAATATTGCTTATATGTATGTTGTTCGCACCCCTTTTCATGGGGTGCGACAACCATAAAGTAGGGCATACCCTTGTTGTCGATAAAGGCGTCTTCCTGCTCGACAGTGCACGCTTTACGGTAGCCTCGGTCGAATTGGGCTATTCGCGCCATCCGCGCGAATATTGGCCCCAAATACTTGGCGAGGCTAAGAATTTGGGTGCAAATACCATTATGGTACGTGTGCCATGGTTTCTGCACGAACCAAACGAGGGGGAGTATGACTTCGCCGGCAATAACGATGTGCGCGAGTTCTGTCGTCTTGCGCACGAAGCAGGCCTGCTTGTGTGGTTGCATGTAGGTCCATATTCCGATGCACATGCCGATATGGGCGGCATGCCTTGGTGGTTGCTTAAATATGAGAATATGCAATTACGCACGCAGGATACGCTGTTCATGAAGCATGCAGGCCGTTTTTTCCGTACATTGGGTACCCGACTTGCCGACATGCAATTGCAGCAAGGAGGCCCCATAGCCCTTGTACATATAGAGGAACCGCATGGCTTGCAGGATGATACGAAAAACTACCTGTCGGCATTGTGCGACAGTGTTCGTGCCGCCGGTTTCGATACCTCGCTGCTGACATTGGCTGCATACAAAGACGATTTATATAGAATGCCGCATGGCAAATCGCTGATAACCATAGCTATAAACGACGATGAGTATGCCATGAAAAACTTTTCGGGGCTGAGAAAACGCAACCTCGATGCACCCTTGATATGCTACGATGTATCCCGTTCGTGCGCCCACCGTTGGGGTGTAGCCAATGATAAACGCAACCTAGGCAATACATTCCTGCGATTGTTCGAGATGTTCGAGAAATCTGTTTCGCTTAATACAAGCGCTGTTTTTGGAGGAACCTCGTTCGGGCATATAGCAGGGGCTCAAATTATCGACGGCTCCTTTTATCCCTATGCCACATCCTATGATAACGGAGCCGTGATAACAGAAAATGGCACTGCAAGGGAGGAGTATAATACTTATGCCAAGGCCTTCCATGCGTATGCACCGCGTCTTGGCGAGTCTCTCATCGGCGACGTCAAAAAACAGCCCCTTGTATCCATTCCACAAATATCATTCACCCAATATGCTCCTTTGTCGGCGTTAAAGCAAACATCCCAACTGTCTGCTGTGCCGCTTGCAATGGAACAATGTAATGTGGGCTATGGTGCCATGCTTTACACCGCCGACTGTTTGGCAGGTGGCGACAGTGTGCAGATATCGGTGCATGGAATACGCGATAATGCCCAACTGTTTATAAACGAGACACTTGTGGCGTCGGTTTCGCGCACGCAGAGCGACACCCTCGCGGCGGTTGCCAATATATCGCAAGGCGATAAAATATCGGTTCTTGTCGATGCCATGGGACGCGTGGGCAATGTGCGTGGCTTTAAAGACTATAAGGGAATTGTGGGCGGTGTGACATTGAATTTGCCCGATGGCACACAACTGCCGTTGTCGCAGTGGAATAATACTCCCATGCCATCCGATTATGAGAAAATATCGTCCGTTTCGTTTGGACGGCTGCCCGATAAGTTATCCCCCGGAATATATCGTGCCACATTCAAAAGAACCGATGTTGGCGATAGCTATCTGTTTGTCGGTTCGTGGGGACGTGGCGAAGTATGGGTCAATGGTCATTCCTTGGGCCGTTTCTGGAATGTAGGCCCTCAGCTGATGCTCTATTTGCCGGGTTGTTGGCTGCATGACGGCGACAACGAGCTCCTTGTTGTCGATTGGGTGGGGCCGCAAATCCCCGAAATGGAGGGCTTCCGTTTCGCTCCCGTATATTAGAAACCGCTTTTTTCGCTGTTTTTTGGTTTTTTGGCTGTGTAAATTATATAACTGTTTGTAGGTCAAATACAAATGAACAAATTATATAATAAATGAATGTACAAGAAATAATAGACAAATATTATCCGCAGCAGGATGAATTGAAGCGAATATATATGACGCATGCCCGCAAGGTAGCCGATTTTGCTCTCGAAATGGCTGCACGACACCCCGAACTGTCGCTCGACCTTGCGTTTGTCGAGGAGGCTGCATTGTTGCACGATTTGGGTATATTCCTCACCGATGCTCCACGCATATATTGTTTCGGCAGCAAGCCATATATCTGTCATGGCCATTTAGGTGCACAGCTGTTGCGTGCCGAGGGGTTGGAGCGTCATGCCCTTGTCTGTGAACGACATACCGGTGTGGGGCTTACAAAAGAGCAAATAGTGCATAATGGTTGGCCCTTGCCTGCTGTCGATATGCTGCCTGTCAGTGTCGAAGAGCAGTTGATTTGCTTTGCCGACAAATTCTATTCGAAAACAAAATTCTTGGAGAATCGTCGTACTATGCCGCAAGTGATAGATAGCATGCGCAAAATATCCGATGAGGCTGTATGCAAAATAACGGAGTGGAATAAAATATTCGGGTAGAATTTATTCCTATACCCCATGCTGTTAATGCGAAAAAGCATCAATATTGGTTACGTTATGCTTTTTTTGCTTTAAAAATGTAATTAACTCCTTTTTATTTCGTAATTTTGCCTACTGTATGCATTTAGTGTCAATGGGAGTAAATTCAGCAAGAAATATCATATACACATTGCTATTTATGTCGGCGATAATGGTATCCATGCCATTGTCGGCTGCAAGGAATGTGGCATCGCGATATGTCACCCGCGCTCGTCTTGTGGCATTGCGCGATACCGCGCTTGTTGTCGATACGCTATCGTCGCGCAATGTAGCTGAACAATCCTCTGATACTGTCACACCCAAAAAAGACAAGGATGCCATAGATGCACCGGTCAGGTATGTCGCCAACGACTCCATGGTGTGGACACGTGGCGGCAACGCCTATCTGTACGGCTCGGGACAGGTGAACTACGATAAAATAGAACTGACCGCCGATATCATATCCATGAACATGGATAGCAGTGTGGTGCATGCCCTTGGTCGCGCCGACACAACGGGCAACGTAACAGGGCAGCCTGTGTTCAAAGACGGGGGAACTCCATACGAGACCGATAGAATAAGCTATAATTTCAAAAGCAAAAGGGGTAAGATAAACAACGTCTATACCCAGCAAGGCGATGGCTACATGATGGGCGAGGATGCCAAAAAGGATAGCGCAAACACATTCTATGTGCAAAATGGCAAATATACCACATGCGACGCCCCCCATCCGCATTTTTATGTAGCCATGACACGTGCCAAGACACGCCCCAAAAAAGATATAGTATTCGGCCCGGCCTATCTCGTCGTCGAGGATGTACCGTTGCCCTTGGCCATCCCATTTGGCTTTTTCCCATTCACCAGCAGCTACTCGTCGGGTTTCATAATGCCATCGTACGGAGATGAAACAGAGCGCGGTTTCTATTTGAAAGACGGCGGTTACTATTTTGCCATAAGCGACAGGATGGATTTGCGACTTACCGGCGAAATATTCACAAAAGGCTCGTGGGGCGTTGCTGCCGCCACAACGTATGCCCAACGCTATAAATATTCGGGTAATTTCAGTTTCAACTATCTTGTGACAAAGGAGGGCGAGCGCAATCTGCCCGATTATTCGGTGGGTAAGAACTTCCGCATACAGTGGAGTCACAGGCAAGACCCAAAGGCTGTGCCCAACAGGAATTTTTCGGCAAGCGTGAACTTTGCTACATCGAGCTACGAACGCTCCAACCTAAACAGTCTCTACAACCCCGTACTCAACTCGCAGAGTATGCGCACATCAAGCGTCAGCTATTCAAGAACATTCCCCGAGATTGGTCTGACAATATCGGCAACGACAAATATTTCACAGAACGTGCAAGACTCGATAGTGTCGCTCACGCTTCCCAACCTAACCGTTTCGCTATCGAAAAAATATCCGTTCCGACGTAAAAAACGAGCCGGCGATGAACGTTGGTACGAGAAAATATCATTCTCGTACAATGGACAAATGAGTAACAGTATCACCACCAAGGAGGATAAAATATTTGAATCGAACTTGGTGAAGGATTGGCGAAATGGTTTTAATCATCGCATACCCATAAGTGCCACATTCCAGCTGTTCGATTATATTAATATCACCCCCAGCCTCAATTACAACGAACGTTGGTACTTCAAGAAGGTAAATCAATCGTGGGACGAAAAAGCAAACGAAGTTGTTCGCGACACCGTTTATGGTTTTAACCGCGTCTATAATTATAATTTTTCTTTGTCGGCCAATACCACGTTATATGGTTTCTATCAGCCTGCCGGCTTCCTGAAAAACAGTCGCATACACATGGTACGTCATGTGTTCAAGCCTACAATATCATTTAGTTTTGCTCCCGATTTCGGCTCCGAAAGCTACGGCTACTACGACAGCTATACCTACACCGACAAAAACGGCGAAGTACGCACTGTGGAATATTCGCCCTATTCGGGGTCGCTCTATGGCGTTCCGGGGCGTGGCAGGACAGGTAACATCAGTTTCGATATAAGTAACAATGTCGAAATGAAGTGGCGTACAAAGAGCGACTCGCTTAAAAAAGTCAGTATCATAGATGAACTTGGCGCAAGCATATCCTACAACTTGGCTGCAAAGGAAAAACCATGGAGCAATCTGAACACCCGCTTGCGCTTGAAACTATCGAAGAACTATACATTCAGTTTGAATGCCACATGGGCTACGTATGCCTACGAATTCAACGAGCAAGGCAACGTGGTGGTGGGTAACAGAACGGAATGGTCTTATGGCCGTTTCGGTCGTTTCCAAGGAATGAGCCAGAATATCTCATATACGTTCAATAACCAAACGTTGAAGAAAATAAAAAAACTGTTTGGTATGTCCGAAGACGAAACATCCGATGTTGACAAAGCCGACACCGACGACGATGACAATGCCACATCGGTTAATGACGATGAAGAACAGCCCGAACAGGCGACACAGAGTCTGCGCAGCGGCAAACAGACAAAAAAGGCCGAAGTCGATGAAGATGGATATATGCCTTTTAAAATTCCATGGAATTTCACCGTATCCTATGGCATCATGATGGCCGAGAACACCGCAGCCGAGATAAACGTAAAGACAATGCGCTATCCCTATAAATTTACCCAGAACCTGAATTTTTCGGGTAACATAGGCATATCCGATAATTGGAGAATAAATTTCATGTCGGGATATAATTTTGAATTCAAGAAACTGACAACAACCACCATGAATATATCGCGCGATTTGCACTGTTTCGAAATGTCGTGCGGTATAGTGCTTGCTCCATATACATCATTTAATTTCAGTTTCCGCGCAACGTCGCAGATGCTTGCCGATGCTCTTAAAATTGATAAACGCAGCAGTGGCAGCAGTAACGTCGATTGGTGGCAGGATTATTAATATATAACAACAGCCGTTATGCGTGTCGCCGACCCCTTGGCTGCATAGCGCATTTGGGGCGCGGGTATCTGTTATTGTTATAATAGGAGTGTTCGCTTACTTGGCAGCATATCGCATCCGGGGCGCAAATATCATTCTATGGGTTTACCATAGAATTTCTTTTTTTCCATGCAGTCGCAAGTAGTCGTTTGTTCTTGTGAAATGATGATTGCCGAAAAAACCATGATATGCCGACAATGGCGAGGGGTGGGGCGATGTAAGCACCAAATGCTTTTCCCTGTCGATAAATGCTCCTTTTTTTTGTGCATAGCTGCCCCATAGGATAAACACAACGTTGCTATGCTCTTGGGCTATTTTGCGTATAACGGCATCGGTGAAAATTTCCCATCCTTTGTTTTGGTGCGAGCCTGCGCTCGCTGCACGCACTGTCAGTGTGGCATTTAGCAAAAGTACGCCTTGCTTGCTCCAACGGGTGAGGTCGCCGTCTTGCGGTATGTCGCAGCCGGTGTCATTTGCTATCTCCTTGAAAATATTCATGAGCGACGGAGGGAATTGTATTCCCTTATTTACCGAGAAACATAGCCCATTGGCTTGTCCCGGGCCATGATATGGGTCCTGTCCCAGAATAACCACCTTCACTTTGTCAAATGGACAGTGGTCGAATGCGTTGAAAATGAGCTTTGCCGGTGGGTATATCGGGGTGCAGCCTTGGTATTCGCCACGCACAAATTGTGTCAGTTTCTCGAAGTATTCTTTTTCGAACTCCTCGGCAAGCTGTTCTTTCCAACTTTGTTCTATTTTGACATCCATTGTTTGTCAGATTATGGGAATGTTCAATTGCTTACATTCTTCTCGCATCTGCTCGGGCCATATACTTGCCTGTATTTCGCCTATATGTGCCTTTTTCAGCAGGAGCATGCACAGACGCGACTGGCCTATGCCGCCGCCTATGCTCAGTGGCAGGGTGTCCTCTAATAGCCTTTTGTGGAAATATAACCCTTTGCGTTCTTCCTTACCCGAAATTTTCAGTTGGTGCAAGAGGGCGTTTTTGTCCACCCTTATTCCCATAGACGATAGTTCCACCGCGGTTTCAAGTACGTCGGACCATATCATCAAATCGCCGTTAAGTCCATGATAACCATCCTCGTTCATGGTGCTGTAATCGTCGTAGTCGGGGGCGCGTCGGTCGTGCGGTGTGCCGTCTTCAAGGTCGTTGCCGATACCTATAATGAACACCGCCTTGTGTTTGCGTGTTATCAGCTGCTCGCGCTCCTTTGGCGTCTGTTCGGGGTATAAGCGTCGTAGCTCCTCGGAGTGTATGAAAAACAGTTCCTTGGGCAACGATGGCTTTAAGTTAGGGTAATATTCGCTTATGGTAAACTCGGTGTGCAGAATAGCAGAATATATGTCGTTGACAATTTGTTTCAAGAATGCAACCGTACGTTCGCTGTTGTCTATCACACGTTCCCAATCCCATTGATCGACATAGAGCGAGTGCAGGTTGTCCAGTTCCTCGTGTGCGCGTATGGCATTCATGTCGGTGTATATGCCATATCCTTTGGCTATGTTGTATTCGGCAAGGGTGACGCGTTTCCATTTCGCCAACGAATGTACCACCTCGGCAACAGCACCGTTCATATCCTGTATGGGAAAACTAACCGCGTTTTCTATTCCGGTAAGGTCGTCGTTCAGTCCGGTACCCTGCAACACGAACAACGGCGCTGTCACACGACGCAAACGAAGTGTCGATGATAGGTTCAACTGAAAAATCTCCTTTATCTGTTTTATGGCAAGCTCGGTCTGTTTCAAATTTAGCTTGGGCGAATATGTTTCTGCTAATTTATAAAGTTTCATTTTCTGACAAATTGTCGATAAATTTAAAATAATCCTGTCTATTATCGCGGTTTTTTTGTTTTATTGCTTGCAAAGATAAATTATTTGCTTTGTAATTGCAAGAATATACATATTTTTTTGAAATTTTTATCCAATATCTTTTTTTTTGATTGCATGAGATATTGGACATTCTTATTATATTTTGTGTGCTTTGGTTTACGAAATATCATCTCCCATTCCTTCTTTTTTATAAGAACGAATGGGCGTTTTTTTATTCTTTATTACATGAAATGAATAAAAATGTTGTATCTTCGTGCAAATTTTCAATTTGGCAGGAACAATGCGAAATGAAAAGGCTCCGTAGCTTAGCTGAATAGAGCATCGGATTCCGGTTCCGAAGGTCCTGGGTTTGAATCCCAGCGGAGTCACTTTTTCATTTTATTAAACGTTTGATTAAGAATGAAGGCTTTACTTTTTTATGCAGTACGTTTTGTTTGGTTACTGCTTTCTATTCTCCCTTTTTGGGCACTATACATATTATCTGACTTCTTATACTTTCTTGTATATTATGTAGTGGGGTATAGGCGCAAGGTGGTACGTAAAAACCTTGTAAATGCTTTCCCTAAAATGACTATGAAGGAGATTGCGGTCATAGAAAAGAAAAACTATCGTGCTTTGTGCGACTACTTCATAGAGACTATTAAACTCGATGGCATGAGCGAGAAAGAACTTCGCAAGCATATAGACTTTACTGGCACCGAAAAAGTGCAAGCGGCTATCAACGGCGGGCAGTCGGTGGTGGCATATATGGCACATACCTTCAATTGGGAGTATGCCACGTCGATGCCGTTGTTCGTGTCGCATGAAAATCTTATTGTGGGGCAGATATACCATCCTTTGCGCAACAAGCACTTCGACGAACTGCTTAAAAAAATACGTGGACAATATGGTTCCGAAAATATAGCAATGAAAGCGACACTGCGTCGTATTGTCGATATTACAAAACAGCAAAAACAGTTCCTTATAGGATTTATTGCCGACCAAATACCAAAGTGGGAGGCTATGCACCATTGGGTGACTTTTATGAACCAAGATACAGCAGTCTTTACAGGCACCGAGAAGATTGCCCGTCGCACAGGCAGCGCGGTGTTTTTCCTGTCGTTAAAGCGTGTAAATCGTGGTAAATATGTCGGTCATTTCGCCCCTATGGCAGACAACGCTGCGGCATTGCCCGAGTTGGAACTAACCAATATGTACTACAAAATGCTGGAAGATAGTATAAAAGAGGCCCCCGAACTGTGGCTGTGGACACATAACAGATGGAAACGTACACGACAAGGGCAGGAGCAGCGCGAAAAACGACGCGTCGAGGAGCGTCGTATGCTTGCTGATAAAAACCACTCGCAAGAGTAGGCCGCACGTTTTTCCCGGGTGGCTATATATAGTAATTCCCGACAAGTGCAGGCATGCCTGCGCTTGTCGGGAATTTTATGGAATGTACTGCGTGCCTATTCCCTAATGCGTTTTTCGATGATTTTTGCAATAGCAACAACCTGATATACTGCGCTAAGGTAGGAGCTCACAAAACCTCGACGCCCCGACATGAAACCGCCTTGAAGCACGTAGGAACGGAAAAATCGCCATGCCGGTCGCCAAATAAGAGTGAATACACCATAGTTCTTCGATGCTTTTTTGCTCACCTCGTTGTCGGTGTATTGGTTCATTTTGTTCACCCACTGCTGCATTGTTTCATCGGCTAAATGCAGAAATTTATATTTGGCAGGAATACGAATTACTCTACCTTGAACCTGTGGAAACGTATGTACATGTGGTGGCCATATTGTACCTTCTTTTATGAAAAACCTCAATTGGTAGTCGTGTGCCCAATCTCGGCTGAACTCCCCCATAAACATATTCAGACGGGCTATATACATGCCGGCAGGGCAATTCTCCTTTTGAATTTGTTTGTACAGATATTTCCTAAGTTCTTCCGTAATTATCTCATCAGCATCTACAACCAACACCCATTTATGTGTGGCCGATTGTATGGCAAAAGTACGTGCCGGTTCTGCGCTTTTGTGGTCTGCCTTTGGGAATGTAACTATTTTACATCCGTAGCAACGAGCAATTTCGCATGTGTCATCGGTGCTTTCCATGTCGCACACCACAATCTCGTCAAATTCTTTTGCTGCTTCCAATGCTTTTTGTAAGTATCTTGCTGCATTGTATGTGTTTATTACAACCGATATTTTATTCTCTGTTTCCATGTCGTGGCATATATATTGGTGCATGTATATCTGTCATTTATGACAAATATACGCATAATTTTTTCATTGTCGCCATGGCCGTAAAAAAATATGTGTGCAGTATGGAATTTTGTTTGTATATTTGATATAAATATTCAAGCAAGCTTGATATTTTTTCGCTCGCTTGTTGCTATATTTGCGGTAAACCGCGAATACAAAACTGCACTCGCTGCGAAATAATAAAGTAAACTTTATTTATCTCGCTCGTTTGTTGCTAATTTGCGCTTTGCGCGAATATAGTCTTTGGGGCGGCAAGCCGCACTCCTTTGGGAACATAAATGTTCCGTCGTCGCAAGGCTTGTGCAAGCGAGTACAAAGCAAATTCATTTGCTTTTGTAAACGAGCGCAGCCAAGGCTCGATAAAAGCAATGCAACGCTTATTTCGCGTTGCCGCTGTAAAAAATATTCAAGCAAGCTTGATATTTTTCGCTCGCTTGTTACTAATTTGCGCTCCGCGCGAATATATACTGC
>JAFQBG010000032.1 GCA_017416705.1 Bacteroidaceae bacterium
ATACTCAATTATGTCTCTAATGTTGTACTTCATTGTGCTACACATAACCTATTATACTGCAAACATAATGCTTTTTCATGGAAATATGAATTATACGAAATAAAAACACTTAAAATAGAATCGTAAAACAGCTCTAATCCCGACCTCGGTTTCAGAGCCGTTTTTGTACCTTTTTGGAGTGAAAAATGCGATTTTTTGAAAGTTTTTAGATAAATTGCCTGCGTTCAGGCAAGCAAGCGAGCTTTCTTTCCGTTCACTTATCGGCAATTTTGTACCTCGGGTTTTGTTTTACGAACCTGCTTCCGCTCACTTTGTATAAAAGTCTTAACTTTCATACACTCGCTTACTCGCAGCTTTGATATTCAAGAAATTACACTTACTTTTCACCTGTGGCGCAATGCAGTTAATGGCATTGGCTATCTCTCTTTTGGTGGTATCTGCAACCTCTTGTCCCAATATCTTTCCACCAAGAAGGAGTTTACCTCTTTCGCCATTGAGGAAAGCGCATATAGTTCACATTTCACGTTCCTACTGCCCCGTAGATTTCTTGAACTCAGCTGTTTGACTATCGCAAGTTATAAGTTCTTTAACCTTAATACAATGTATCTATCTTCATTCTTATAAATGATAATGACACTGTATGGTTACTTAAATTTGATGGATTTAGGCGTTTTCACGCTTGATTTATCTAAAAATACAAGGAGACTAACTATTTTGTTGAATAAATAGCCAATCTCCTTTCAATAATCATTCTGATTAGATTTTAATTCCAAGTCTCAAAAAAATTAAGCAGAGTTTGTATTTTTTTTACCGCATTATCTATGACAGATTTCTGTTCTTGCTTGGTTAATTCATATAAATATGTCCTTTTATCATTTATATTATAGTATCCGGAAATTGTATCCGCACATCCTGTCACGTCAGCTCCACAAAAATTCACCTTGGACCCGGTACAATTCTTAAGTTTCCGGATGTATTCATAGATGACATCAAAATCAAAATTTCCATCCCCATAAGACGTGCAACTTTCTTTATATACATCAGTATCAACAGTTACATATAAATCTGTATCTAATGTATTGCTTTGTATGTCCTTTATCAGATCTTCTAATTTTGACATCCCTTCATCTGTGCTATAATAACTGTAATTTGTTCCTTTATTAATAAATCCCTTATAATCCTGACGATGGATACATTTACCCCAATTAGAATATTGTATTGGAGTATTTGATGAGTATTGATTATTTACATAATCTTTATGTTTATCAAAGTTGATAATTATTTTCCTATTATTATCTTTCCCATTATTTCTAAAACATACGGCAGATGTCAATGCAGAAACCTCATGAGATAGATTATTGTTTATAAGAAAGATATTTTTCCCTTCTGATAAGTCTAAATTGAAACTTTCAAAAATTTTATCTTTTAATTGACTTCTTTTATCTCCTCCATTTGCTTGCTTTATAAAATTACAAACATTGATTTCTGAATTTGTAAGATTAAATACTTTCTTAATGTCTTCATAATTAGGTACGTTAAAATCTCCTAAATTTATAATATATTTCATTGTTATTCATTTTTTCCTACTCTCTTTACTATTCGGATTTTCGGATTCTCCGTCAAGCTTGCTGTGTAAAATTAGGATGAAGCTCAGATGCATAAAATTTAATTGGCTGAAATGGATAATTGTGCAAATTAAAGGGTGTATGATGCAAAAAAACAAAGAAATGGCATAATGCTGTTCATTGCCAATTGTATGAATAACAAAACAACTCGGTCTATCTTCTGATTTGCTCCAATTTATCGTTTTGCCGCATCAAATAAATTGCCGATGTTGTAACTCCCGGGACGCAACACACGGCTTGCATCATATGCAAACCGTAACGCTACACGATGGTACGGCTCTTCAAATCCTTATAGAGCCGGCCCTGCACACCCTTAGGAAAGTAAAAACCATAGCGGTAGCGGTTCTATTTTACGGTAAACAATCTTGCAAAACTTTTGTATCAACCGGATTGGTTTGCAAAAGAAATCCATTCTGATGCAAATGTAAAATGTGTATACACCATATTTGGAATAACGGGTATTTCGTTTGGACTTAAACCTATTTCAGCCAAATCAATTTGTGGTTTGTCAGTGAGCCGTACTTTTGCATCGGAAATGAAAATAACGGTAAAAATGATAGGGCTAACCTATGACAAGGTGTACATATTGCTGCTTAACATTGTGCTGCTATTGTCAGGACGCAGGCCTTCTAATGACATTCCTGTACGTCTGTGGCATAGTGCAAATGGCAGATCTACGGTAGAAATTCTCGAAAGGGAAAGAGAATATGGTGCAATTGTTTTCCATCAGACAAATACCGGTTCCATCTGTCCGATTGAGTACCCCTTAGTCCTTACATTTATCGGAATGTATATACAAGGAGAAGGTTGTATTATTGTTGCTTACCCAAAAGAAAAGGAACGGTTGTTTCTATCTCCGGGGAAAGGTATATTCGCAGTGGGTATTTATGTTTCCGTTTATAGACAGAAGTTTTCAGTGGGTTGATTTATTTTTAATCATACTATAATAATGGAAACATTCAAGAAACACAATGGACTGACAATGTCTGCGAATTCCGCAATTAATACTGCAAGTAGGGAAACGGAAATATTGATGGAAGCAGGACTTCCTGTCGGTTATGTAATTGACGGCTTCTTCGTCAAACAAGATGAAATGATGGTCAAGATTTCTTACAGTGAAATTGTATGGGTAGAGGCCGGGGGGAATTACAGTCATATTCATTTCAAGGATAGGGCACACATCTCAGTTGTACACAATATCGGCAGGGTTGCCGAGATGTTACCGAAACGCTATTTCACACGCATCAACAAATCTGAGATTGTAAATCTTCACTATGTGAACAAGTTATGTGGCAATCTCATCTATATCGAAGGCAGGTCATTCGCCGTAGCTTCCAACTATAAGGAGTATGTTTTTTCCTGCTTCAATATACTTGTACGCCGGAAATAGAACCGCCTGTTTTACATCAGATCTTACTTCGTTTGGAACATTTCCTACTTTATGAAAATAATTCTACCACGTCAGAAGGTTTCTGCACTTTTACATCGTAAGCTTACATAAACTCAGTATTAACCATTCAAAATTTAAGCGTATGGCAATTGACACAGCTCCTTCGCAAGTGGCGACCAATGCGTTGCAAGCGATTCCTTTCGGTTCTATTATTGGTGGCCCGTTGAAAGCATGTATCGAAGCGCAGGCTATGGCAGCGCAGACATCTTGGCAGTTCATACAGGAAGTAGGTCTGAATACCAATCCGGAGACAGGTGAGAAAGAGGCGGTAAACGTTTCGTTCCAATTCATGCAGAACGGACGTATGGCTCAGTTGAATGTTCCATTGCTGACGATTGTTCCGATTCCGTACATTGCAATCCATAACATCGACATTAATTTCAAGGCGAACATTTCGGCTTCATCCTCTTCTGTTTCGGAACAGACTTCTTCGGAGTCTGTTGATGCCGGTGCAGACATCGCTGCCAAAATAGGCTGGGGGCCATTCAGTGTGCAGGCTAACATGAGAGCCAATTACTCTTCCAAGAAAGACTCTAAGGCTACGCAGAGTTCACAGTACAGTGTGGAGTACACGATGGACGTGGCTGTAAAGGCCGGACAGGACAATATGCCTGCCGGTTTGGCAAAGGTTCTTGAGCTGCTCGGAAGTTCTATGGATGTTTGTGATCCCAAGGGTACACTTGAAGTGAATGCCCTCAAACTCAAAGCCGGAGAGAAACTGATTGCAACCTACAAGAACAAGGACGGTCTCTTCGCTCCTAATGAAATCAAGAGTGCTGACGGCAATCTCAATTTCAAGGTTGAAGGCGACAGTGCAACAGTTCTTCTTGACAATGTTCCAAGCGGTGAATACCAGATTATCGCAGGGGAGCGTACAATCACTGTCAAGGTGGAAGCAACAGAAACTCCTAAGGTTTAATGCCACAGGTTTACAACAACCAATTGGGTGCGGCCGTTTGCCGCACCCATTCCTAAGAAGCAATTAAAAATCATACAAATGGCACAATTAAGGTCTATAATAGGTTCCATATTGCGAGATATCATATCAGCCCAGCATGAAGCTAATCTCTATTCCATTTCATTGAGCGAAAATTACGGGAAAGACGGCAAGGCAAAAGATTTTCAATTGCCGAATGTCTTTCTCAGCGACATGGAATTGGATTTGAAATATGGTGTGGTGGGGACGGAAGACTGCAATGAGGAGTACAACTTCAAATACTCCAAATTGCGAAGTTTCATTCGGGAGTTATGCAGCGAAGCGGCCAGAACCACCATTACAAGTGTAATATATACCATACTCACAACGGACATCCAAAGAAATGAGGAGGACAAACAATTCTTCACGAGACTTAAACGGGAGGATGTTTTGAACCGAGAGTTCCGGAGTTTTCTGGTACGCAATATGCGGCAAGCCTTCAATAATTCAATTCATGAGACTATCGACAGAAACACGGGATATCTGCTCACCGAGAGAGTCGTGGAGCGTTTAATGGAGGTGGCTCGCAAGAAAATCCTTGACTCTACTGACCTGAACATACTTTTCGGGGATACTGACGGGAAGGCTCTGAGGGCAGAAATCGAACAGAATGTAAAGCGGGTTTTGGATGAATTGGTACGAAATGAATCAAAGGACATTTCATTCAGACGCAACAAGACCTTCCCGTTATTGAATGTTGCCGTAACCGCTGACGAACTGGCTAATATGTCGGAGGATGCTATCCACTCATTTAAATTGAAGTTCAGTCCTACAACCTGCAACATCACTTCTTTGGAAGATGATGAAGATATCGAGGATTTTGTAATGAAATAACAACAAGATTATGGAAAACAACAATGTATCGAGAAGGAGCAGTCAAGTAATGGAACTGAAACAGCTTATTGCCGGTCCGCTGATTGCCACAATTGAGGCTGATGCCTTGTCCGCCCAAAAATATTTGAGCTATGTGCTTGCTGTTGCATTCGAGTCGTACAATCCTAATACCGGAGAAACCGGTAAACTGCGTTTGTTGACCTTTTCATACTATGAACAGGATGGTGTAACTATGCGGAAGAAGAGTGTAAGTATTTCTTTGCTTACTCTTATACCATTGCCGTTATTGCAGATTCATGAGGCAGATTTTGATTTCGACATCAAGATCTTGGATGCACTATACGAAAAGAGTGATGAGAAATTCAGCACAGAGGAAGGTCATGTCGTGTCAAACGGAAGCAATGTTCGCGGCTTTCGAATGAGGGCATCATTAGCACCGCAAAAGTCTGCGGGAGAAAATTCGGGTACATTGCAACAGAGCCTTACTGCAAACATGAAAGTCAAGGTTAAAATGCGTCAGGCCGATATGCCGGCAGGATTGTCAAACATACTGCATCTGACAGCCAACAATATGCAGATAGAAGATACATCTGAGGAGGAAGGGGGTGAAAAATGAACGATAACAATATGGCTGGTCATGCACAACAGCGACGTACCGGATTGAATTGTCCGCAATGTAATACATTCATAGAGACAACCATTCTTCAACTTCTGACTTCTTCGGCACTTATATGTCCTTCATGTCGCTTACGCTTAAACATTGACAGAATGAAATCCAAACCGGCATTTGATGCCTTGCGTAAGGTACAAATGGCACAGAAGAATCTGGAAGAAAAAAGCAAATTCAATGGCTAATGTAAAGTAATGCACAATGTTCAAGGTACAATAAGGAGCATATTCTCCCTGTTCCTAGTCTTCCGTAAAAGGAAAGTAGGGAAATAAGAGAAACAGAGGCTTATTCACCGAGCAACCTCGTCGGGTGTCCGGAACAACATCTGTCACAACTATGGAAAATCCAAGTAAACTTGTTTATCCTCTCGCAGCTCCATCAGTTAGTAATAGTGAAGGCGTTTCCAAACTTCAAGCAAATTACTTTTACTTGTATGCAAATCTATATGAAATATCTTATAACTCTGCGAAATCTTATTTTTTAGGATTTCGCAGAGTATTTATTAATAATAGCTACTTTAATAACCCCATCCAGTTTGTTCTCGAAAATGCGGTAGGCTTCCTCTATCTTGCTTAATGGGAAACGGTGCGTGATGAGTGGGGTGGTGTCTATCTTGCCCTGTTCAATTAGGCGAAGGATTTCCTCGCAATCGCAACCATCCACGCCACCGGTCTTGAAGGTTAGGTTTTTGCCGTACATGTCGGGCAGAGGAAGAACTTGTGGTTGGTCGTAAAGGGCTACCACCGTTACGATGGCATTGGGGCGGGCGCACTCCCACGCGAGGCGGAATGTATCATCGGCTCCGGCTACTTCGAGCACTCGGTCGGCACCGCCATGGTCGCTATGTTTCAAAACAAAATCCTTACATTCCTCGGGGGTGGTGAGCAGCACGTCGGGGTAATGCTCTTGCACGAAACGACGTCTTTCTTCGGATTTTTCGCACACTATTATGCGTTTGGGTTGTTCTGGCATCACACAAAGGAGCGTGCAGATGCCCGTAGGCCCTGCGCCGATAATCAGTACGGTATCGTCTTTGGTAATCTCGGATATACGGGCGGCCCAGAAGCCTGTGCCCAAGACGTCGCCCACCAGCAAGGCTTGTTCATCGGAAACGCTATCGGGGATGCGGTTCAAGCCTCGATTAGCAAGGGGTACGCGCACATATTCCGTCTGGCCGCCATCGATGCGGCATCCCAATGCCCAGCCGCCATTCGGGTCGGTGCAGTTGTTCACATAACCATTCTTGCAGAAAAAACATTCGCCGCAGAAGGTTTCCACGTTTACGGTTACTCTATCGCCCGGCTTTACATGGGTCACTTCTGCTCCAATTTCTTCGACAACGCCCACCATTTCGTGGCCAACGGTGATGCCCGGAACGGCGCGAGGCACACTCCCATGCTTGATATGTAAATCGCTGGTGCAGATGCTGCTCATCGTTACGCGAACAATGGCATCGGTGGCTTCTATGAGTGCGGGCTTCGGCTTCTCAACCAAAGCGAACTTTCCTTTTTCTATGTATGTGTATGCTTTCATGATTGTCTATTTATATCATCAACATAATACGCCCCTCGGCTTTAGTAAACATTTGACTTCGTCTTCCTCCTCCTCGCTCGGCAAAATACAAGCAAACTTGATTCTGCTCTCGCTCGTTCGTCGGTTCAGGATAGCGACAGATAACGGCATACACCTGATTGGATGTAACAGGTTGTCCATCCTTGCGAATATGCAACCGTTGGCGGTTAATCATTTCTGCAATCTGCTCCGTTCGCATTCCTCGGTTACGGCTTGCAAGGCAGCAGAGTATGGCTTCTTCTATTTTCATATAATTTCATTATATTTTGCCAAATCGTCTGAAAATGTGGGATTTGACAGGGTAGAATATTCATATGGTTTTCATGAGTATCGTGTCTGGCACTATAATAGTTGCTGTTAAGATACAATCATTACTGATATTTACAGCAAATATACTTTTTTTGGGGTTACAATAGTCGCTTTTCAAAAGAAAAAACTTTGATTTGCCAAATGGGAACTATTTTGCTTTAATGTCGTACTCATATATAAGGATAATAAAGTCACAAGCGGGAAAAATATGGCTCCGCCATGATTTTTTATTTTAAAAGGCTACGTTTATCTAAAAAAAAGTTAAAAACGGATTTTTTCTGTGAGAAACGACTAATAAAATACTCTAATAGGTAGAAACCAATATCGGAACAGCGTTAATGGCTGCCATAGACGAGCAATGCGAGCGGTGGGCTTTTTCTAAAAAGGACAGGTATAGCGGTGGGGCTTGTCCCTATCATCGGCGATTATGGGATTGGGCAGCAAATTATGCGCAAGCCTTGTGGCTGGAAAAATGGAGGTTGAAAAACCTAAATGAAATGTTGGCTAAAATGTTCAGCCCGAAAGAAAAAAAGCATTAAGCCTTTTTGCGGAATAATTCAATGAATGGTTTAATCGCCCCTTGATAAATAAACCAAAGGAGGAAAAAAGGGAAGAAGATATACAGAATAAACTGTATAACTATACTTATATACCCGATTATGGTAATAATAAAATCCATTGTTAAATAATTACTTCGCTACGAATTTATAAAAAATATTCTATATGGCAAGCATTTTTGATTATCAATTTAATGTTGGTGGTAATTTTACCGCTGCTATGGACGGAATGGTAGAGAGCGCAGGCCGTTTTAATGCTGCCGTAGAAACCAGCACAAAAGGCTTGCCTAAGTGGGAACAGAAGTTTGCCGTATTTGGGTTAGCAAACGATTATATAGATAGGGCAAATCGAGCCTTTTAATAACTATCATTATCTGGCATAACCCTTGACAGCCGTATGCACGACTTCGGTGCTGTTGCCGGTGTTGCGGGTGATGACCTCAAAAAGGTTCGACAATCTATCCAATACGTCGCCGAGCATTCAGAACAGCACCTTATTGTAACATCGGTAGATTGTGGCGGTGGGGCAGAAGGCAAGTGATATTGCCCCAATGTTCCGGGGTGCAACTAAACTCCCCTATATAAGTCTGTCATAGGAGTTTTGGGATGGATTGAATTATTTCATCCATAAATAGCTGTGAATTTGCGTACTTATTAATCCGTCAATAAACTTATTTAAATTTTGATTTTTTTTATTTATCCCATGATAGAATTCGATAAAATAAAATCTCTATACTATAAAAGTTATAAAAGTGAAAATATGATGATACAAGAGACTATTGAATTTGAAAAGAGGGGTGACGAAGTTTTCGTGCATGGTTATCCGGAGCTGGAAGGGTGTAAAGGCATTCTTGCGGGGGATGGAATGGCTTTTTTCTTTGGCGCAGGCTGGCAAAATTATGAATTGCATGTAGCCAATACTTTAACAGGCAAAATCCGCAAGCTGGCAACTGCAAATGGGGATTTATTGCTGAGCGACGATGAGATAGACTTCGAAGCAATAGCAAAAGTATGTGAGAATGGTTCCCACAATGCTCAATCGAAAGCTATACGCTATGCCGGAATAAATAGGTGGGACGGATTTAAGGATGGTCTATGCGCCATATCTTGGATGTTGTATCCTGACGGACAATATTTTGCCGATAGTGATGGATTTGGAATGGGGGACAATGACGAGGAGACGGTATATGCCATAATAGATACCAACCTGAATATTGTTGAGCCGTTCCGTCCGATAAAGGATGTTGCTGCCTATTTGGAGGGGATAAGAAAAAATAAACGTGAATCAGTAATTAATAAAGGAAGTATGAAAACAAGAATTTTTAATCTCATCATCATTGATGAGAGCGGCTCCATGCAGAGCATCAAGAAGGCTGCCATTGCCAGCGTAAACGAGACTATACAAACCATTCGTTCGGCTCAGAGGAAGCACGATGAGCAGGAACACTATGTGAGTCTTGTGGCCTTTAACGACGACGTTAAGACCATCTATGAGTGCGTGCCTGTGAATGAGGTCAACGAACTTACGGCAGAAACTTATCAGCCCGATTGTTGCACTGCGTTGTACGATGCAATGGGCATTTCGCTCAGTGCGCTTCGCAAGAAGGTTGCCGAGGACGACATGGTTCTTGTGACTGTCGTAACCGATGGCTACGAGAACGCATCGAAGGAGTATAACGGCAAGGCTGTCAAGGCTCTTATCGATGAACTTAAAGCCAAAGGATGGGTATTTGCTTATATGGGAGCCAATCAGGATGTTGAGGCTGTGGCTGCATCAATTTCAATTACCAACACATTGAGATTTAACGCTACAAGTGCCGGTATTCAGGGCATGGCCGGCATTGTAAACAGAAGCCGCGAGCGTCTATATTCTTGTATGGTCTCGCCCGATTTTAGCGCTGACGAGGCTAACGAGAATTTTTTTGATGAGGAATAATAGTTATACAAAAAAGAATAGTTATGGAAACAAAAGTAAACTCAAACGCAAAACGCACAGCAAAAAAGATTGGTCTTGTAGCAGTTATTTCACTCTTATTGCTAATTCCTTTGTCTATGATTAAGGGTGTAATTGAAGGTCGCGAACGGACAAAGGATGCCGTCACAATGGAAGTGGCAAACTCTTATGCAAAACCTCAAACTGTTTCTGCTCCTTATTTGAAATCGTATATGGCAGAAGAAAAAACGGTTGAAAAGAGTATTGAGTCGAGCGGCAAACAGATTTATGTGAAGGATTACGACACTTACTGCTCGCAAGTGGATTATACGGCGGATGTTGCGACTGACATACTGCATCGTTCTATATATGATGTGATTGTCTATAATTCGAATATCAGGATTGTGGGCAAATTTATGGTCACCGACAAGGTAATTAATGCCGGAAATATTGATTTCTGCTTTAAACTTACCGACCAGAAAGGTTTTAGCAATCCTTCGCTACTTTCATTTGGTGGACAGACGTTTAATCTAAATCGTAAGTCGGACTATTTTATTGCAGAGGTCGCATTGCCTGCGAGCACAAAGTCCGGAGATTTGATTGATTTTGCATTCTCGTTTAATTTGAAAGGTACAGAAACCTTGTCCTTCCATCCCTCCGCAGTTGGCAATACGGCGCTTTCCATAAGCTCGACATATCCCCATCCAAGTTTTCAGGGGGCATTATTGCCTAATCACAGAAAGGTCGATGACAATGGATTTAATGCTACTTGGAGTGTGTCGAGCTACAATAGTTCGAGCTATGACAAAATGGGTGTTAAGTTTGTGGATCCTGCAAATCCTTATCAGCAGTCGATGCGTTCGGCAAAATACGGAATGCTCATTATAGTTCTTGTCTTTGTGGCAGGCCTGTTTGTGGAGTTCTTGACTCGCAAGGAAATTAATTCTATCCAATATGCCGTCATCGGCCTGTCGCTCGTGTTGTTCTACTCGTTGTTGGTTGCATTCTCGGAGTTCATAACATTTGGTGTAGCGTATGTGATAGCTGCCTTGATGACAACCGTTGCGTTGATGCTCTATTTCCGTGCTATCCTGAAAAACCGTAGCGCATATATGTTGGGCGGATTTGTAGCATTGGTATATACACTGAACTATATGTTGCTCCAAATGGATACTTATGCGTTGCTTGCAGGCTCATTGGTGCTGTTCTTACTCCTATGCGTGGTAATGTATCTTACAGCCAATATCAACTATAACAAAACTATTGCAAAAACAGAATGACGATGAAACGACCGACACAAATTTTTCAGGCATTGCTTGGTGTGGCTGCCTTGATACTTACGGCTTTGGTTGCCGTTGGTCGCCTTGCATGGCGCGAAATCCGTAATTGGTGGAAGCGACGCTCGAAATTGGCACATCGCTCTATTGTGGCAATATTTATTTTCCTCTGCGTTTGTTATGTGGCACTTACCGCTTATGATTATTACGATGGTGAGTATGGCAAATCCTGTTGGAATGAGAAAATGCTCTCTCAAAATATTGTAGCACATTATTTTAGGGATGGAAAATATCGTTTGTACGACCTACGTACAGGTGAATATAGCACTCCAAAATTGAATTGGGTGTCGGGCGCATCCGAGGACGACTCTCTTGCCGTTTACGCATTGCCAGATAAGCGTGGTTACATTAATGTAAACACCGGGCGTATTGTTATTGATGCCGAGGCTAACAATTACCATAAGGCTTGGGTGTTCTCCGAGGGGCTGGCGGCTGTGATGAAGGAGGGCAAGATTGGCTTTATCAATACGCAGAATGAGGTTGTGATACCATTCCGCTTTGATTATTCCGATAAATGCAGGATGTGGGATTTTGGTTACCTGTTCCACGATGGCTATTGTATAATGACCAACGCTGATGGCAAGTTGGGCTTGATTGACAAGAATGGCAAATGGGTGGTGGAGCCTGCGTACGATGAAATTTGGGCACCGCACAAGGGCGGTTATAGAATTGTAATCAATAATGGTAAGCATGGTGTTCTTGATTCTTTATGCAATGTTGTTTATCCTACTGAATACGGCTGTGTGGAAATCTTGTCAGACGGTTTTGTACTGACCAAAGGCGGCAAGGAGTGGCAAGTGGATTTTGATGGCAATATAGTGCAACCATTTATGTTCGATGCTACCTATTACCTTAATTATCCGATAGGCTATAACGAGAACGGTGAAATTCAGTATGCTTTTGCCAACTATGTTAAGTACGAGATAATAAACTGCTATGGCATTATGAATCGCATAACAGGTGAGCCTGTCACACCTGCTATCTATTCGGATATCAATATGCTCTCGAAGGAACTGTTCGAGGTGCGGGAATACGGTAGCTCCGACTACTATTTGCTCGATATCAATGGCAACGTGGTTTCTAAAAATTAGTAATAGTGGGTGGACTTGAATATAAATATGGATGATTGTTTGGAATAATTACAATAGGGGGATATTACTCCGTTTTGTATTCTATAATATTGTATAATATTGTCCTACTTAGTTGTATGGAATAAAATGGATGAACATGTTAACCGCAATTATATACAAATGAGTGTAGATTTCGGATTATGCTATTTCCTATCCCATAGAACGATACCTGATATATTATTATTCAACTATCCCGAGAATTCTTGATGTAAAGCAAAAGTACCAAATTAATTTTGGTACTTTTGCTTTAAGTCTTTTATATAATAGTTGTTGTTTTAACAATTTTACAATAAATATACTTTTTTTGGGGGGCAATAGTCGCTTTTCAAAAGAAAAAACTTTGATTTGCCAAATGGGAGCTACTTTGCTTTAATCGCGTACTCATATATAAGGATAATAAAGTCACAAGCGGGAAAAAATATGGCTCCGCCATGATTTTTTATTTTAAAAGGCTACGTTTATCTAAAAATATGTTAAAAACGGATTTTTTCTGTGAGAAACGACTAATAAAATACTCTAATAGGTAGAAACCAATATCGGAACAGCGTTAATGGCTGCCATAGACGAGCAATGCGAGCGGTGGGCTCTTTCTAAAAAGGACAGGTATAGCGGTGGGTGACCAATGTATTAGTTCTGGTGTGGTTGGATGAGCGATGTTTGCTGTGATACAATCCTCTATGCTTTGCAATAATATATAAGAAACTGTTTAAATTTCTAAAACTATTTTCTTATTAGAATCCATATCGTTTGTTTCGCTGTTTTTTATATTCGAAAAATGGCTGTTTATTCCCCTTTTTTCGGTTGCATAGCCCGCTACGCGCCCTCAAAAAATAAATAAAATCCTGTTTCTTCTCTATAAAAAACTTGGCGATATAAATTAAGTAGTTTCTAAGAATTGTCGCAAACTATTGCTTTTTTTGACTACAATCAATACTTATATCAGCACGTCAGTCTTCTTTGTTAACATGCTTATTCAGAGTCAAATCTGCAAGCAGAACGGCATGTTCTTTTTCCTCTTTTGGAGCATCCTTAGGGCGCCATGCTACAATAAAGCGAATAGAAACATCCGATACAAAATAATCTTTTGCGTTCCAAGTGGATAGTTCGCCCATTATCTTCTGTGATAATTGACATACGGGTTTATTTGTTTTTGTATCATAAAGGAAAGCATTGTCATATCGGAGCTTTTCCCCTGCGCGTAATGCAAGCACCTCCTTCTTGCGGAATTTAAAGTAGCCTAAATTAACATCCTTGTGCGATAGTTGGAGAACAATTTCATTAGGCATGTAGTAATCTGTTTTTTCTATCTTTTTCTTAACAATGCTCGAATTATCAAACATAGGGCTGTTTGTATGTATAAAAAGCCGTTGCTTGGCACGAGTTATACCTACATAATATCGGCGAAGCACCTCATCGGTCGATTGTCGTGGCTCGGAGATAAGCATATACACATCATCAAACTCCATTCCTTTTGATTTATGTATAGTTGAAACTACTACATCTGCATTTTGCAAATCACAAAAATCTTCTGCCGATGACTCAAATATATACTCTTTGAAGTCGGTCAAATACTTCGCTTTATTAGTCTCTTCAAATAACTTGACACATTGCTTTAAATAACAAAGGCTTGCTGAGTCTGCATAGGTTGAGTATGTCCGCTGCTTTGATTTTTCCCATACTTCATCTGCAACGAGAGGAGTATGTGTGTCG
Source organism: Bacteroidaceae bacterium (assembly GCA_017416705.1). GTDB lineage: Bacteria > Bacteroidota > Bacteroidia > Bacteroidales > Bacteroidaceae > HGM04593. The sequence continues at coordinate 14,104 of JAFQBG010000032.1, forward strand.
GCTTCAATACATTTTAGGAAAAATCTCACTTCTGCCATATTCCAGAAACGAAATCCATCCATGCTTTGAATAAGTTTGCTTTTTAGGTTGCACTTTCTTAAAAGTGCTACCATAATTACCGCCTCTTCGTTAGTCTGAGTGAGGACACACATAGTGCCATGCCCACGATGCTTCATCAAATCATCAACGAGGGGCTGATACATATAGGCCGATGCATGTTGTGTTACACTCACACTGCCATCCACTTGACTCATTGAGATGATTGGACGGCTCTTCATCCTGTTTTTTATAGCACCGACAAAATCATTGGCATACTTCACTATATGTTGCGAACTGCGGTAATTATCTGTCATCTCAACAAAACGACCATTGGACTCTTTGAGCAATTTGGCCATATACTTCGAATTAGAGCCACGGAACTCAAAAATATTTTGATCGTCATCACCAACAGCAATTACACGCATATCCTCGTTGGCTGTCATCAAGGCGTGTACTAACTCATACTCCTCGGCGCTCATATCCTGAGCCTCGTCGATCACAAGTACAGTTTTTGCTATGCGATTTGGTTCTACATCTCCGTCATTTATCATTTGTGCAGCGCGTGACACTACATCATTTGCATCATCCAAATTACCTATTCTGCCGAGCAAATCGAAGCAATAGGAATGAAAAGTCTTTATCTCAACAAAATGGGCTGCGTTACCTATTAATCCCATAAGTCGTTGCTTGAACTCAGTAGCAGCAGCACGCGAAAAAGTCAGCATCAGTAATTGCTCGTGTTTTACATCTTCAAGCAAGAGCAATGATGCTAATTTATGTACCAGCACCCTTGTTTTTCCACTTCCGGGGCCGGCTGCAACAACTATGCATCGTGATTCCTTGTCGGAGATTATTTCCATTTGCTTATCTGAAAGTGAACCAAAGAGTTGGTCGTATTTTCCGGGTGTAACATTGCGTTCTATCTCTCGGACACGCTCACCTTTGAAATACTTTGCCACAAAACGCTTATAATCCATTTGGAAATAATCTTGTACATATTGTAAGGCTGCATTGTAGTCCTTAACCATTAAATTAGCATACTCGCCCACTATATGAACTTGCTGTATCTTCTGCTTATAGAATTCATTCAGCATACGATAATCCTCCTGCTTATAACGCAGTCGATTATCTTTGATGCGGCGAATATCCATTGCATTATAGAGGACAAGGAAACCGCCCTCTAATTTTAATGCGCCAATTTTAGATAGATATAGCAATGCTTCCTCAACATCTTCGAGTTGCACATCTCGTAATGAACCAAAAAGATTAGAACTCCTCTTTATATCGTTAAGTAGCTCGATAATCGAAAATTGTACTCCTCGCTTTTTCTCTTCCCCTCTTGCCGAAGATACTGTCTGCTTGAATAGCCACTCCACAGCAAACTGACAAATAGCCAAACGCTTTTCAAATCGCTTTATAATGGTATCCAAATCGGACTGACGAACGACTTCTATATTATGTGCCGCATCCTCTTTCTTGCGAGTGTAACCCTTTATTGTAAGGAAGTAGAACAATGTGCGAATATCTTTTTCTGTTGCCGATGTTATTCCCTCTTTTTGCGCATTATCATTTAATTGTTTGCACGATATCCTTAGAACATCATCGGGGATATTGTTGAGTATGTATCGCTCTAATTTTGTGAATTGTTCCAATAATCGCTTGGACTTGTGTTCCGACTCACCGGTGTCGTTCAAATAGGCCGAAATATCTTTCGTGTCAGCCAATATACCCTCTTGGCGCATTCGTTCAACAACTGAAACAACATCGCTCTTCCCAAGTCCAAGAATATCTGCCAAATAATCGACACGCGATTCTGCTACATCATCTTGGGCTTTGGCGATGTGTTTCTGTGAAATTAGCGATTTAATGATGCGAACAGCCTTTTCAACTTCCTCGTTTCCAAATAAAACAGATTCAGTGATGCGCTTGCGCGCTTCATCCACAGTCTTCACGGTAATACCAGTAGCATATACATGGGGTACATTATTGCCACGCTCCAAATAACCGGCTTGCTCCAAAGCGGCCAAAGCAGTACGGACACGTGTCTCAATATCAGAAACCGAGTCATCCCAACCTGCTTTTCGTGCTATTTCCAATGCCGAACAACATGCGCGCTCACGCTGCTTTGTCAAATCTTTAACTGCTTTCCAAACTTGTTGAATCTCACTGATACTTAACTTTGTCTGATTTAGCAGAATAAAGTGCTTGTCTAAGTCGGAGTCGCTATACAACACGAAACATCTTGCTTGCAATCCCGGGTCTCGGCCGGCTCGACCAGCCTCCTGCACATAGTTCTCCAACGAATCGGAAATATCATAATGCACAACCAAACCGACATCTTTTTTATCTATACCCATGCCAAAGGCTGATGTGGCCACAATAATACGCACTCGGTCGGACATGAAAGCATTCTGATTGGCTATCTTCTCGTTGGCGTCCATTTGTCCATTGAAAGGTAACGCTTTATATCCATCGCGAGAAAGCTTCTCGGCCAGCAGTTTTGTTCTCTTCGTTCTCGACACATAGACTATAATCGGACACGATGATTCTGCTATCAGTGAGCGCAGCCTCGCATATTTGTCTTCGTCTGTGTCGGTGTGAATAACAGAATATCGCAGGTTGGTTCGCGAAGCATTAGATGCGAATAGTTGAAGGTCTATATTAAGCGTCTGTTTGAAATAGTCGCAAATATCCTGTACCACCTTTTGTTTAGCAGTAGCTGTAAAACACGAAACCGGTATTGGTGTAACGAGTTTCTTCTTTTTCTGATATTCACTTATAAATTTACCAATATAAAGATAATCGACACGAAAATCTTGTCCCCATGATGAAAAACAATGAGCCTCGTCTATTACAAAGCGCACTACATGCCGTGCCAATAAAATCTTCTCGATTGTTTTTGAACGTAGCATCTCGGGGGCGATGTATAGCAGCGAAGCATCGCCATCTAAAACACGCTGAATAGCAAGCGAGCGACTAATAGGGTCGAGAAGTCCATTAATTGTTACAGCATCTGTGATACCCCGTTCGGCAAGATTGTCAACTTGATCCTTCATAAGCGATTGTAGCGGGGATATTACAACCGTAAGACCATGTACGGAACGGCCCTCCATCAATGCCGGTAACTGAAATGTAAGCGACTTACCGCCACCGGTAGGGAATATTGCAAGCAACGATTTGCCATCAACAGCAGCCTGCACAGACATCTCTTGCAGTGGTTCACCCTCGTACGTACGAAATTGGTCGTACCCAAAATAGTGCTTTAAGTTATAATGAATATCGAGGTCTTTATTACAATAATTACAAGCACTATGACATCTTGTATGTCGTAGAAGCCTAACTACATGCTCTACATTGGGATAATTGCATAGCACCCAAGGCGGGGTAATAGATCTATGATCTGTTGTGTCTATCAAGGCTAAGGCATAGGCCAATTCACAAGGATATTGAGCAATTACGTTCTCTATATCTGCATGCTCACAGATTTTTCCTTTATACGTAGAACGTATCAAATGGGCTAAATCATATCCCTCTGACGATTTTGCATTAACAAAATTCAAAAAGCCTTCAAACTCGGCTATACCTTGCAATAGTGTGGCATATATACTCTTTTTATCTTCCGATAATGTACTCCATCGGGCAACTTCGTCCATTAACAGATTATAAGCCTTCTCACAGTCATTGACCGGATTATTTATCTGATCGCTAATCAATTTATCATCCTTCAATAGGCGATGATATGGCTTTTCAGGAAACAGCAAAGGCGAAACATAAAGCGTATCGACCAACATCCATTGGTGGGCAACATCCCCAAAAAGATATTTTGCATCATGGTGGATAATATTATGCCCACACACGAAATCCACATCTTTCAAATAATTCAGCAACTCCCTCTTATTGGCAGAGTGAAAAATGGCTCTATCCCATCTGAGTGCGCCAATATCATGAATGCGATTATCTTTAATGCCAACCTCCACATCAACAATGGCATAGCGTGAAGCATCACGAGATACCGGCTTTGCCGAATTATCCATCGTATCGCTTATTGATTTTATAATTTTATCCCAAAGAGACATGTTTTCAAATTGAATAGGTGCTTATTTTGCCTTTAATGGTTCATGCGCCGGCAATAGCGTGGGCGTTGATATAGTGCTAGATTTATTTATCGGGGGTATAACGGTTCTATGTGTTTTATATACTGTGCCGTTGCCGGATGTATGAAAACTTGTTTTTATCGCACAAACATATTATATTCTTTTTCGTAGCCGATAGTGGTTTTACGGTCGTGTCCGGGATATACAATAGTCTCTTCGGGTAGCACGAACAGCCGCTCTTTTATGCTGCTGATAAGTTGGCTGTGGTTGGAGTCGGGGAAATCGGTGCGTCCTATGCTGTTGCAGAATAGTGCGTCGCCCGAGAATAGTATTTTTTCTTGTGGCAGGTGGTAGGCCAGACTGCCGGGCGAGTGGCCGGGTACGGCTATTGCGGTGATGCTGCTGTTGCCGAATTTTATTTCGTCGCCATCGTTCAGAATACGGCCTATCGGGGGTATCTCGTCGTTGTATTGTATGCCGAAACGAGCTACTCGCGATGCTATTTCTTGTGCCCAATGCAGGTCGGCGTCGTTGGCTTCGGGGTGTATACCGAACTCCTTGAATATGTATGGGCTGCCAAATATGTGGTCGAAGTGCAGGTGGGTGTTCAAGTAGTGTTTCAGTGTCAGTCCGTTGGTTGCTATGAATTGTTTCAGTTCCTCTTTTTCGTGTGCGAAAAAACAGCCGCAGTCTATGAGTACGGCTTCTTTGCTGTTATCCCACAGCAGGTAGCTGTTTACTTGAATGGGGTTGAATACAAATGTTTTTAATTCCATATATATGAAATGTTTTTTATCCTATTGGTACGTACACTACTTTTTTATCCTTAAAAAATTCTTCGGCGAATATGTTTTCGAGCGGGGTTATGTCTGCCACATTCTTGAATGGTTGTACCTCGGCTTGTATGTTGCCTCCTTTCAGGCATATTACTCCGTTGGGTAGTGCGTTCAGCTGTTCTTTGCTTATGTTTTTACGACATATCTTTATGAGTTCGGGCAGCTGCATGACGGCGCGGCTTACTACAAAATGGTATTTCTCTTTTATGTCCTGTGCACGACTGTGGGTGGCTCGTACATTGCCCAGCCCTATGGCTGTTGATATTTCGGTTGCTACTTTGATTTTTTTCCCAATGCTATCGACAAGGTGGAACTGTGTGTCGGGGAACATTATGGCAAGTGGTATGCCGGGAAAACCTCCACCGCAACCCATGTCCATGATGGTGGTACCTGAACGAAAATTTATGACTTTTGCTATGGCCAACGAGTGTAACACGTGGTGCATGTATAGGTTTTCTATGTCTTTGCGCGATATGACGTTTATCTTGTTGTTCCAATCAAAGTATAGGTCGTATAGCGCGGCAAACTGCTCTGTTTGTTGCAGGGTGAGGGTGGGGAAGTATTTTTTTATTATATCCATGGCGGTGGTTTATTCTTGGTTTTGTTTTTTCAGTAGTTTATCTATCTCGTTAAGGCCTATTGCTATTCTTGTTTCTTTGCGCGAATGTGATGCCATGTCGTCGCTGTTGTAAAGAAATACGATGCTGTCCTTGCCTAATATGAAATTGTCTATGGGGAATATCTCGTGTGCCTCGGGGTGGTGGGGGTTGTTTTCTTTTTCTTGATTTTTCGTGAGTGCGTTGGCGATGATATGTGTCAAGGGCTCTTCGTAGCACTCTGTGAATATGTCGTCAAGGGTTATTTCCTGCCCTGTTTTGTTGTCTATGTTGATGTATGTGTGCGTTGTGTGTGCATGTGGGCCGCCTGTGTAAATATCGCTCTTTATAATGTAGTTTATTATGCCGTTGTGTGTCTTGTGCACGCGACCTTGTATGTCGTATTTGAAGTTTAGCCATTTGGGCGAGTTATCGACATCCCTTACGTTAATGTATTCGGCGCGTAGATTGTGATACTCGCTTGTTATTTCGTTGGCGAACAGGCGTGTGGCTTCCATCGGTGTGGAGGCTTCGTGGCCGTAGGCTGCGTATGTGATAATGTTATTTATGGCTGTGGCATGGGGGTGGTCGGCGGCTGCCACTTCGAGCGATAACGCTATTGACAGGCATGGCGAGTCGCTGACAAGCGTGTCGATAGGTATCAGGGCTGTTGTATCGGCCAATACGAATGTATGTGGGGTGGCTTGTTGCGCTGACGCGTTGCCGCCTTGGCTGCTATTCTGTTTGTTGCCGTTTGTGTCGCATGCCAAGAATAGCGACACCGCTGCTAAGAATATGAATATTTTAACGCACTTTTTCATAAAAAAATTGTTTGTCTATTGGTGGGTGTGCGCCGACATTATGTGTCAACGTTTTGCGAAGATAGTCATTTTGCGACTAATCGTAGGAAAAACTGTTTATATTTTTTGTAAAATGAAAAAATATTTCGCATGTGTAACACGTGCCGATGCAAAAACGATAGCCCGCTACTGCTGCCTTTGGAACGATATAGATGTCAAATTATAAATTTTTATATGATTATGGAGATAAAAGAGAATTTGGACAGGCTGTCCGATACGACGCAGCAATATGTCGATATGAAAATTGACAATGTAAAACTGCATGTGGTGGAAAAACTATCGGTCATGTGCAACGATGTCCTGTCCTATGTTTTTGTGTCGTTGTTGGTTGTCATGGCGCTTTTTTTTCTGCTGTTTGCGGCGGTTGCGTTCTTTACGCCAATGATAGGGCTGGTGTATAGCATGCTCGCGGTGGTTGGTTTGTTGACAATATTTTCCACTGTACTGTTTTTGTTGCGTAAGAAATTGTTTTTGAATAAGATGGTTCGCTGTTTTTGCCGTATGTTTTTTAATAATAAACAATAAGTATGAATTATGAATAACGACTATTATAATATTAAAGGGATTGGCGAATTGCGTGCTGCTCGCGAGAATTTACAACAGGAAATCGACAAGACGAAATACCGATTTGGTTGTCACAAAGACGCCCTTGTCGATTCCATAATGCCGGCAAAAATTCTTACATCGGCATTGGGCGGTGTGGTGTCTGTTGTTTCCGATGTGGCGTTGCTGCACAAAGGCTACAATTGGTTGCTTGCTTTCGTGGAGAATATTTTGTCCGATAAACGGGCACCGGCATCCGATGTTGACACCGACGAGGAATTATCGTCAATGGATGGGGCGCAGAAAAATATCGACTGCGATAAATGAGCCACTTTTTTTGTGCGCCACGATAAATAGCCGCTTTTTTTTGTTGTATTCTAACTCTTTTGTATAAATTTGCAGTTAGCCATGTCGCTTATAAAAAAATATGAGCCTATTCGTGTGACTTAACCGTAAATAAATACATTATAATTATGGATTACAACATTTTGTTTTGGTTTGTTCCGGCAGCATCGCTGTTGGCATTGTCTTTTGCTTGGTATTTTTACAAGCAGATGAAGAAGGAGAGCGAGGGTACCGAACGTATGGCCTATATTGCATTGGCGGTGCGTAAGGGTGCTATGGCCTATCTTAAACAGCAGTATAAAATTGTGACGTTGGTGTTCGTTATGCTTGCGCTCATTTTTGCTGTCATGGCCTATGTCTTTAAAATTCAGAATGAATGGGTGCCGTTTGCTTTTCTGACGGGTGGCTTGTTTAGCGGTCTGTCGGGATTCTTGGGCATGAAAACTGCCACCTATGCATCGGCGCGTACGGCAAATGCGGCTCGTAATTCCATGAACAGCGGTTTGCGTATGGCTTTTCGCAGTGGTGCTGTCATGGGACTTATCGTGGTGGGACTTGGATTGCTCGATATATCGGTGTGGTATCTTGTTCTCGATGCCTTTGTTCCTGCCGATATAAATAACACCGGCATGAAACTATGTATAATAACCACAACCATGCTTACATTCGGTATGGGTGCTTCTACACAGGCTTTGTTTGCACGTGTGGGTGGCGGTATATATACAAAGGCTGCCGATGTGGGTGCCGACCTTGTTGGAAAAACCGAATATAATATACCCGAGGACGACCCGCGTAACCCGGCTACCATTGCCGACAACGTAGGCGACAACGTGGGCGATGTGGCCGGAATGGGTGCCGACCTGTACGAGAGCTATTGCGGCTCCATATTGTCGTCGGCGGCGCTTGGCGCAGCTGCTTTTGCAGCCGATGGCGGCGCAATGCAGACCAAGGCGGTGTTTGCCCCTATGCTCATAGCGGCTGTGGGTATCGTATTGTCTATAATAGGTATTTTTGCAGTACATACAAAGGAGAATGCCGATGTTAAAAGCCTTATCGGGGCTTTGTCACGCGGTACTAATTTATCGTCATTGCTCATTGTAGTGGCTACATTCTGCATACTCTATATGTTGGGCATCGAGAATTGGCTTGGATTGTCGTTTGCCGTTGTGGTTGGCTTGTTGGTGGGTATTGTCATAGGACGTTCTACCGAGTATTATACATCGCAATCCTATGCTCCTACGCGCAAAGTATCGGAGGCGGGCAAAACAGGCCCTGCCACTGTTATAATCTCGGGTATGGGACTTGGTATGCTCTCTACTGCCATCCCTGTTCTTGCTGTGGTTGTGGGAATTATATTGTCCTACATGCTTGCCACCGGTTTCGACATGAGTGCCGAAAACGTTACATTGGGCTTGTATGGCATAGCAATCGCTTCGGTTGGTATGCTATCGACACTTGGTATTACATTGGCTACCGACGCCTATGGCCCCATAGCCGACAATGCGGGTGGCAACGCCGAAATGAGCGGCCTTGAACCCGAGGTGCGTCGTCGCACCGATGCACTCGACTCGCTTGGTAATACTACTGCTGCCACGGGTAAGGGCTTCGCGATAGGCTCGGCTGCGCTCACAGCCTTGGCTCTTTTGGCTTCGTATATCGAGGAGATAAGAATAGCCTTGGAACGTTCCAACCCCGATATTCTAATTAACGGCAAGTCGTTGATGGAGGCAAATATTGTCGATTTCATGCAATATTTCAATGTAACCCTCATGAACCCCATGGTGCTTTGCGGTATATTCATCGGTGCCATGATGGCATTCCTTTTCTGTGGTCTCACAATGAATGCAGTGGGACGAGCAGCGCAGAAAATGGTGAACGAGGTGCGCCGTCAGTTCAGCGAGATAAAAGGCATACTCGAAGGAAAAGCCGAACCCGACTATTCGCGCTGCGTCGAGATTTCTACACGTGGAGCACAACGCGAAATGATATTGCCGTCGCTGCTGGCCATAGCAACCCCCATACTGACAGGCGTCGTGTTTGGCGTTTCGGGTGTCATTGGTTTGCTCATAGGCAGTTTGTCGTCGGGATTTCTTTTGGCTGTATTCCTTGCCAACGCAGGTGGAGCATGGGACAATGCCAAAAAATATGTCGAGGAAGGCAATTTTGGTGGAAAAGGCAGTGACACGCACAAGGCAACTGTGGTGGGCGACACTGTGGGCGACCCATGCAAAGACACATCCGGCCCAAGCCTTAATATACTTATAAAATTAATGAGCATGGTGGCAATTGTCATGGCCGGTCTGACACTTGCTTTCACACTTATAAAATGAGAAAACGGTTAATATTTTTAATCGCAATATTAGTATCGCTGCTGTCTGTGGCTTGTTCAGACAGCGGCGATACTAATGTTCCCGAATTTCCGGAAGAACCCTCCGACGCAGTGTCGCACACTGTAATACCCGGATATTCCTCGTTGCATATCGACATGTTTGAAAATCCTGTGTACGTGGATGAAGCCTTTGTCTTGTATGGCGACAATATGCGTTTTGTTCAATATGGCGAATGTAAAGGGGTGGGGTATATAAACGAAATACCACGCGAGGGGTGGACGTTGCGCAGCATGCCTATGCGTGCCGGTGCGGGCTATCTTATTTCGGAATTGGCTGCCGACGGATGTAATATGGCTGCATTGTATGTCGATAGTATAAACTCCAAAGGGAACGCTTTTGTGAAAACCCTCTCGCCGCAATATGGCACGTTCGGACGTTTTGCGGTGAACACAAAAACAATAAACATAGGAGCCACGCAAAACGATACGTTGCTCTATCTTATTCATCCCACTACATATACGGTTGCTTTGCAAAATACAGAATGGATGACCGCATTGCCCAATGTGACATATATCCAACTGTTTTTTGGAAACAACGACTCGGGGCGTGAACGACGCAATGTAATACATTTGAGCAACGGCGTATTCGACAATGTCGATATACAGGTGGTGCAGGCTCCATGATGATAGTGGTTTTTTTAGATGCTCGACAAACAGTCTTACTATAAAAACCGCGGTGTTTTATCGAAATGGGAAAAATTCATGGATAAAGTCTATTACACAATAAAAGCCCGATAGTTTTTTAATTAATGGAAAAATAAAATAAATTTATGCAGTTTCTGTGCGCCTGTGTAAAAAAAGAATTACCTTTGTCGAGCAGTAAATGTATATATGTATGCCTGTGGTTTCGCAGCGAATAAAATTATGGCATACACAGCGCCTATTCACTTAAACAAAATAGAACAAAAATGTTATCGGCAGAGAATAGAAAGGCTATTATAGAATTGATGAAACGCGAGGTGGTGCCTGCTATGGGGTGTACCGAGCCTATCGCTGTTTCGTTGTGTACGGCTAAGGCTGTTGAACTTTTGGGTAGAACACCAAGCAGGATTGATGTGTTTTTAAGTCCTAATATTCTGAAAAACGCCATGGGCGTGGGTATTCCGGGAACAGGTATGACGGGATTGCCCATAGCTATTGCGCTGGGTGCCATAGCGGGACGCAGCAGCTATCAATTGGAGGTGTTAAAGGATGTTACCGATGCCGATGTCGAACGCGGACGTCGCATGATAGACGAACAGCGTATTAAAATAGCACTGAAAGAGGGCGCATGTGATACATTGCACATCGAAGTAGGTGTGTACGATGGTGACGACAGCGCGCTTGCCATCATATCGGGCGAACATACCAATTTTGTATATCTTGCAAAAAACTCGGATGTAATTTTTGATAATTATAGAACGCAGAATGTCGATGGCGATGGCGCTTGCAATATGCCGCTGACGATGAGAACGGTGTGGGAATTTGCAACGGAGTCGCCGGTAGAGGAACTTACATTCATATTGCAGGCACGTGAGCTCAATAAAAAGGCTGCCGAGGAGTCGTTGCGCGGCGAGTGGGGCCACTGCTTGGGTCGTACTATAAGCGACAAAAGACAACAGGCTGTTTTTGGGAACAGCAGTTTCGTGCGCATGGTGTCATATACGTCGGCTGCATGCGATGCCCGAATGGGTGGAGCTAAAATCCCCGTCATGAGCAATTCGGGTAGCGGTAATCAGGGTATTGCATCGACGCTGCCGGTTGTGGTGTATGCCGAGGAGATAAACGCCACCGAGGAGCAGACCATTCGTGCTTTGATACTTAGTCATCTGACTGTCATATATATAAAACAGAGCTTGGGACGTCTGTCGGCTTTGTGTGGATGCGTCGTTGCTTCCACCGGGTCGAGTTGTGGCATAACATATCTCATGGGTGGCGGTTACAACGAGGTGGCTATGGCTGTTAAGAATATGGTTGCCAACCTCACCGGTGTCATCTGCGATGGTGCCAAACCCAGCTGTGCACTTAAATTGGCAAGCTCGGTATCGACGGCATTGTTCTCGGCGGTAATGGCCATGGAACATCGTTGCGTGACTTCGCTCGAAGGTATAGTGGACGACGATGTGGATAAGTCGATACGCAACCTTACTGCAATTGGTTCGCGCGGTATGTTGGAGACGGATAGAATGATACTATCTATCATGACCAATAAATAGCCTATGCGCAAGCAGCCGAAAGGCTCGCTCCTATAATTTGCAGCGCGTGCAGTATGTTATTCACGCATCGTAACAAACATTTGAATAAAGTGGCAGGCCGAAAACGTTACAAAAAAAATAAAAAAAACGATAATTGTGTCATATATACGAAATAATAACTTACCTTAGAGGGCTAACTTAAATAATTGTATATGATGAACAGTATTAATGTACCAAAAATAGTGCCACAGAATTGTTGTGAGGCGGAATTGGAGAACATATTTGCAACGTTGCCCGAAAATGTCATAGGCTGTTGTAATTGGGCCGGGGAATATCCCTATTCGCCCAAGGCTTCGTTTAAGATTTTCCACGACGGAGCACATGTGTATATAAAATTCGATGTTGTGGAAAATGATATACACACGCTTGTAACAACCGATTTCGGTGAGGTGTGGACCGACCCTTGTGTCGAGTTCTTTGTGTCGCCACATGGTAATTCCGATTACTATAATTTTGAATGTACATGTATTGGCAAAATGTTGCTTGCATGGCATCCGGCCGATGCTCCAAAAGAGAATGCCCCGTTGGAATTGCTCGATACAATAAAACGTATCCCCTCGCTCGGTGGCGATAATTTCCCTCTAAGGCCGGGTGAGAATTCGTGGAGCCTTATCGAGATTATCCCTGCCACTGCGCTTTTCCGCAGTAATATAAATTCGTGGAGCGGGGCTCGTATGCGTGCCAACTTCTACAAGTGTGGCGATAATTTGCCAACGCCACATTTCCTGTCGTGGAACGCGATAGAATGGCCGCAACCGAGTTTTCATCGTCCCGAGTTCTTTGGCGAACTTGTTTTTGAATAGAATGGTTTTTAGTGGTTGTTTGAATTTATAAAAACATTTTCTTATATAAATTAAAACAGCCTATTATGCGCCTGCCGTTGCTTTGTGTGCATGCGGCGCACATATTATAATATATCATAAAGAGCCTGTTCAGTATGTAACAGGCTCTTTATGATTTTTGAATGTAATTATGCGGTCGCTGAATACGTTTGCTCCTAATTTATTCATGATGTAGCGTAGGGCTTTCTGTGCTCTTACTGAGTTGCCTGCTTCGTCGAGTCGTGGAGCATAGGCGGCAATGCCGAATGTACCGGGCAGCACCCCCATGATGCCTCCACCGACGCCTGTCTTTGCGGGTAACCCCGAGGTGAACATCCAGTTGCCACTGTGTTCGTAGAACCCGACAGCCGACATCATGGATACTATGCGCGGGGCGAGCGAGGCATTGAAAATGCGTTTGCCGGTAACGGGGTTTATGCCGTTGTTGGCAATGGTGGCTGCACACACCGATAGTTGTTTGGCTGTAATGCCCAACGAACATTGTCGCGTGTACAGGTCGAGCGCGACGTCGGGGTCGTCGTATATGCGACTATAACTTTTTAATAACCACGCTATGGCACGATTATTGAAATTTGTGACGCTCTCCGATTTGTATAACTCGTCGATGATGGCTGTCTCGCTTCCGCATAAATCGTCGATGTTCTCTTGTATATTTTGCCATTTTTGTTTGCTGTTGCCCACCGGTTGCACCATGCTTACGGCGGCTATTGCACCTGCATTTACAAGGGGTGTGCTTGGATGACTTTTCTCCAATAGTATTGCCAATATGGAATTGAATGGCATGCCTGTGGCGTCGGCACCTATCATGTGCATGATGGTTTCGGCGCCGTATTGTTTAAGAACCAATATGGCTGTCATGACTTTTGATACCGACTCTATGCCAAAATGGTAGTCGCAGTCGCCGGCAGTGAGGGTATCGCCGTCACATAGCGTGACGGCGATACCAAAGAGGCTACTGTTTACTCGGGACAAATAGGGGATGTAATCGGCGTTTTTACCCTCTTTGTTGTCCTTGTATTTGCTGTATGCCTCATCTACCAGCTCTTGCAGTTCTTGTTTGGATATTCTAAGTTCCATTATTTGTTTTTTCCTGTGTGCGTAAATACACTGCTTTTGACTTTCTCTTTTTTATCCATGGCGATGCGCGATGTTGTGGGGTATTCCAACTTTTCGAGTTGCGTTATGGCACCGGCTATGTCGGTGAGCAACTGGTCGGCCATGTCGCGGCTGAACCCTTGACGCACTACAATGCGCATGACAACTGTCTCTTGGATGTTTGCGGGCATGGTGTATGCGGGTACCATCCAGCCGCTTTGTTTTAGAATATCCTGCAAATCGTATAGTGTCCATTTGCTGTTCTGTGCATACTCCTCTTTCATTTGCCAAATGAACAGTGGGTTGTTCACTCGGTCGCTGTAATTTTTGAATGGGTGCATGCTGCCAATTTGCTTGTGCAGGTATTTTGCTACTTCCATGGAGCTTTGTTGGATGGCTTTGTAGCCCTCGAAACCCAAACGTATGAATTGGTAATATTGTCCCAGAATTTGCGCTGCCGGACGCGAGAAGTTTAATCCTACTTGTGAGATTTCTGCTCCTAAATAGTTTACGCTGAACGACATTGCGCCGGGCATATATTTTTTGTCCTTCCATATAACCCATCCGAGGCCGGGATAGACAAGGCCGTATTTGTGTCCGCTGGTGCTTATGGAGAGTACCCATTTTAGACGGAAATCCCATTTTTTTTCGGGTTCAAGGAATGGCAGGATGAAACCTCCCGAGGCGGCATCGACGTGGATGGGGATGTCGTAGCCGGTCTTTTTGTTGTATTCGTCGAGGGCTTTGTCTATGGCTTCGACGTCGTCGTTAAGTCCGGTCCATGTCACTCCTTGGATGGGGACTACACAGATGGTGTTTTCGTCGCATCGGGCAATGACGTCCTCGGGGCACAGTGTCAGTTTTTCTTTTGTCAGTGGCACGGTGCGCATCTCGATTTGCCATAGCTGTGCAAATTTCTCCCACACAACTTGATAGGCCGACGAAATCACAAAATTGGGTTTGTCGCAGGGCTTGCCTTGGGCTGTGCGACGCTCTCTCCAACGTTGCCATGCGGCAACACCACCCAGCATGCATGCTTCGCTGGAACCTATGCCCAATGCTCCGGTTTTCCATTTGTTTTTCTCGGGGGTGTTCCATAGGTTGGCAATTATGTTTATACATTTTGCACACATCACCGCTACACGTGGGTATTCTGTCTCGTCGATGTAGTTTATGGCTATGGCCTCGTTCATAAGTTTGGTGGCGTATTCGTCCATGTAGGTGGTTACGAACGTGGCAAGGTTCAGACGTGGCTGTGTCTGGGCGTACGTCTCGTCTTTTACCATGCGATAGGCTATCTCGGCGGTGGTGGAATGTTGGGGAATACGGTCTGTGGGGGCCGATTTTTGCATTTCCTCGGAACCAAAGACGGCGGTGGTTACCGTTGTCTCTCTTTCTGTCTCGTTTGTTCTCATTGTTTTTTATGTTTTTAGTTTACATACAAAGAACGAATGAAACGGACGAAGGGTTCTTGCATTTGTGGCTGTTATGTTTTTTTATGTTTTTTGTTTGTGCTTGCGATGGCTTGTTGTGGCATGGCGAATTTGTGTATGGGGTTAATTGACGGTGACTGAATTTTACAAAAAAATTACGGTTCTCGGAGCAAAAAAGGTGAATTTCTGCGTTTTGAACTGAGCCTAACGCATTAAACAGAAAACCTCGGAAATAGTAACGATGGCAATTTAGCAAAGAAACGCAAGGTAATGAAATAGAACGGTTGCCAAGTCATTACCCGATAATGCAGTAAAGTTTTTCTTTGTGTCGTCACGTTTCATCGTTCTGCGTTAGTTTGCATATCAATGTATAACTCGCTGATAACTAATTTTGTAACCAAAAAAGGATTAGATTATGCGAAGTACATTTAAGG
>JAFQBG010000033.1 GCA_017416705.1 Bacteroidaceae bacterium
GCAAGGCTATCCACAAGGACAACAAACGCCACATCAAGCACATCGGCAGCAAGGCGTTCGGTATCCAGTATCTGTTGCGTGGGCTTTACACCCACAATGGCTTGCTATACTTCCATACGCAGGTGAAGAACACATCGAATGTACCTTATGAGGTGGACTTTGTGACCTTCAAGATACCTGATAGTAGGTCGGTGTGACCTATTTGACTGTTGTTAGATACTACTTGTGACATAACATTATTATATTTCTTGTTAGTCCGGCTATTCGGGGCCGGAGTTCCCAAACTACAGGCTCTAAAAGGTCGTGTTCTCGTCAGGCAAGGTTGTGTGGGAAAATACCGCAAGCCCCACGGGGCGAGGATGATTTTTCCACAACACCCGCAGGGCTTGACCTTGCTTGGACGAAAAGAACACGAGTTACCTTTGCCTGTGGTTTGGTGAACTCGGCTACGATACGACTGTTTCCTATAATATTATTTCGTTGTCTTAAAAAAACATCTATGAATCTTACTTATATGCATGAAAAAAATACTAATTTTGTATTACTACATAATTTATGATTAATGACCAATCGTTACTATATTATAAAAATTGATACGCAAAAATGACATTAATTGCAGCATGGGTAGGAGTTGATAATAAAAAAGAGGGTAGGAAAATATCTTCAATATATTTTGCGGCCGATAGTCGTTTCTCATGGGGAGATGCTGGGTCAGCCCCAAAATACGATGAAGGTATGAAAGTCTTTTGCTCCCTCCAACATCCATATATTTTTGCTTATTGTGGTGATGTCTTATTTCCACTTCATACTCTTGAGAGAATAATATATAAAATAGATTGTGGTTTATTTTTCGAGCAAACAGATGGTAATTTTATGAACAAATTATCATCTGTTAGAACGGAAATTGAATCGGCACTTATGAATTACCCTAATCCCAAAATATCTTTTTCAATTTTATTTGCATCAAGAGAATCCTATTATGATTTTCATTTAGGTGAAATTAATAGTGTTAAAGGCTGCATTAGTTGTAAAGAAATAATACTACCGAACAAATCCCAGATAGTATATATTGGAGGAAGTGGTAAAAGCGACTTTGAATATGTCGAATTAGAATTAATGAAAGAACGCAACCCGAATGAGGGAACAAGTCGTTTTTGTTTCCATTGTGTAGCAAAAACCATAAAGGAACATGAAAGCCCAACTGTAGGCGGTGTTCCACAACTGGTTGGTCTTTATCGAAAAGGAACTGGAAAGATTTTTGGTATTGAATATGAAGGAGAAAGATATATTTTGGGTAAACGTATCAATTTTATGCCTGAATATTTTTATATTGAGTGGAGAAATAGTAACTTTGAGCGGATAAATCCAAAAACATTGAAATTACTAGAGGGTGCACAAGCACAACCTTTTTAAAGAAGCAACTCCCTGACTCTCCACTAGTTTCTTTTTATTTACGGGGAGGTCGAGGTGTCTGGCAACCTAAAGTTGCCATCAGGGTATGAGGACAGCTAAAAGCTGTCCTCTAGTTTTATAATCAATTAATAGTCAGGCACGTTGAGGTTTATTAAGAATATCCTGCTTCCTAATTTGCTTTTCTATTATTGAGTTCGATTGTCACGAATTTGTTATGTCATTTTCTTTATCGCAAAAAAAGTTATTCTGGGGATAAATACCAAAATGGAGAAAAATAGTATCTTTGCAACCGTAAGGTATTACAAATGCTTTAAAAGACAAGAGAAGTAAATATTGATAGAAAAAATACAAAATGGAAAATCAGATAACAATTTTAATTAGCACAATTGCGGCAGCAATTAGTGCAATTTGTGCCGCTATAAGTTCAATAATGACTTACAGCCAATACCGAAAAGAGAAATTGCAAAAGTTGAATGACCGATTGGACAAGATTTTGGAAATAGGTGTTCAATATCCTTACGTGGAAAACGCTAATTTCATTTCGCGATGGGTGGAAATGAAAGATAGCCAAGATGAACAATATTTGCGATATGATATGTATTGCAATTTACTTTTTAATTATTTGGTTGCAGTGTACGACTATCATAATGGAGATAAAAACAAAATAGAGAAATTTGTCGATGTCAAAAGTTGGGTAAGACTACACCAATTGAACTGGAAGTATCCGGTTGATCCAAATGAGAACATAGATGGATACAGCCTTGAAGATACAATTTTTAGAAAGTGACCAAGGTGGCCAGTGGACTGATGATGAAATAATCATATCTATGAATCCTGCAAAATATAGTTTATTATTAACCATAAACAGGATTAAAGCAAGTAGACCAGATTTTGCCATTGTGGTTTTTAGTGGGCATGGTGCATATCAAAAAAGCACTATTTTAGAAATCAATGAAAATGAAGAAGTAATAAATGAAGATGATTTGATAGGTATCGCTTCACGTCAGATTTCGGTTTTTGACTGCTGCCGCAATATACTTATTGAAAATCTGTCAGAGTCTCATAAATCAATGAGAATGTTTTCAGACGGAGGGTCGTTCAAACGAAATATCAGACCTTACTATGACGCACGCATCATGAGTGCTATAGAACAACAAATTCGCTTGTATGCTTGCTCTGTAAATGAAAGTGCATTAGATACAGGAGATGGAGGGTTGTACACAACAAACTTACTGAAATGTTCGTCATACATTCCAAATAGCTATAAACTTGTAGGGATTGCCCATGAGGAAGCAAGGGAACATACTGTACGAGATGCAATTCTTAGAAAGCATACTCAGAATCCAGATTCAACTTTGCCGAAATGTATATCTAGCCAACAACTAATCATTGCAATTAATCCTAACAACTTCTGACTTATAAATGATTAGGGGTTCAGTTTTATATTTCTGTTCATTAGTGTCCCGTTAAAATTGGGACGAGTTAATAATTAGTTTAACAACCCCAGAATGAGGGGAACAAATTGTTCTTTGACGTCATTGAAATTAGTCTTATCGAATAGATATCGCAAATGAGTTTTGTCCGTTAGCAATTATTATTGCAACACAGATTTGTATTCGTACAGCATTTTCTGTAGTACCCCAAAACTTCTTTATCTTCAGATGTTGCTTGAACCATTTGTAAAATAGTTCAAGCAACCATCTCTTCTGATAAAGGTCTGCGACTTCTTATGCTGACAGATATTTTGCATTCGTTAGGAAAGCAAAATATCTGTCCTCCTCTTCATCGTAGAAACGAATAAGCCTGAATGATTCAGGGTATTTCTTTTCAAAGAGGTAAATGGTTAGTTTTACTTCTGAATCCTTCAAGATGTTTTTCGGCATTCTTCGTTTCCATCTGGCCATCCTGTATTTTAGATTCATTTGGCTCTGACGACATAAAAAGAACCCATAAGATGAATCCTGTAGAGTTCCATGAAGGAGTCGTAAGCCCCGTCGAATATGTAATAAGCATTTGGTTTAAAGGATATTGAATACATCATCGTAGAGTCATGTTTGGATGCAGTCGTCATCGTGTAGAAAGATGGGAATTGTGCATCAATGTCATATAGAAAATGAGCCTTAACACCACATTTTTTACTACGGAACTTGGTCCAAGGGAATGTCGACTGACAAAGCGGAATTGTCATGGAATCGAAAGCTATTTCTTTCCTGGTATGTTCAGTGTGTTAGTCGTTCGTTTTTCGCAGGCTTCCTTCATCATGTAAAAGGCAAAATCTTCGAAGATTCTATAGTCGCGATTCTGGTTAGCTGATGCGAGTGTCGTCTTTGCTATGAGCTCACGCCCTAATATTGTTTGCTGCGATGAGCTTCAAAAGCCACAATCAAATCACGGAGACTTTCCCGATTACTGAGTTGTCCAAACATCATAGTAAGTAGCTGATTCCAAGAAGTGAAGTGCTTCACATATTTGTTGCCGTCGTACTTGCGAACATAATTGTTAAACTGAGTTCTGTTCAGAAAAGAGGTTAGTTGAGCAAAAACGTATTTGTCTTGATTCATATGCAACCATTGATTTGGATGCAAATCTACAATTTCAAATCTGTTTCACTGCAAAAACACTGCTTAATAGACTATATTTCAGTTATTTAAGGAACTGTTTGTCTACTTTTATGGGACAGTTATGGTTTCTTTTTTGAATCAAAGTTTGATGGGGAACAATATAAATACAAGATATTCAACTTCTAAAATATGATGTATTTAAACCATATTATATTGATTGAGTTTTGAATAAATTATAAAAAATAGAATATATCAAATTGGACACCCTAATATTATTTTTTTCAAAAATTTCTCAACTCAATGAATTATATGTAACTTCCCACTCTGAAAAGAGTTCTTTGAAAAGCATGAGGAATATAGTGCAACAAAACAAGTTCGCAATTTCTTATCCATTGCCCATTCTCATGCAAGTTCTTCTTAAATGTTTGATACTCATAGATTCTAAATCAAACTTCATCAAATATAGTAACAAACGAGCGAGAAATATGAAGCTTGCTTCGATTTTTTTCAAAGCGAGTGCAGACTATATTCGCAGTTTACTGCAAATATACATAGTTTAATTAATAGTAACAAATAAAGAAACCAATAATATATTTTGCACATGCCCTACTCCGCCCCTTTCCAATTCACCAGATATAGCTTTTCGCCGGCTCGGGTGAAGGCGGTGTAGAGCCAACGGTAATAATCGACATTTATGGAGTCGGCAGGCAGGTAGCCTTGGTCTATAAAAACACGCTTCCACTGGCCGCCCTGTGCCTTGTGGCAGGTGACGGCGTAGGCATATTTCACTTGCAGGGCGTTGTAGTAGGGATTTTTGCGTATTTCCTCCATGCGCTTACGCTTGGATTTTATTTCGGGATAGTCGTCCCACACCGCGGCGAACAGCCGTTCGTTCTGCTCGCGGGTGAGCGAGGGCGACTCGCTTGTCAGCGTGTCGAGCATTATTTTTACATCCAGTTCGCAGTCGTCGTAGTCGATGAACGACAGGGTGACATCGGCAAAACGAAAACCATACATTTCCTCGGTGCCGCCCACACGTACAACCTCGGCGACATCGCCATTGGCCACAAAATCGAGTTTTTCGAGCAACGATTTATCCTCCTTGGCAAGCTCCTCGCGCCAATAGTAGTTGTTTTTAACCACCATGAGCATGTCGCCACGCGACAGTTCCTCCTCGCGGTAGAGGATGCGACGACGTATGCCGTCGTTATATACATTGGCACGTTTGTTCGAGCGGCACAGGATGATGGTCTCGTCAACACCGACGCTGCTGTAACAGTTTTCTATGGTCTCAATGAGTTCGTCGCCGGCAACCGACACGATGTCAGCAAAGCCCTTTATTTTTATAGGTGGCAGAGCGGTACATTCGTCCCTTGCGATGAGTTCGCGCAACATGGTGGCGTTTTGCAATATGCCCGAGCCATCGCTTTGGCGCATCACCTGTGTCAGTTCCACACGCTCCACGCTAAGGAACATGGAACGCAGGTATTCCGACGACAAGGCGGGAGATAGCGTCTCGCCCACAGGGGGTAACTGAGCAGTGTCGCCCAGCAGCAACATGGTGCAACCATCGCCCGAATAGACAAATTCCACCAAATCGTCGAGCAGAGCACCCGAGCCAAAGCCCGACAAGCCCGCATTGGCTATCATGGAAGCCTCATCGACCAAGAAAAGGGTGTTACGCGAACGGTTCTCCATGAGGGTAAAGGTAGAGCCATCGACTATCGACTTCTGGCGATATATCCACTTGTGTATGGTATATGCGCTCTTGCCCGAATAGCCCGAAAAGACTTTTGCGGCACGCCCCGTAGGTGCCAGAAGCACCGTCTTGCGTTCCAACTGTTCCAGCGTTCTTACCAATGCCGACACAAGGGTGGTTTTTCCTGTCCCCGCATAACCGCACAACATGAAAATTTTACGTTCTTTGTCCGAAAATATAAAATCGGCAATTTTTTCTATTGAAAATTCTTGTTGAGAAGTTGGAGTGAAAGGAAAATTTGACTTAATTTGCGAGACTAAATATTTATTTATCACTTTTTCACAATAAAATTTGTACAGAAAAACGAAATTCCGTTTTTTTATTTTATTTTTGCAACATATTTGCAAATGCGAAAGTAAGCAAATAAAAACAGAGAACAAGAAAACAAAATAAAAAATATTTAATTCACATGAAGAAATTAGCATTAAACCTTTTGCTCGTTGTAGCGATTGTAGGATTGGTGTTCATCTGCTACCGCAGTATCATGGACCCTATCGAGTTCACCGAAGAACGTAAATCACGTGAAAAGGATATCATTGCACGCCTCATTGATATTCGTACAGCACAAATTGAGTATCGTAACTACCACAAAGGAGAGTACACCGATAACTTCGATACCCTCATCGACTTTGTAAAAACAGCACAGATGCCCATCGTTTTGAAGGTTGGCGAGCTTAACGACGAACAATTGGAGCGTGGCTTGACAGAGCAAAAGGCTCTTGATATGATTGCAAAAGCAAAGAAAACAAACAAATGGGGTGATGTTGACAAAGAGGGCTTGCGCGATTTCCGTCGCGACACCACATGGATTGCACTTATAGACACTGTATATGGCAAAGGCTTCAACGCCGACTCTTTGAAATATGTGCCTTACAGCGACGGTGTTGTATTTGAAATGGCAACAAGCTGCGACACCACAAAATCGGGTAGCGCACAGTGGTTGTTCGAGGCTCGCACACCCTACGAGACATACCTCACCGGCATCAACGACCAAGAAATGCACAACCTCATAAGCAACCAAAAGAAATTGGGTCGCTACTGCGGTCTTAAAGTAGGTGACGTAGAACAGCCCAACAACAACTCGGGTAACTGGGAATAATCGCTCGATGAAGGGAGTGACTACACACACACATAACACATTATCCATTCGTATCAGTACGAATGGATTTTGTTTTTGCAGCTACACGGCAACAGAACCCGACACACTGCAATACCACACCCACGACGCCGACAGCAGAAAGACAATAGTCGCCAACTTCGAGGAGGCATGGGCACAGTGTCCGTTTGCTTTGCATAACGGATATGAGCATGTACAAGCCATAATAACCTCGAACGAGTTCACCACCGTGCCGTTCGAATACGACAAAAAAGAGGAATACGAAACCATATACGACTCCTGCTTCCCAAACGCATCGGCAACAAAAAAGATAATAGCCAACAGGCTGCCGGCACAGGGAATAACCATACTGTTCCCCATAGAAAAGGAACTGCACACATGCCTCGCCAAGATAGGAACGATAAGTTATTTTTGCCCCACAAGCATTATAATGGGGTTTGTAACACGCCAACAGTTCGAGGAGCGACGATTTCTGCTTGCCTACCACCAGCAAGAGACACTGTACCTGCAATATTATGCACAGGGCAAGCCCTACAATATAAACAGTTTTGTATCGGCGAACATACAAGACCATGTGTATTACATCCTGAGCCTATGGAACGAGTTTAAGCTATCGCAAACCGAGGATGTACTGTACACATGCGGCGACAGCGGCATAGAGGAGATGACACCGTTGCTCTCGCAGTTCATAGCCAACCGCAAGAGGATAAACCCCTCGGAGCTTTTCCGTCCGCATCTGCTCAGCAGAATAAAAGATATTCCATTCGACCTGCAAACCCTACTCCTATGCGAATAATTAGCGGAAAATACAAAGGGCGGCATTTTGACGTTCCGCGCAACTTCAAGGCACGCCCCACAACAGATTTTGCAAAAGAAAACCTGTTCAATATATTATTGAACTATATAGATTTCGAGGAGACCACAGCCGTTGACATATTCTCGGGAACGGGAAGCATCAGTTTGGAACTGTTATCGCGCGGATGCCCGTCGGTGACATCGGTGGAGATGGACAGCCTGCATGTGGGGCATTTAAAGAAAACAGCGGCGGCACTTGGCGATGATAATTGGCGCATTATAAGAGACGATGCGTTCCGTTTCATACGTCGATGCAACGACAGCTACGATTTTATTTTCGCCGACCCACCATACGCATTAAAAGGGCTGAGCGACATCCCCAACATGATACTAAGCAGCAACATGCTTAAAGAGGGTGGCATATTTGTGTTCGAGCATGGCAAGGACAACGATTTCAGCGAGCACCCTGCATTTTTCCGACATATCGCCTATGGCAGTGTGAATTTCAGTTTTTTCAAGAGATAGCGACGTTTGCCGTTGCTTAAAGCACCGGCGACAACAAACGGGCAGCCGATTCAAGACAGCGACCACCGAAAGAACGCTCCTTGAACTCGCGCAACGTAAGACGCATGCAGTGCGACATATCGTCCATGAAAAGCGACTTCATGCGTTTTGCCACCGTTTGGTCATAGACATAGGCCGATACTTCGAAATTATAATCGAAACTACGAAAATCGAGATTGGCGGAACCAACAACACTAAGCATATCATCGGATACAAAGGTTTTTGCATGCAGAAAACCTGCCGTATAGAGATAGACTTTTACGCCTGCACTCAACAGCCCCTCGATGTAGGAGCGCGAGGCATAGTCGGCAAGACGGCTATCGGAATGTAGCGGTATCATGAGCCTTACATCCACCCCCGAGAGCGCAGCGTTCTGCAAGGCAGCCATAACTTTTTCGTTTGGCAACAGATAGGGGGTTTGCAGGTAGAAATAGCTTGTCGCATGTGACAAGGCCATTGTTATGCCACCGGGAATGGCTCGCCATGTCATAACCGGGTTCGATGTCAGCAATTGCACGTGGCATGCTCCGCATGCTTTGTCGAACCGAGGGAAATACTCCTTGCCGCTAACCAACGAGCCGTTGGCAAAATACCAATCGACAAGGAAGGATGTCTGCAAAGCATACACCCCGTCTCCTTGCAACATCAGCATGGTGTCGCGCCAACATCCACCGTTTATTCCTTTTATATATCGGTCGGCAATGTTACAACCCCCGACGAAACCCACTTTGCCATCTACGACAACTATTTTACGGTGGTTGCGATAGTTCACCTTGTTTGTCAACAGCGGGAAACGGACCTTCAAGAACGACTCGACATAGCCACCGCTGCGCCTTATCTTATCGAAAAAAGCCGGACTGACCGACCAGCACCCTACACTATCGTATATGACACGTACTTGCACGCCGTCACGTGCTTTCTGCACAAGAGCATCGCGCACCCTGCCGCCAAGTTCATCGTCCTCGAAAATATAGAATTGGACATGTATGTGGTTCTGTGCATTTTCTATGGCCGACAGCAACGAGGTCATGAAATCGCGGGTGTCACCAATGACCTGCGCTGCTGTGTTCTGCATGGTATATGCGTCGGCGGCATTTTCCAAGTATGCCACAAGGCGCGAATATTCCTTGTGGGGCATTTTTGTCGAATAGGAACGATACGACAATGCGCTGTACTGCTGTATCTGCGACAGGAAACGCCGTCTGATATATTTTCTTTTACGAGTGTCGGTGCCAAACAGGAAATAGAGCAAAGAACCCAGATATGGGATAAAAAGCAATACAAATATCCAAGCAAACGTCGCAACAGGGGTTCTGTTGTTAAGCACCACCTTGACCATTATCCACAAAGCCAAAAGCAGATTTAACAGATATAATATCGAAAAGAATGTACTCCAACTGAAAAACCCATCCATGTTATTTTGCTTTTACTACACTAAGAAACTGTTTAAAAACAGATGAACAGCCTAAACAGTTTCGGACAATATTGTATGCAATGCGAAAATATAAATAAATTTTAAAAAGGAAAACCGCTTTGCGATTTTCCTTTTTAAAATTATTGTATTCCATGGCTTGGAACCGTTTGTCAGTACACGAAACGTCCCCCGCCGGGGCCGGGTGGCGGGCCGAACCCTCGTTCTGCTCCATGCCCATGCATGCCACGACGTGTCTCTTTGTCGCCCATAGTATTTATTTTGTATATTATGTGCAGCATGCCATAGCTGTATATGGAATTGTTTTGTGTGTCGCTGCGCATGGTTGCGTTTATGGTGCGGCTTATATTGCTTTGCTCGTGCAGAATATCATACAGCTGGAATGTCACTGTGAGCGCATTGCCTTTCAGAAAGCTCGCTGCTATCTGAGCGTTCCACAGGAGCTCGTTGGTGTTGAATGCCGGGTCGTTAAAGCCTCGACGACTGCTCATGGACAAATTAGTAGATATCGTAAGCCCCTGCCATGGCAGTTTGACATTGCCACTGGGTCCATAGGAGAAGTTCCACGTGTCCATATTGTTTTGCGATTGCATTTCGTTGTCGGAGTGAGAATAGTTCACCGAGCCATCCAACGAAATCTCGAACACATCGTTGCGATAGCCAAATTTAAGGCGTTCGTTCAGATTGGTTGTCTCAACCGTATTGCGCACGCTGTTGCTATTGACATCCTTGCTTATGTACGACACGTTGTGCGCATACGAAATATTGGTATTGGTGCTGTACGTGAATTTTTTATTACGTGGCAACGCCGAATTGAAATGAAAACCGCAACCCAGACTCCAATTGCCATTTATATTCTCGGGCTGTGTTATGCGTCCACCGGTTGACTCGACATAGGTAACCTTGTTGCTTATGCTATTGAGCGTGTTTCTTAAAAAGAGGTTGGCCATTATGCCGGTTTGCGTATCGGGGTTATTGGTATTGAAGAACGCCATCAGGTTATTGGTGAACGACGGTTTCAAGCCCGGATTGCCTTTTTTTATGTTCAGCGGATTGCTGTCGTCGGTGATATCCAACAGGTCGGTCATGGAGGGTTGCGATGTTCGTCCACGATACATTATGTTCAGCGTGGTGGTCTTGTTCCATTTATAGCGCATGCGTATATTGGGTGTGAAATTATATACTGTGCGCTCCACGATGGTATCGACTTGCAGATATTTGTATTCCATTTTGGATTTTTGGGGTATCCATGTGACGCCTGCGCTCAGGTTCATTTTGTCGGTGACATAACGGAACATAAGTTCGACATCGTGACGCATATTGCGATATACCGAGAAACGGCTGAGCGACTCATCCTCGTATTGTTCGTAGTCGGCGGGCAACATGGGGAATGTATAGTCCCTACCGAATATGGGGAAATAGTTTTCTATGTCGTCGAACACGTATGTGGCTCTGTCGCTGTTTTGGTAGCTGTAATCGAAACGATAGCTTAATTGCAAGAACAGATTTTTCAGCAACGGCTCGGTATAGCTAAGACGCATATTGTAGCTCCAATTCTCGCCGGGAGTATCGGAATATCGCTTGCGGTCGTAACCGCTGCCCGCAACGCTTTCCTTATAGTATTTTACTTTGTTTGCCGAGAACGATTTATTGTCACTGTCGCTGTATCGGAAGCCTCCACGAAAGGCAATACTGCGTCCTTGCTTGGCAAGACGTCGGTTTATGTGCAAATCGGCATTGGCCGACTTGCTGCGGTTGCGCGACACATTCTCGTTCTCGTTGCGGTTTATTGCTATATCCTGTAAGGCATCGTACACCTCGCCAAAACGGTCGGCAGGATAATTGACGTCTGTCTCGAATGGGTCGGCATCGAAGGTTGCCGAATTGCTTTTTTGCCACCCCTCGCTTGTGTTATAGGAGAACGACGGAGTGAATATCAAGGTGGTAAGCGTGTCTATTTTCCATTCCAAACGGAAATTGCTATTGAACGACGAGTTGCAGCCGAGCGAGTTATTGCGACTGTTCGAAAATTGGTTCTTGGCACCTTGTGTCATAAAATATTCCGACGACGTAAAACTTTTATTATCGTTGTCCCTATGGTCGTAACGTATATTTCCTCCAAATTCCACATTTTTTCGCGTGGTGACAAAATTGAATTTTGACTCTTTTGCCGATGTAAGGCCGACGGCACCACGCCCCGAGAAGCCTCTGTCGTTAACGTTATTTGCCGACAGTATAAGCGATATCTGTTCTGTATCGGTGAAATAGTTAGGGGTGGCTTTTAGCGAATAGCGGTCCTTGGTTCCGTAGGCAAGGTCGATGTTTGCAAAGAAACCGGTGTCGGCACCCTTTTTCATTTGTAGGTCGAGCACCGTCTCTTCCTCGCCATCGTCGATACCTGTGAGTCGGGTGAAATCGCTCTGCTTGTCGTAGAATTTTACTTTATCGACAATATCGACAGGGATGTTTTTCAGTGCCGCATTCTTATCGGTTCCATAAAAATCCTTGCCCTTCATCAATATTCTATTGACGGTTTTTCCGTTTATGGTGATGGTGCCATCCTCGGCGACTTCGACGCCGGGATATTTTTTTATTAATTCTTCGAGCATGGAACCGGGAGGCACTCGGAATGCCGATGTATTATATATGGTGGTATCCTCGGACATAGTTATTTGCGATGCCTCGGCTGTCACCAATGCCTCTTTAAGAGCCACCACATCGTCGCTCAGAACAATGCGCCCAACGTCGGTGTTTTTATTGGCCACAACGGTGACCTTTTTGTCTTGGGGCAAAAAACCCACGTAGGATAGACGCAGCAGATACTCGCCACTTGCAACCGAGAAGGTGAAGCGTCCGTCGGTGGAGCTTGACATACCCGTTCTATAAACAGTATCGGGCAATTGATATAACTGCAATGTAGCATTCTGCAAAGGAGCGTTCTCGGTGCCACTGTACACTGTGCCGGAGAGCGTGCCAATATCGTTTTTTCTGTTTTGTTGCGAGTGTGCCACAGCCACCCACATTGTTATCAGAATAAGCAGGAAGGGTTTTTTCATCCGTTAATTAAATTTATGCAACGTCTTTTTGACGTAAATTCATGAAAATAGTTTAACTTTGAATTTGTTATTTACTCGAATAAACAATATTTCACAACAAACTACCGATTATAATCGACAATCGTACACGGCATAGCATGCTATATGATTTTAATTTTGAAAAATAATGGTAACAGCTATTCAAAAAATATTACAGGCAGTAGCGAAGCCACACCCGGCGGCAGATAGGCTCGGCACACCGTTAGAGGATGCTTTTATAGAATACTTCGGAGCATCGAGCATAAATGAGAGCAATGCCATTGCCATTATATGTATGTTGTACCTGTCGCACCGATTAAAAGGATTTCCCATTGACAAATTGCGTTTGGCAGTATATAATATTCAGGAAATCTGTCCCTTGCCAAAATTTAATTGCAACCACTATACCGACATCATGGCGGCAATTCCAAAAGCGGCATTACGCAACGTTCCTCTATATAACAGCGAATGCGAAATTGAATATGTCACACTTGCCGAAAAAGATATTTTAGAGGCTTTTGATTTCTATACAAACCGATAATTAACAAAATAAAGTTAAAAAAAATTAAAACGAAATAGTAAAACTAATATCTTATTGTATTTTCGCAGCATAATTTAAAAACAAAAAATATGAAACAGTTAAAAAAACTCATCGGAGCAATAGCCATAGGTATAATTTTTGCATCGTGCAGCAGCGACAGTGATAGTTTCAACCCATACGAAAATCAAGAAAAAACACCGTTGTACCCCAAGACACTGACATACAAAAACCACAACGACAATTCCCGAACAACGGAAAATTGGACATTTGCATACAACGCCGACAACAGCATAAAGGAGTTCAGCTACAACCAAACCATAACTACCGGTAATCTTAGAATAACCGAGACACAAAATGCCACATTGAATTACGGCACCGACCTCGAAGGCAACAAATTGATAAAGAGCGAGATTGAAGTAAATTACAAGAGCAGCGACCTTACCGACAGTTTCCAATACAAAGACAATATAACCGAAACGGTAAGATTCGAGGACGGCAACATTGTAAAAATAGAGAGCCACTGCAAACGCACAAACGACAACAAAGAAGAAAACTCATACAGCGAATGGAGTTTCAGTTACAGCAACGACTTCTGCACAGGGGCTGTGTTCAAAAGCCAAAACGAAACAAACATATACACCTACGAATGGAGCGGAGAGCGTTTGGCAAAGGTTATCATAAACGGCGAGAACAAGAGCGGCGACCTGAGAAACGAGATTTTTGAATACAGCTACAACACAAAGAACCTTATAAAAGACTATGGTTTCAACCCCATGGCATTTGTATATGGACACATGCCCATGGCGTATGCCGCCATGGGATTCTTTGGAAAAGAGACCCCATACCTGTTAGAAGTTCAGACCTACGAATTATCGGTGCGTAACCCCAATGTAAACAACGGGCATCCCTATCAGGAGAAAAAGCTCACCCGCGACTATCGCATCGAGGACAACAGTTCGTCTATTACCATAAAAGTAGATTCCGACACAAACAACCAAAGCGAATATTATTTTAGCAGATAA
>JAFQBG010000034.1 GCA_017416705.1 Bacteroidaceae bacterium
AAAACATTTTAACGACATGAAAAAAGATTATACGTCTCCCACAATAGAAAAAGTGGAGATAGATTTAACGGATAATATAATGGGACGCGGCTCCATTCAGATAGGTAATGGTTCGGTTGACCCGGGTCAGTCTTGGTCAAACCGCCACCGCGTCACTAACGAATGGGAGAATATTTGGACAAAATAACCCACACCCTATAAAGACAAATGGCGACCCCTACGGGTCGCCATTTGTCTTTATAAGAGTACAGATAACAGAGTACAGAGTGCAGAGTACAGAGTACAGAGTATTTTAATTAACTTCGTTGATTTTCGGCTGCGTTCGGCATAGTACAAATAAATTTGTCCTCTGCGCTCACTTGCACGATTTTAATTAACTTCGTTGATTTTCGGCTTTGTTCGTTGCAAAAACTCAAGCGAGCTTGGTTTTCACTCGCTTGCACGAAAATTCTCCCTCGCCGGAGAGGGAGTGGCAGCGACGTAGTCGCTGACGAGGGAGTGGAAACGAGAGGAAAAGCAGAAAGTAGAAAGAAAAAGCAGAAATAGCAAAGAGTAAAATCGCGTGCTATTGTTTTGTCAACTCCCTCCGCAACGCGGAGCGTTGCTCGTCCCTCTTCGAAGAGGGACAATTATATTGCTTATACTAAACGCATACTATTGCCACCCACACACGCAACGAGGGAGAATTATATTGCTTTGCTTCCCCCCCACTGAATATTTAATAATAAAAAAGCATCATAATTAATTATGATGCTTTTCTGTTGTTATTCGATTATGCCATTATATTCAAGTTCGCCTTCAATTATGAAGAACAGTTCCTCGGGGTCGAACTCGCCTATTCCGTTCTTTTTGGCTTCCTTGGCAACAAAATGGGCTATTTCGTTTATATCTATGTCGATATATTCGTTGTTGCTGTCGAGGATGCCACTTTTGTCGTAATAGTCGTAGATGGTGTCGAGGATGTAATAGTAGTCGTCGTCGGTGAACTTTTCTTTTAGTTCTTGTGGCAATCGTTCGCGTATAAATGCTATGGTTTTCTCGTCGTCGAGGTCTTCCATATCAAATTCGTCGTTCTGCATATTGCAATGGTTTTATCCCAGCAGGGCTTCGAACTTCTGTTGTACCTCGGCTTTTGACTTTGAGCCTACGAATTTATCGACCACTTGTCCGTTCTTGATGAAAAGCACTGTGGGGATGTTACGTATGCCGTATTCGTCGGTGAGCTCCACTGCTTCCTCGATGTCGCACTTGCCAACGGCGATGCGTCCGTCGTACTCCTTGGCAAGCTCCTCGATGATGGGGGCAAGCTGACGGCAAGGACCACACCATGTGGCGCTGAAATCAATTACTATTGGCAATTCCGATGCCATGAATTCTTTTGAGTTGTCATCTGTTACAATTACTTCCATAAGTGTAGTTTTTAATTTAGTTTATAATCTATATTTGGTACTGATTTTATGTAATCTATTAGTTCTTGCTCGACGGCTATTTGGTGGCTCTTTGACACAAGCTGCAACTTGAACTCGTTTTCTATGTCGCGTATGCAGAATTGTAGTTTGCAATTTCCTTTGTTACGCTCGATGTAGTCTAACAGGTGTTCGTATATGTCTTGCGTCATGTCCATTACATTAAACGTAAGGGTGATGCTTTTTATTATCTTTTCTTTAACATCGGAGAGTAATTGGATGTTGCTGACTACAAATTCTAATTCGTCGGGCTTCCAACGTTTGGGTTGGCAACTGCCTGTTATGTACAGGAAGGTGCCTTGGGTGAAATAGTATTGTTTTTGTATCCAGTCGTCGCCAAAGAAGGGGAATTCGGCTGTTCCGCTGAAATCTTCTATTTTTACAATGCCGTAGGGGTTGCCTTTTTTGGTCTGTCCCACGCGCGGTGGCTCGCTTACTATGCCGCCAAATGTCACTTTGCGGTTTTTTATGTTGTTTATGTCGGCAAACTCGTCGGCTCGGGTGTTGCAAAATTCGTTCAGTATGATGGTATATTCGTCTAAGGGGTGTGCCGATAGGTATATGCCCACAAGCTCGCGCTCTTTGTTCAGACGTTCCAATGTGCTCCAATTGTGCCCCTCGGGTATCTCGGGGTGTGGTATCTCGGCCATGCCTTGCTCGCCGAAGAGTGAGTTCTGTGACATGTTCTTGTCTATCTGGAAACGGTTGCCGTATCGTACCAACGCTTCCAGAAATTGCTCGCCCTTGCTGTTGATGCTCATGTACTGCTCGCGTTCTATGCCGCCGGGCAGTTCGTCGAATGCTCCCGACAGGGCAAGGCATTCGAGGTTTTTCCTGTTGCAGGCTGTCAGGTTGACGCGCTCTACAAAGTCGAATATGCTGGTGAAGGGGCCGTTTGCATTGCGCTCGTCGATGATGCTTTGCACTGCGC
Source organism: Bacteroidaceae bacterium (assembly GCA_017416705.1). Classification (GTDB taxonomy): domain Bacteria; phylum Bacteroidota; class Bacteroidia; order Bacteroidales; family Bacteroidaceae; genus HGM04593. The sequence goes on from JAFQBG010000034.1 coordinate 2,398, forward strand.
TCTCGCCCACGCCTTTCACTGCGCATAGTCCGAAACGTATGTGCCCCTGACTGTTTACGCTGAACTTACGACGCGACTCGTTTACGTCGGGACCTAATACTTTTATACCCATGCTTGTACATTCTTGCATGAGCTTTGTTATTTCGGTTATGTTGGATAGGTTGCGGCTTAGGGCTCCTGCCATGTATTGCGAGGGGTAGTGTGCTTTCAGATAGGCTGTTTGGTAGGCTACCCACGAATAGCATGTGGCGTGCGACTTGTTGAATGCGTATGAGGCAAATTTCTCCCAGTCGGCCCATATCTTTTCGAGTGTCTCGGCGGGGTGTCCGTTGGCTTGACCGCCTTTTATGAATTTGGGCTTTAACTCGTCGAGCTTTTCTTTGAGCTTCTTACCCATGGCTTTACGCAGGGTGTCGCTCTCGCCGCGGGTGAAGTTGGCAAGCAGACGCGACAGGAGCATCACCTGCTCTTGGTACACTGTGATGCCGTAGGTGTCTTTCAGGTATTTCTCCATGCAGGGGAGGTCGTACTTCACCAACTCGGGGTTGTGCTTGCGTTGTATGAAGTCGGGGATGTAGTCCATGGGGCCGGGACGGTATAGCGCGTTCATGGCTATGAGGTCCTCGAATGTGCTTGGCTGCAATTCGCGCAGGTATTTTTGCATGCCCGGCGACTCGAACTGGAATGTTCCTATGGTGTTGCCTTTGCAGTATAGCTCGTAGGTTAGTTTGTCGTCGATGGGTATTTTGTCTATATCGACTTTCGTGCCAAGGCTTTGTTCTATGTTTTCTATGGCTTCGTTTATCACCGAGAGCGTTTTCAGCCCCAAGAAGTCCATTTTTATGAGGCCTGTCTCTTCTATCACGCTGCCTTCGTACTGTGTCACAAGCAGTTTCTCGCCTGTCTCCTTGTCTTCGGCTATGCTTATGGGTACGTGGTCGGTGATGTCGTCGCGGCATATGATGGTGCCACATGCGTGAACTCCGGTGTTACGCACGTTGCCTTCGAGCATCTTGGCATATTTTATGGTGTCGCGCAATAGCATGTCGGGCGATGCCTCGGCTTCGCGTAGCTCGGGCACTGCGGCTATTGCGTTGGGCAGGTTCATTTTTTTACCATCGGGCAGACGGTCGGGGATGGCTTTGCATAGCTTGTTCGATACGTCGAGGGGTACTTTTTGTACACGTGCAACGTCTTTTATGGCTAACTTGGTGGCCATGGTGCCGTAGGTAATGATGTGGGCTACTTTTTCTTGGCCGTATTTTTCGGTTACCCATTTTAGGACTTCGCCGCGTCCGTCGTCGTCGAAATCGACGTCGATATCGGGGAGCGATATACGGTCGGGGTTCAGAAAACGCTCGAACAGCAGGTCGTATTTTATGGGATCGACACGTGTTATACCAAGGCAATAGGCTACCACGCTACCGGCTGCCGAACCGCGTCCGGGGCCTACTGCTACTCCTAATTCCTCGCGGGCGGCACGTATGAAGTCTTGTACTATGAGGAAGTAGCCGGGGAAACCCATGGTCTTCATTATGTGCAGCTCGAAGTCGATGCGGTCGGTGAGTTCTTGTGTGAAGGGCTCGTCGTAGCATTTTTTTGCTCCGTCGTATGTGAGCTTGCGCAGGTAGTCGCCCTCTAATTTTATGCGGTATAGCTTGTCGTAGCCGCCAAGTTTTTTTATTTTTTTCTCGGCATCTTCCTGCGACAGCACTACATTGCCTTTTTCGTCGCGAGTGAACTCGTTGAACAGGTCCTCGTGGGTGTATTGGTTTCTGTAACCCTCCTCGGTGCCGAAATCCTCGGGTATGGCGAAGTTGGGCATGATGGGGGCGTTGTCGATACTGTAAAATTCTACCTTGTCGCAAATCTCCACGGTGTTGGAGAGGCTCTCGGGGGTGTCGCCGAATATGGCGTTCATCTCCTCCTTTGTTTTCATCCACTCCTGCTTGGAGTAGAGCATGCGTTTGGGGTCGTCAAGGTCCTTGCCGGTGCTGAGGCATATTAGTCTGTCGTGTGCCTCGGCGTTCTCCTCATCGACAAAGTGTACGTCGTTGGTGCATATCAGTTTCACTCCACATTTTTGGCTAAGTGTCTTTATATGCTCGTTTACGTTTAGCTGTATGTCATAGACTTCGTGGTTGGCCCGCTCGACGGTTGCCTTGTGTAGCTGCAATTCCAGATAGTAGTCGTCGCCGAATACATCCTTGTACCAATTTACGGCGGCCTCGGCTTCGTCTATCTTGCCGTTTCTTATCAGCTGGGGTATCTCGCCGCCCAAGCATGCCGAACAGACTATGAGCCCCTCGCGATATTTTTTCAGTTCCTCCTTGTCGGTACGTGGCGTGTAGTAATAGCCCTCGGACCATGCCTTGGATACTATTTTTATGAGGTTGTGGTAGCCTTGTTTGTTCTTGGCAAGCAGTACCAAGTGGTGGCCACGCATATCCTCTTTTAACTCCTTATTATATAGACTACGCTCGGCTACATAGACTTCGCAACCTATGATAGGCTTGAATTTGCTCTCTTCGTCCTTGCCTTTGTTTATTTTATTGACGTAGTTGTAGAACTCTTTTATAGCCATCATATTACCATGGTCGGTTACGGCAATTCCTTTCATTCCATCGGCAATGGCTTTATCGACAAGCCTTTTCACCGAGGCTTGTCCGTCAAGAATTGAATATTGGGTGTGCACGTGTAGGTGTACGAAGTCTTCCATGGTATGATTTTTAATGTTTTTTTTGGGGGCGCGGCATGTTTTTTTTGAGGCTTCGCAAAAACATTGCCAACGGGCGGGGTAAACAAAATTTGCTCTATAAAACTTAGCGGTATAAATTAAAAAAAGCAAATAAAGGCTCCATTCGCGCTCTATTGCAAAGATAGTAACAAACGAGCGAAAAATATGAAGCTTGCTTCAATATTTTTTACAGCGAGTGCAGTCTTATCTTCGATGCCTAATCAAAGATAGTAACAAACGAGCGAAAAATATGAAGCTTGCTTCAATATTTTTTACAGCGAGTGCAGTCGTGTTTTCTATGTCCACATCAAAGATAATAGCAAACCGCCATTTTACATAATTGTTTAGCAAAAAAAGTTATCAACTTGTTACCAATAAATATTTTTTTTCATAATATAAAAGAGTAATGTGTTGAATACTAAATTGTTGTCTTTGGATATTTTTTTTGTATGTTTGTTTTTATCCTTTTTTTGTTGGGTATTTAACAAAATGTGACTATTTTTGTGAATATTAAATTTTCTATCTGATGAAACGAATAAGGAAAATTAAGAAAATACGTATCCACAGAGAGGGTACATCTATTCTTGTTATCGCTTTTGTGATTCTTCTTTTGATTAACGCTGCGTCATGGTGCCTTGTGCCATACGATGTTTTTAATATTGGTTTCTCGGGAGTGTCGGCTGTGTTGTACCTGCTCATGGTGAATTTTTTCCGCAGCCCCCGACGTGTGTTCGATGGCGACACAGAAAATCTTGTCATTGCACCGGCCGACGGAAGGGTGGTTGTTGTGGAGAAAGTCTTTGAGCCCGACCACTTTAAGGAGGATAGAATAATGATTTCCATATTCATGAGCCCCATGAATGTCCATGCCAACTGGTATCCTGTCGAGGGTGTTGTGACACGCGTGGAGCATATGAACGGACATTTCCACAAGGCATGGTTGCCCAAGGCAAGCACCGAGAACGAGCGTTCGCTGGTTGTCATACGTACCCACAGCGGTGTCGATGTCCTTGTGCGTCAGGTGGCAGGAGCCATGGCACGTCGCATTGTCACATATGCCGAGGTGGGCGAGGAGTGTTTCATAGACGAGCACATGGGCTTCATAAAATTCGGTTCGCGTGTCGATGTCTATCTGCCTTTGGATGCCGAGGTATATGTCGATTTGGAACAAAAAACCGTTGGCAACGAGACTGTTATAGCAAAACTTAAATGAGTATAGCGGTCGCTATTAACCGTTTGAACAAAAATTAAATAAAGAACGATGTCTATAAAAAAACATATCCCCAACTCGATAACATGCTGCAACCTATTCTCGGGCTGTGTGGCATGTACAATGGCATTCGAAGGTTATTTTGTGTGGGCACTCGCGTTTATTGTGTTGGGTGCGGTATTTGACTTTTTCGATGGAATGGCAGCACGCTTGTTAGGGGTGACATCGCCCATGGGCCTGCAAATGGACTCCTTGGCCGATGATATCACATTCGGCCTTGCTCCGGCTGCAATGGTTTATACCTACTTGCAGCAGATAACAGGCTCGATAGACTCCATGCAGTTTGCAACGTTCCTGCCATACTGCGCTTTCCTGATAGCCGTTTTCTCGGCTCTAAGGCTGGCCAAGTTCAATATAGACAAACGACAGACAACGTCGTTCATGGGGCTGCCTACACCTGCCAATGCTCTTTTCTGGGCATCGCTGATAGCAGGCGCAGGCGACTGGATAGCGACATTCGCTGCCGGATGGTTCTTGATATTGGCACTTATTATTTTATCGTCGTTCTTGCTTATTTGCGATATTCCAATGTTCTCGATGAAATTCAAACGATTGGAGTGGCGTGCAAATAAAAGACGATACATATTCTTGGTTGTGGCACTGCCCATGCTGTCGTTGGGGCTTGTTTCGGCAGTGGCTATAATATCTTGGTATGTCATTTTGTCTGTTATTTTGGCAATGAAAAGGTAATTTAGGCTTTTTTTGCCTAAATAAGTTGCCGAAATATCCTGTTGGCATTATATTTGCCGTACCCTTAGTGTAACATTATATTATTAAGGTATGACAATTATTTTGTTTATTTTTATACTGTTAATATTATTATTGATGTTTGCCTCGTCGTTGATACTGTCTGTGCTGAGGTGGATATTGTCGTTGTTTGGCATTGGCGGCTCGCGTGCGGCGAATGACAGCTTCTATGGTGCCGGTGGCTCACGTGGCGGCAACGCAGGCAGGACATCGTCGTCGTCGTCGAGGAACTCCTCGGGGGCATCGGATTCGGGGTGGCACTATTCTCCCGAGGCAGAGTATAAACGTCGCAAACGTAAAAAGATAATAGGCAACGACGAAGGCGAATACGTCGATTATGAGGAAATGAAGGAGTGAATACACATATTCACTCCTTCTGTTTTTATAGATGGCTTATCTTTTCTCTTTGAAAAACGATTTTATCAGCAGGGCGGCTTCGTCGGCACAAATGCCATGCGTCACCTGTGTCTTGGGATGCAGAACCATTGGGGCATATTTGCGATAGCCGCGTTTTTCGTCGTCGGCGGCATATACAAGCCTGCCCAGCTGCGACCAGCCTATGGCTCCGGCGCACATGGGGCATGGCTCCAATGTGACATATAATGTACATTCGTTCAGATATTTGCCACCCATGTTGTTTGCCGCAGCGGTGATAGCCTGCATTTCGGCATGGGCGGTGACATCGTTGAGCGTTTCGGTGAGGTTGTGGCAACGAGCTATTATGCGGTTGTTGCATACAACAACCGCGCCTATCGGCACTTCGCCTTTTTGGTAGGCTGCCTGCGCCTCGCGCAAGGCTTGTTTCATGTAATATTCGTCTGTCATGGGGCTTAACGTCGCATGTCGTGTTCGTTGAACAGTGTAGGGTAGTCCTCGTCTAAGTTTTTGTAAATGAATGCCAGCAAGGTCTCGCGTATCCAGTTGCTCTTGTTGCCTATCTTGTATTTTCTAAGATAATCGTCAATTATCTTGTTTTCCTCGTCGCTCACAAGGCTCACAATACGCTTGTGGCGTACAGGCTGTATGCGTGCGGTGGTTGCTTTGGGTGCGTTCTTCTTTTTGGCCATTATAAGAAACAGTTTCTAAGTGTGAATTAGCGATGTTTCTGCAAATTTACATTTTACTTGTTCGAAAAACAAACTTTTGATTGCCTTTTCAAATAGTAACTATTATCTTAGTGCTGTTTTTTTACTGTTGCTTATGGCTGAACATAATCTTCTTGGGAGTAAGGGCGAAATGCTTGCCATGCGTTATTTGCAGGAGCAAGGCTATGCCATACATGAACTTAATTGGCGTAGCGGACACAAAGAATTGGATATCGTGGCACAGGAACGCGATGTGCTTGTCTTTGTCGAGGTGAAAACGCGCAGCACCAATCACTATGGCGATGCTGCCGATGCTGTCACTCCCGCGAAAATGCACAATCTTATATTGGCTGCCGAGTCGTATGTTAAATGCAAACAGATAGACTTGGATGTGCGCTTCGACATCATAACCGTGGTGGGCATAGGCGATAACAGTAGAATAGAACATATACGCAATGCTTTTTATCCCGGAATATCATGAATATCGAAGACACCAGATTATATTGCCTTGGCAAGCAGGGGGCAACCGAGGATTTCCCCTTCGACGAGAATGTGCTTGTCTTTCGTGTCGAGAACAAAATTTTTGCGTGCGTCGATCTGATGAACACGAAATGGTTTTGCGTTAAATGCGACCCCGACCGCGCCATAGAACTACGCGACACCTATGCCGCCATTCGCCCGGCATGGCATTGGAACAAGAAATATTGGAACCAGCTCGATATTGAACTGTTGCCCCATGATTTGCTGTGTGAACTAATAGACCATTCCTACGACGAGGTGTTGAAGAAACTACCCAAGAAAGTACGAGCCAAGTATGGAAGATAATATCTGTTTTTCATGTACGCATAGGCGTTGCGTCGATTCCACAAATAAATACATACGCGAAAATGCCGCCCGGTTGTGGGCTGCTGCCGGCACAGCCGATGCCCTTGTGGTGACAGCCGACTTCCAAACGGCGGGACGCGGTCAACAGGGCAATGTGTGGTTGTCGCAGCAGGGCGATAATCTGTTGATGAGTATTCTTGTGCGCCCGCAATTCCTGACTGTCGACAGGCAGTTTGCTCTGTCGCAGACAATAGCATTGGCGTTGCACGATGCTATGTCGCTCTATGGTATTGACGTACAGATAAAATGGCCTAACGATATATATGCCGACGAGAAAAAACTGTCGGGGATATTGGTGGAAATAGACTACGCGGCTGCTCACATAGAACAGGCTGTGATAGGCGTGGGGTTGAATATTAATCAGCGTCGGTTCGAGCCCATGAGCCGCGTGCCTGTCTCCATGAGCATGCTCACGAACAGGGATTTTTCGGTGCCCGATGTGCAGCAGACGCTGTTGCGGTGTTTTGCCAAACGCTATGCGGTTTTGCGCCGTGGTGCTTTCGACGATATATCCTCGGCTTACATGCGGTTGCTTAAAGGCTATGGCGTGTGGTGCCGATATAAAGATGCTTCGGGTGTTTTCAATGCCAAAATGGTGGGGGTTAGCCCCAATGGATATTTGCTGTTGTTGCGCGACGATGATGTCAGGCTGCAATATGCTTTCAAGCAGGTGGAGCAGCTGTTTTGAGCCTGCGTCCGTTCCTACTGTTTGTTGTCGTAACGGGTGTAGTTATCTTTTTCTCTTTTTTCTCGGAGTTTCTCACGACGTCTTAGTACAAACCATAATATTACAAGAACAGCGTAGGATGTAGCTACAATAACCCATTTTTTTGTGTCGCTTATCTCGTGGTTGCGTGGGAACAGGTATATATACATTATGGTGGTATATATAAACAGTATCGCTGTCAGCAGATTGCTTTTCCTGATTTTTTTCATTGTACTATCTTTTTGTTTGCTATGTGCAAAATTAATTCTTTTTCCTCACAGGTGCCCCATGCTGTGTGTGCTTTGTTGCTATCGCATGCTGTTATTTAACTTTTATTTTATTTTTATTCAGGTTTTTGGTATATTTGCTGTAAGCAGCGAATATGTACTTCGCTCGCTGTAAAAATATTGAAGCAAGCTTCATATTTTTCGCTCGCTTTTGTGTATATTCGCAGTAGAATGTAAATAATTAACTAAATATTTATATTATGACAAAATTCAAACGTATTCTTCTTAAACTGAGTGGCGAGAGTCTCATGGGTAACCAAGGCTATGGTATCGACGTGACACGCCTTGGCGAATATGCAACCCAAATAAAGGAGGTGGCTGCCATGGGCGTGCAGATAGGTATTGTTATTGGCGGTGGAAATATATTTCGCGGATTGACAGGCGCAGGCAAGGGATTCGACCGCGTTAAGGGCGACCAAATGGGTATGATGGCCACCGTTATAAACAGCCTTGCGTTGAGTTCGGCATTGGAGGCTGCGGGTGTGCCGACAAAAGTGCTTACCGCCATTCGCATGGAGCCTGTGGGCGAGTTTTATACAAAATGGAAAGCTATTGAAGCTATGGAGTCGGGACGCGTGGTTATAATGGCTGCCGGAACGGGTAGCCCCTATTTTACAACCGATACGGGCTCGTCGTTGCGTGGTATCGAGATAGAGGCCGATGTGATGCTCAAAGGTACCCGCGTAGATGGTATATACACCGCCGACCCCGAGAAGGACCCGACAGCAACAAAATTCAATGAAATATCCTACGACGAGGTCATAAGTCGTGGTCTGAAAGTGATGGATATAACAGCCACTGCTATGTGCCGCGAAAATAATCTGCCTATATACGTGTTCAATATGGATGTGGTGGGCAACCTGAAAAAAGTTATCAGCGGCGAGGATATTGGCACATACGTACATCCCTAAGCGTGGATGTCGTTCGCTGAAATAAAAATAAATGGAACAATCCCGGGGATTGTTCCATTTATTTTTATTACAAGAGTGTAATTATCTTCTCTTCTTACCAACGTATTCGTCTGATACGGTAAGTTTCTTACGTCCTTTTGCGCGACGAGATGCCAATACGCGACGGCCATTCTTTGTAGCCATTCTCTCACGGAAACCGTGCTTGTTCTTTCTCTTTCTGTTAGAGGGTTGGAATGTTCTTTTCATTGTTATATAATTTTTATATGTTTACTCAAAAAAGTTGTTTTGCACTTTCAGCCTGCAAAATTAGACTTTTTTTTTAAAATGGCAAAGTATTTGGCTCCTATTTTTTTGGTTCGAAAAGAAATAATCTCTTTTATAGCTCTATTTGTCTGTTTTGTGCTATTGTGATGCCTCTATTGGTGGCGATATTATATTTCGGCAATAACCTCCACTTCGACCAAAACATCCTTGGGCAGTGTCTTCACTGCTACGCACGAGCGTGCGGGTTTGCTTGTGAAATATTCTGCGTAGATGGCGTTGAATGCGGCAAAGTCGCTCATATCTTTCAGGAAACAGGTTGTTTTGACTGCTTTGTCGAACGAAGTGCCTGCCTCGGATAGTACGGCTGCTATGTTTTTCATAACTTGGGTTGTCTGACCGTTTATGTCGTCGGCTTCTATGTTGCCTGTTGCGGGGTTAATGGGAATTTGTCCCGATGTGAACAACATGTTGCCGCATATAATGGCCTGCGAGTAGGGACCAATGGCCTCGGGGGCATTGCTTGTGTAAACTTTTTTAATCATATCTTTAAAATTTTGTTGGTAAATGTCTTTTTATATGTGATTGCAGATGTGGTAGCCTGCATCGAACAATGCTTTTTTGATTACTTCTATCTGCTCGAAATCGCGTGTCTCCATGTTTATGCGCAGGAAACAACCGTTTATGTCCATGGTGGCGTTGGCACGTTCGTGGTGTACGCCTATGACGTTGCCGCCGTTGTCGGCTATTATTCGGGATATGTTCAGCAGCTGGCCGGGCTTGTCGATGAGCTCAACGGTGAGCATGTATGAACGTCCCGATGTGAGCAAACCGCGTTTTATAACTCGGTCGAGTATGTTCACGTCGATGTTGCCGCCCGATACAAGGCATACGGTGTTTTTGCCTTCGATGGGCACTTTGTTGAACATGGCGGCTGCGACAGATACGGCACCTGCACCCTCGGCAATGAGTTTTTGTTGCTCTATGAGCGATAGTATGGCCGATGATACCTCGTCGTCGGTGACGGTTACTATGTCATCGACATATTTACTGCAAAGGTCGAATGTGTTTTGTCCCGGTTCTTTCACTGCTATGCCGTCGGCAATGGTTTTTACCTCGCTCAGACGTTCTATCTTGTTGTTGTGAATGGAATTTGCCATGCTGGGCGCACCGCTCGACTGTACTCCGTAGATTTTTATTTTGGGGTTGAGCGATTTCATGGCGTAGGCTACTCCCGATATGAGGCCGCCACCGCCAATGGGTACTATCACTGCGTCTATCTCTTGCATCTGGTCGAGCAACTCCAATCCTATGGTTCCTTGTCCGGCTATTACATCCTCGTCGTCGAACGGGTGAATGAATGTGCTGCCTGTCTTGTCGCGTAGTTCGAGCGCATGGCGATAGGCATCGTCGTACACTCCCTCGACTAAACAGATATCGGCGCCGTAGCGTCTGGTTGCCTCAATTTTTGATATGGGGGCGCAGTCGGGTAGGCATATAGTGGATTTTATTCCGTTTTTTGTTGCCGCCAATGCCACTCCTTGGGCGTGGTTGCCGGCGGAGCATGCTATAACTCCTTTGGACTTCTCCTCGGACGATAACTGTGATATTTTATAGTATGAACCTCGTATCTTGAATGAGCCTGTTAGTTGCAGGTTCTCGGGTTTTAACCATATTTTTGCGCTTGGGTTTATCAACGGAGCGTTTATAAGGTCGGTACGTCGTATGACCTCTTTTAGCACGTAGGATGCGTGATATATTTTGTCGAGTGTCAGCATTGGATGGTTTTTTATTTTTTGTGTTGTTTTTTATGGTTCTGCAAATTTACAACCATTTTTCAATTATTTATGTGTTTGTCAAAAAATATGTAAATTTTATGTATAAATATATTCGTTATTATAACTTTGTACGTGGTATAACTGCCTTGCGTGTGCTTGTATGGAAAAACTCAATGTTATATTGTTGCTGTTCATTGTTCTATCGTCTGTTGCGATTGTCTTGTTGCGGATATATCGCGCCAGAATAATAGGCTATATCGGTGAGAAAAAAGTGGCGTTTGTGCTGTCGTTGCTGAATAGGAAATACAGGGTTTTTAACGATGTTCTTATTGCTACGGCAAACGGCACCACCCAGATAGACCATATCGTAGTGTCGCCATTCGGGGTATTCGTGGTGGAGACAAAAAACTACAAGGGGTGGATTACCGGCAGTGAACATTCCTATAAATGGACAAAAAATGTGTATGGGAAAAAATATGATTTCCCCAACCCCATAACGCAAAACAAAGGTCATGTGGCGGCACTGAAAAAGGTGCTGCATGGCTACGATAGCGATGTTTTTGTCTCTGTCATTGTTTTTGCCATGCGCTGCAAACTGAAAACAAAAATTCGCAAGGAGTGCAATGTGGTGAGGCTGTGGAGGCTGCTGTCAAGAATAGGCAGCTATAAAAACCGGGTATTGTCGCATGCCGACGTGGAGCGCATTTGCTCTATTATAGAACAAAAAAATATTCGCGATAAAAAGATTAGAAAGGGGCATGTGCGTTATGTGAAACAGCAGGAGAAAAGGGCAAAAAAAATGTTGCGCGATGGCTGTTGCCCTGTTTGCGGTGCTCCACTCGTATTGCGCAATGGCAAGTATGGCTCTTTTTACGGATGTTCCAACTACCCCTATTGTTCCTATATCGCTAAATAGCTTTTTTTATCTCAGCCTTAGTATGTCACCTACTTTTAATGTGGCATAACTCTTGAATTGGGGGTTCTTTTTGAGCAGTTTCTTTAATTTTATTCCATATTTCTGCGAAATGGAATATAGGCTTTCTCCTGCACCGGTTGTGTGGAATTTGTACTGTTTTTCGGCTTTATTGTTCTTTTTTTCCAAGTATATTATGTCGCCGTCTTTTATAACGTACTCTTTGTATAGGTCGTTGTATTTTATTAGTTTCCTGCGCGATACTCCCACCTCCTTGGATAGCGAACGGAACGTGTCGCCGCCCTTGGCTACTATGTATAGCAGCCCGTTTGCGCGGTAGATGGTGTGTCTGCCTGCATACGCGGAACCGTTTACTTGCAGAACAGGAGCCTCTTTCTTGCTCGAATAGTTGTCGAACTTATAAAGTTGGTAACGCTCTATCATGCTTATGAGTTTCTGAGGATATGCCCTGTCCTCGGCATAGCCTGCCTTCCTGAGGCCTTTTGCCCAACCTTTATAATCGTTCCTTTTCAGCTTGAAAAGGAAGGCATAACGGCTTCGTCCGACAAGAAACATTGAGTGGTCTTCGTATGAATCGCGCACCGAATCGTATGAACGGTATTTACTTCCTTTCCTCCATTTTTTTGGGCCGTTCCAACTTTTGTCGGCTTTTATACCAAAGTGGTTGTTTGCTTTGCGGGCAAGCGTGCTATTGCCGGCAGCCGACTCCAACAGCCCCTGTGCCAGTGTTATGCTGGCCGGAATGTTGTGTCTTTCCATTTGCTCCACGGCAAGCGGATAATATTTTTGTATATAGCGTTCATAGACATCGCCTCCACGTGTTGCACTCCATTTGTCGCTTTGTCCCATGGCGCGGCATGCCACCGTCAGGAATATAGCTACGAGTGCTATTATCTTAATTTTGTTCATTCTTATAATAAATGTTATTCAGATACAAAATAAATAAATTTATTGCATTTGAGCAAGTATTTGCATATCTTCGCATGAGAAAAACTATTTGAAATGAAAGAATTGGAACTGAACACCAAAATTAAGGTGTGCGCATTTGAGGAATTTTCGATAGAGGACCGCGAATTGATAGATGAGGCTCGCAAAGCAACAGCCCGGAGCTATGCTCCTTATTCAAAATTTAATGTGGGTGCCGCTGTGCGGTTGGCCGACGGAACAATCGTGTCGGGAAACAATCAGGAGAATGCAGCCTATCCCTCGGGGTTGTGTGCAGAGCGCACAACGCTCTTTTGGGCCAATGCTCAGTATCCGAATATGGCTGTTGACACTTTGGCCATTGCCGCCTGTAACGAACAGGGCGAACTTGAACGTCCTATTTCGCCTTGCGGTGCCTGTCGCCAAGTGATATTGGAAGTGGAGAAACGCTACAACAGGCCCATGAGAATAATTCTGTATGGCAAGAACGAGATATATCTTATCGAGGATGGTGTGAAGGCCTTGCTGCCCCTCTGTTTCGATTCCGATTTTCTATAAGAAAATATTTTTTAGAAATTTAAACAGCTTCTAAAATTATTTATGAAGAAGATTATGTTTGTGTGCCACGGGAATATATGCCGTTCTCCCATGGCCGAGTTTATAATGAAAGATATTGTGAGTCGTTGCTCGTTGAACGATGCTTTCTGTATAGAATCGACTGCGACAAGCAGCGAAGAGACAGGCAACGATATTTATCCGCGTGCAGCCGCTGTTCTATCGCGTCATGGTATAGGATTTTCGCACCGACGTGCGCGTCGTTTCACTGTTGCCGATTACGAAAAATTCGATATGGTGGTGGTGATGGAGGAGTATAATATAGGAAATCTCATGCGCATAATAGGCGACGACCGCTGTAAAAAAATATGGAAACTGCTCGATTTTACATGCGCCGACGTGCAGCGTTGTTGTGGCGATGATATATCGGACCCATGGTATCATGGTAATTTCGAACAGACATACGACGAGATTGTTTCGGGCTGCAACGCCCTGTTGAAATATTGTACACGCTGATACTATGCAAGGGGTGGAAAAACCAAAAGACGATAGGGTTATCATGGGCATAGACCCGGGAACAAACATCATGGGATATGCTTTTATAGGGGTGAACGGCAATAGGGCGCGTCTCATAGCCATGGGGGTCATCGACTTGCGTAAGTGCAAGGACACATACATGAAATTGGGCGAGGTGTTTAATCGTGTGCAGGGGCTCATAGCCTCGTTCCTGCCCGATGAACTTGCCATTGAGGCTCCATTCTTTGGGAAGAATGTTCAAAGTATGCTCAAATTGGGGCGGGCGCAAGGGGTGGCTATTGCGGCTGCCATAAGCAGGCAGGTGCCCATTCACGAATATGCCCCACTGAAAATTAAGATGGCTATTACGGGCAATGGCTCGGCGTCGAAAGAACAGGTTGCCGATATGCTACGACGCATGCTTAATATATCGGCCGACGAGATGCCTCATTTTATGGATGCTACCGATGCCTTGGGGGCTGCTTTCTGCCATTTTATACAGCGTAACACTCCTGTGACAACAAAAAAATATAGTTCGTGGGCCGATTATGCTACTAAGAACCCGGGGAGGGTTAAATAGCGGCTCTCTTGGTGGTGTTGGCTCTGTGTGTCGATGCTTTGGCAGGCAATGTGCCGCGCTGCAACCGCTGTATGTGTTTTCGGGCGGGGCGGTGGATTATTCGTAAATGCCGTATGTGGTTCTTAGCACCTGAAATTCGGTGCGTCTGTTGAGCTGGTGGCATATCTCTTGCTGTTCTTCGCTCTCCAACGCATTTATGAACTCCTCGCTTAGTACATCGCCCTCTTTCAGGAATGTATGTTTCTCGGTAAGTTTTTTCAGTACGGTTTTGGGACGTCCCTCGCCATAGCCCACTGCGGTGAGTCGGTCGGCTGCTATACCGTGCTCTATCAGGTATTTTACTACCGACTCGGCACGCGCTTGTGACAATCGCTCGTTGTACTTGTCGCTACCACGAAAATCGCAATGCGAACTAAGTTCTATTGTTACATTGGCATTTAGTTCCAACAGCTTCACCAATTCGTCGAGCGACGCTGTCGATTCGGGTGTCAGCTCGGCACGGTCAAATTCATAGAATATGTTGTCTATAAGTACGGGACGGCTTATCGAGGCAAGGGCAAAATCGCGTTGATATTCTCTTGTGCCTTCTACATTCTCTGTTTTTACCTCTTGCATGGCGTTCAGATATCCTTTGCACGTTCCAAGCAGAACATATTCTACTCCCGGTGTCACTCGCACCGAGTAGGAACCGTCTTTCATGACACCGAAACTGGTGTTTGTGCCGTCGTTACCTATCATATATATGACGCCTTCGGGTAGCTCATAGCCATCCTTTTCGTATATCCAGCCATACAGGGTGTGCAGTGTCTCGGGTAGTAGGAACGAGTATATGTGGTCCCAGCCGCGGGCATCGCCACGGTTCGATGAGAAATATCCTCGGTAGAGGCCGGGGGCAAATGTCATTCCAAAATCGTCGCCATTGGAATTTAATGGGGCAAGCATATTTTGTACGTTCCATGCGGTGTCGTTCTTTTGCGTGGCGCAGAATATGTCCAAACCGCCCATGCCGGGATAGCCGTCCGAGGAGAAAAAGAGTTCGCCGGCAGGACCGAACGCCGGGAATTGTTCATCGCCGGGTGTGTTTATTTCGTCGCCAAGGTTCTCTACTATGCCACTGAGCGACATGTTGTTTCCAATATAATATCGCCACAAGTCGAGCCCTCCTACTCCTCCCGACATGTTCGATGTGAAATAGAGCCATTCTCCGTCGGGTGACACTGCGGGATGGGCAAACGAGGATAGGGTGTCCACCGATATCTCCACAGGGGTGGGCGCACCCCACGAGGCATCGCTACGCGAACTTTTGTATATGGTTGCATAACGGGGGTATTGGTCGTCGATGGGGCATCGTGTAAAGTACATTGTTCTGCCGTCGGGTGTGAATGAGCATGCTCCGTCTTCGTATTCGCTGTTTATGTCCGATTCTATGACTTCGGTCTTTTGCCATTTGCCTTTGTCGTCGCGCTTTGTCAGGTACATGTCCGATGGCTTTTGTCCTGTTACACCGCTTACATCGTCGCCCTTGGCTGTTTTGCGCGTCGATGTGGTTATAATCATGGTGGTGTCATCGGCTATATACATGGGGCAGTAGTCGCTGCGTTGTCCGTTTAGCTCCTTGGAACGTTTGACAATGTAGCGTGTCGGGTTTTTCTTCCAATCGAGCGATTGCTCGGCTGCTTTCAGACCTATCTGTGCCATGCGGTCGTCGGGGGCATATTCAAGATATATCTTGTAGTTTTTGGCGGCTGTTTTATATTCGCCAATCTCCACTTGTGCATCGGCAAGGTAACGATAGGCAAGTGTGTCGGGGTATTTGTAGCGTATGGCATTCTGATATGCGCCGGCTGCACGTTGCGGATAATTGCCTTTTCTGTAACTTTCGGCCATTTTCCATGCTACCTGCCCACGCTTGCTTCGCTCTTTGGGGGCTATCTTGGAGTATGCGCGTTTGTAATATTTTGCTGCTTCGTGAAACTCGTTTATAGCAAAATATTGGTCGCCTTTTTTTATGGCTTTCTCGCTGCTGCACGCGGTAAATAGCAGTAGTAACAGTGCTATGTATGTCGTATGTCGAAATAGATATTTCATTTGCTTGCAATATTTATCTATTATATAACAGATAAATTGTCTATTTATTGTGCAGGGGTGTGCAGTTCGGTGTTGCTGTTGTCGCGCAGAACGTCGTTTACAATGTTGGTGAGCATTGTTTTTAGTTCTTCGATAAATTCGCGGGCGTTATACTCTTTTTTCTCTATGTCGCGTAGTTTCTTCTCCCATTGTCCGGTTAGTTCTGCGCTTTTGAGAAGCTCGTTCTTTATGAGTGCTATCAGCTCTATTCCTGTCGTGGTGGCTACTACGTTTTTTTTCTCTCTTTTTATGTAGTTGCGTTTGTATAGTGTCTCTATGATGGCTGCCCGGGTCGAGGGGCGTCCTATGCCGTTTTCTTTCATGGCATCGCGCAGTTCCTCGTTATCGACAAATTTGCCGGCGGTCTCCATTGCTTGGAGCAGGGTTGCTTCGGTGTAGGCCTTGGGTGGCTTGGTCCATCTTTCAATCAGCTCGGGGGTGTGCGTGCCGCTTTCTCCTTTTTTGAAATCGGGCAGTATCTTGTTGTTGTCGTCTTTCTCCTCGTTGCTCTCTTGTGCGAAAAGGACTCTCCAACCGGCTTCGGTTATTACCTTGCCGCTTGTCTTGAACTCGATGTCGGCACTTTTGCCTTTTATGGTGGTGGTGCGGAATTTGCACTCGGGGTAGAATATGGCTATGAAGTGTGTGGCAACAAGGTTATACACTTTTTTTTCTATGTCGCTAAGCCCTTGCTGATATACTCCGGTGGGTATAATGGCATGGTGGTCGGTGACTTTTTTGTTGTCGAATACTTTTTTTGATTTTGGCAACGGCTTGTCTATTAACGGCTGTGTGTATTGCTGATAATCGCGTAACCCTTTTAGTATGTTCTGGCACTTAGGGTATATGTCGTCGCTCAGATATGTGGTATCGACGCGAGGGTAGGTGGTCAGCTTTTTTTCGTATAGCGATTGTATTGTTTGCAGTGTTACTTCGGCCGATAAACCATATTTTTTGTTGCAATCGACTTGCAACGATGTCAGGTCGTATAGTCGTGGGGGGTATTCGGTGCCGTTTTTGGCTGTTACATCTGTGACGACGAAAGGCTCTGTCTTTATTTTTTGCAGAACCTCTTGCCCGGCTTCTATATTATCGAATTTGCCTTCTGTGGCTGTGAAACCGGTGCCCCTGTATGTTGTTTTAAGTTCCCAAAACTGTTCGGGTACAAAATTTGCAATTTCCAAGTGTCGTTTTACAATGAGCGCAAGCGTTGGTGTCTGTACCCTGCCAATGGATAGCACTTGTCGGTTTTTTCCATATTTCAGTGTGTACAGGCGTGTCGCGTTCATGCCCAGCAGCCAGTCGCCAATGGCGCGGCTGAGGCCTGCCTCGTACAAGGAACGGTATTCCTCTTGGTCTTTCAGCTTGGAGAAACCGTCGCGAATGGCCTCCTCGGTGAGCGACGATACCCACAGACGTTTCACAGGGCATTTTGCTTGTGCTTTCTGCATGACCCATCGCTGTATTAGTTCTCCCTCTTGCCCGGCATCGCCACAATTTACTATCATGTCGGCTTTTTGCATTAATTTTTCAATTATGGCAAATTGCTTTTCTATGCCTTTGTCGGCTATGAGTTTTATTCCGAAACGGGGTGGTATCATGGGCAGACTGCCAAGGCTCCAACGCTTCCACATATCGGTGTAGTCGTGTGGCTCTTTTAGCGTGCATAGGTGTCCGAATGTCCATGTCACACAGTAGTTGTTGCCTTCGATGAAACCATCATGACGAGTATGTGCGCCAAGGACATCGGCTATCTCCTTGGCGACACTCGGTTTTTCTGCTATACAGACTATCACTTACTCCTCCTCCTCATTTAATAGTACTTGCATAAGTTCGCATGCTGCTTTGGCTATGCTTGTTCCGGGGCCGAAAATACCGGCAACGCCCGATTGGTACAGGAATTCATAATCCTGTGCGGGTATGACTCCGCCTGCAAATACCAATATATCATCGCGACCAAGTTTTTCTAATTCTTCTATCAGCTTGGGTATTAGGGTTTTGTGTCCGGCTGCCAGCGAAGAGACGCCAACGGCGTGAACATCGTTTTCTACTGCCTGACGAGCAACCTCGGCGGGTGTCTGGAACAACATGCCCATATCTACATCGAAACCGCAATCGGCATAGCCTGTTGCAACAACCTTGGCGCCTCGGTCGTGTCCGTCTTGTCCCATTTTTGCTATCATGACTCGCGGACGGCGTCCCTCCTTGCGAGCAAACTCCTCTGTCAGACGACAAGCCTTGGCAAAGTTCTCGTCGTTCTTGCTTTCTGTTGAATACACTCCTGAAATAGTTCTGATTATTGCTTTGTAACGTCCCGACACTTTTTCGCAGGCGTCGGAAATTTCTCCCAATGTGGCGCGTAGGCCGGCGGCTTCTATTGCACATTCAAGCAGGTTGCCTTGGCCGCTCTCGGCGCACTCTGTAATTTTGGCAAGGGCCTTGCTCACTGCCTCTTCGTCGCGCTGTTGGTTGTTGCGCTTTATGGCTTCTATCTGCTCTTTGAGTACCGAGGTGTTGTCTATCTCCAAAATATCTATCGGTTCCTCTTTTTCCAAACGGTAGGCATTTGTGCCCACTATTATCTGTTTGCCACAGTCTATGCGAGCCTGAGTACGTGCGGCAGCCTCTTCAATCCTCATTTTGGGTATTCCTGTCTCGATGGCTTTTGCCATTCCGCCCAATTCCTCTATCTCCTGTATCAGTTTCCATGCTTTTTGGGCTATTTCGTGGGTGAGGCTCTCTACGTAGTATGAACCGCCCCATGGGTCGATGACGCGACAAATGCTTGTCTCTTCTTGGAGATATATTTGTGTGTTACGTGCTATTCGTGCCGAATAGTCGGTTGGAAGGGCTATCGCCTCGTCCAATGCGTTTGTATGCAAGGATTGGGTGTGTCCCATGGCGGCTGCCATGGCTTCGATGACGGTGCGTCCCACGTTGTTGTATGGGTCTTGTTCGGTGAGCGACCAACCCGATGTCTGGCAGTGTGTGCGCAGTGCCATGGATTTAGGATTCTTGGGGTTGAAGCCTTTTATTATTTTTGCCCATAGCATACGTGCGGCACGCATTTTGGCTATTTCCATAAAGGGGTTCATGCCTATTCCCCAGAAAAACGATAGTCGGGGCGCAAAGGCATCTATATCAATGCCGGCATTCACTCCTGCACGCACATATTCCAAGCCGTCGGCAAGGGTGTAGGCCAATTCTATCTCGGCCGATGCTCCTGCCTCTTGCATGTGGTAGCCCGAGATGGATATGGAATTGAATTTGGGCATATTTTGCGATGTATATGCAAAAATATCGCTGATTATTCGCATGGAGAATGCCGGTGGGTATATATAGGTGTTACGCACCATGAATTCCTTTAAAATATCGTTTTGGATGGTTCCTGCCATTTCTTCGAGTTTTGCTCCCTGCTCCAATGCGGCGTTTATATAAAAGGCAAGTACGGGTAGTACCGCGCCGTTCATGGTCATCGACACCGACATTTTGTTCAGGGGAATACCGTCGAATAACTGTTCCATGTTTTCCATGCAGCAGATGGATACTCCGGCTTTTCCCACATCGCCCACCACGCGCTCGTTGTCGGGGTTGTAGCCGCGGTGTGTGGGTAGGTCGAAAGCCACCGACAGTCCTTTTTGTCCAGATGCCAAGTTACGACGGTAGAAAGCGTTCGACTCCTCGGCTGTGGAGAAACCGGCATATTGACGTATGGTCCATGGACGGAATGTGTACATCATGGAGTATGGCCCGCGCAGGAACGGTGGCAGTCCGGCGGCATAGTCCAAATGCTCCATGTCGTTGAGGTCGTGGGCTGTGTATATGTTTTTTACCGATATGTGCTCGGGTGTCTCCCATAACTCGTTACTTGTATATGTTGTTTCCGCTGTTGTATTTGTACATGCGGCATGTATATCTATGTTTTTGAAATTCTTTCTCATAGCATCATACTTTTATATTCCCAGTGCGACATTTAATTTTTTGAGTGTATCGAGAACGTTCACTCTTACGTGGATATAGTTTTCTATACCTGCGGCTTGCAGTTGTGGGGTGCAAGCCGGTGCTCCGGCTATAATAAATATTACTTTGTCTTTCAGTAGTTCGAATGTGGGAATGGCATATTCGGCATACTCCTCGTCGCTGGAACACAAAACCACAATATCGGCTTTGCTTTTCAGTGCGGCTGCCACGCCTTCCTCGATGCTCTTGAAACCCAAGTTGTCGATGACTTCGTAGCCTGCTGTGGCTAAGAAATTGCACGAAAATTGTGCTCTTGCCTGTCGCATGGCGAGGTTGCCTATTGTCAGCATGAATGCCTTGGGACGCTTGCCGCTTTTTTCGGTTGCAAGCCTTAGCGACTCGAACTCGCTGCCTAAGCGTTGGCTTGACAATGTGGTGGGGCATGCTTGTTCGCTTGTGTCGTGGCAACATTTGCGTTTTACTTGTGTGTGTCCCTCGCTTGTCTCTGTGAAATTGGGGTATTGGTTTGTTCCTAACAATATCTCGCGTCGTTTGGCAAGGGCTGTGCGACGATTCTCGCCCGTCTCGTTTATGATTTTGGTTATTTCCCCTCTTTTTACACATTCGTGGAAACCGCCGTTCTCTTCACATTCCAAGAATATTCTCCATGCTTCGGTTGCAATGGAGCGTGTCAGACTTTCTATGTAGTAGGAGCCTCCGGCAGGGTCGGCAACCTTGTCTAAATGACTTTCGTGTTTCAATATCAGTTGTTGGTTCTTGGCTATGCGATTGGCAAAGTCGGTGGGTGCCTCGTACACCGAATCGTATGGTAGTACCGTCACCGATTCTACTCCTGCCAATGCGGCGCTCATGGCCTCGGTCTGGGTGCGCAGCATATTTACATAAGGGTCGAACAGTGTCATGTTGAACATCGAAGTGCAGGCGTGAATGTGCATCATGCAGGCTGTTTTGTTTTTGGGTTGGTATTGTTCCACTATTTTCGACCATAGCATGCGTGCCGCACGGAACTTTGCTATCTCCATGAAGAAATTGCCCGATATGCCGAAATTGAATTTTATCTTGCTTGCAGCGGTGTCGGTGTCAATGCCTCCTTCGGTCATGGTGTGCAGGTACTCGTTGCCCCATGCAAGCGCATATCCGAGCTCTTGTGTTATATATGCGCCGGCATTACACATATACACTGCATTCACCATGACGCAACGCATCCGGGGCATGGCTTTTGTCTCTGTCAGCATGAGCCTTATATCTTCCAGATAATCCTTTATTACCTTGCCGCGGGATAATTCCTTGCCTATGGCATCGTATTCTATGCTGCCGCTTATTTTTGACAAATCATATCCGCATGTAGCGTAATATTCGGCCAATAATGTGGTGAGGTATGCCGCTTTTTTTATACATACTCCGAAATTTAATTCTGCATCCTGTGCGTTTATTCCATCGAGCAATGTGCTTATTAGTTTGTCCGACACCATATCTCCTTTTATGTGGAAACACAGCGAATCGACACCCTCGCTAAGCATTTTCTTTGCTTTTTCGTTGGCAATAGAGACATCCTCGACATATATATCCTGTCTGATGCGCCAGTTGTTATTGTTCTTGTTGCCTCTTGTGTAGGGGAATACTCCGGGTAGGGAATTCTTGTCAGTGTCCACGTCCTCCTTACGATAGAATGGCTTGACGTTAAAACCTTCCGATGTTTTCCATATCATTTTTTTGTCGTAGTCGGCTCCTTTCAGGTCCTCTACGATTTTGTCTTTCCACTCCTGTGTGGAGATAGCCGGGAACTCGCCAAAGAGTTTTGTCTTGTTGTTATCCATAATTTTTTGGTTTTTTGTTGAACATAGGGACCGGGCATTGTTTTACAAAAAAAATGTTTGCTTAACGAATATACGGTCAATATAAACAATAACCTTGCTTTTATTTACGTGGCTAAGATATAAATATATTTTAAAATTACGCGAATTTTAAAATAAAAACATAACTTTGTAGTCGGATAAACTAAAATAGCATATATATGAGGAAATATATACTCTCTGTTTTTTTACTTGTTTTTTGTTCTGTGCTTACTTTGAAAGCACAAACTTCGTACTATAATTCCATAGACGGAACCAAGGGCGGTGAGACACTGAAAAATGTCCTTTATAATCTGATAAGGAATATGTCAACCGTCAGCTATGGCTCGGGCGAGAACAATACTTGGGGTGCATTCTATACAACGGATGCCATTATGAGCGGTGGCATGCGCCAAGTGGCCGATATGTACTCCGACGTTGTCCGATACTTTGGCTCGAAGGGCGAGGTGGTCAGTGGCATGAACATCGAACATAGCGTGCCCAAAAGTTGGTGGGGCGGTACGAAAAACAATGCCTACGAGGATTTGCACCATTTAAATCCGTCGGATGAGACTGCCAATAGCCGAAAAAGCAACTACCCCATGGCCGAACTTGGCAGCGTGTCGTGGACAAACGGTATCACCAGCGTGGGCAAGGCGGTAATTGCAGGCACAAGCCAAAATGCCTTTGAGCCGGCCGATGAGTATAAGGGTGATTTTGCCCGTACCTATATGTATATGTTTACATGCTATCAAAATTTAACATGGCAATATACTTGGATGAACTACGAGAACAGCAGCTATCCCACTCTGAAACCATGGGCGGTGGAATTACTCATGAAATGGCATCGTCAGGATCCTGTGAGCCAAAAAGAGATAGCACGCAACAATGCGGTATATGTCATTCAAGGCAATCGTAACCCCTATGTCGATTATCCGCGTTTGGCCGATTTCGTTTGGGGCGACTCCATTAACAATACATTCTATCTGTATGGCGGTGTCGAGGATGGTACCGGCAACCAAACAGGTAGCAGTAGCGGTAGCGGCAGTGGCGGCGGCGACATCTCGGATGGCGGCGATGAAGGAGGGAACACACCGCTGTATGCGGCAAATTTCACCCTTGTCACAAACGCATCGTCCTTGTCGGTGGGCGACACCATAATAATAGCCTCGGGCTCGGTGGCACTGAGCACTAACCAAAAATCGAATAATCGTGGTGAGGCTGCCATCGAGATAGCAAGTAACAATGTGGAGATAGCATATATATCCTCGGATGTTCAAAAAATAGTCCTCGAACAGGGTGCTACATCAGGTACATTTGCCTTTAACGTTGGCGACGGATATCTGTATGCGGCATCGAGCAGCAAAAATCTGTTGCGCACGCAAACTGCCATAGATGCCAATGCAAGCTGGCTCATAACCATCGGCGGCGACGCACTTGCCGATATAGCAGCGCAGGGTGACAATGAACGCAATTTGCTAAGATACAATACATCGGCGTCGTTGTTCTCTTGCTACAAGAGCGGTCAGGCGCTTGTTAATATATATGCCAAGTCGCGTGTAGTGGACTCATCGGTCGATAATATAGAATATAATTCCAACAAGGTGGTCGATGTGTATAACATTGCCGGTGTGTGTGTACGTCGGCAGGTGACACTGGGCGAGGCTACCGAAGGACTGCCAAAAGGGTTGTATATAGTGGATAGGAAAAAATATTATGTGAAGTAAGGTGCAGTTTCAATTTATATCGCGTTATAATTCTCGGAATTGGGAAATAGGCGGTATTGTATAAGAAAACAGTGCCCTTAGAAAAAAGCCCCCCACGAGCCTTGGCTTGTCGAAAATAATAGAGGTTGTCGCTTATTTAAGCTCGACAACCTCTAAATCTTTAAATTTGTCGCGGTCTATTGTTATTTTAACAAGTGTCCTTACTTGTTGCCATCCCTGCTTTCCGGCTGCTCCGGGATTTATATGCAGGCAGCCCAGCTGTTTATCGAATATCACTTTTAATATATGGGAGTGCCCCGACACGAACAGCTGCGGAGGACGTTCGTATAGTTCCTTGCGCACCGATGCGTCGTAGCGGCCGGGGTAGCCGCCGATATGTTTCATCAGCACGTTGCAATCCTCTATCTTGAACCGCAGCGTTTCGCTATATTTCTGTCTTATAATGCCGCCATCGATGTTTCCATATACGGCACGCAGTGGGCGAAATTCCTCTAACTTGTTGGTTATTATGTCGCTGCCTATGTCGCCAACGTGCCATATTTCGTCGCAGTCGGCAAAGTGAAACAGGTATTTGTCGTCCCAGAAACCATGCGTGTCCGATAAAATACCTATGCGCTTCATAGCCCCAGACGTTGTTTGGCATATTCGTATATAAATTCCACAGTGCCGTCTATGCCAAGACGCGAGGAATTTATACACAGGTCGTAGTGTCGCGCTACTCCCCATTCGGTGGTGGCATAATAGTCGTGGTACGATTTTCGTTTTCTGTCGCCTTTTTCTATGAACTCCGCAGCCTCCTCCTTGCTAAGCCCCTTGCTTTTCATTATTCGTTTCACCCTGTCGTCGCTGTCGGCTGTAACGAATATACTTATCATATTGGGGTGGTCACGCAGGATATATTCCGAGCAGCGTCCTATTGTGATACACGACTCGCGCTCGGCTATGTTACGTATGGCTTCGCTCTGAATTTGAAATAGACGGTCGCTGTTCATGCAACTGTCTTGCCCGGCAAAATAACTCGAAATGGAGTCGCGCAGAGCAATAAAATGCTCCAAGAATGTGCTCGACTCTTTTTCATCGGCGTTCTCGAATGTATCGGCGTCAAGGCCGCTCTCTTGTGCGGCTGCCTCCAATATTTTTTTATCGTACACCTGTACGTTCAGTTTCTTGGACAGTTTCTCGGCTATTTCTTTTCCGCCGCTTCCTAATTGTCGCCCTATTGAGATAACATACTTTTTCATATTATTTCAATTTAGTTTTTCAATCTGTGATATTTTCTTTACGCCACTGCTTGAATTGCTGTGCAAGCAATATTACGGTAAGTAACGCAGCTAAAAAGTCGGAGATAGGCATGCTGTACCATACGCCGCTTTCGCCAAGGAATAGCGGCAATATAATGAGCATGGGCAGCAGCAGTATCATCTGTCGTGTCAACGATAGGAATATGGATTTTTTTACTTTGCCTATGCTCTGGAAAAAGTTAGTTGTCACAAGCTGGAACCCGATGAGTGGCATGAACAGCGACATTATCCTAAGCGCATTTACAGAACTGTCGATGAGCGACTCTTCGGTGGTGAATGCACGTGCCACAATCCCGGGCATGAACTCGCTGATGATAAATCCCAATGTGGTGATGATGGTGGCCCATATTATTGTCAGTTTCAGTGTGTCTTTGACACGCCCGAAGCGTTTGGCACCGTAGTTGTAGCCGACAATGGGTTGCATGCCCTGTGTCAGGCCCAATACAACCATGACGAATATAAATTGTACCCGGTTGGCTATGCCGTATGCCGCAATGGATATATCGCCATTGTCGCTGTAATTCCTCAATCCCTTGTTTATTATTATGACAACGACGCAGGCTGCCACATTTATGAAAAACGGCGACATGCCTATGCCTAAAATGCCTTTAACAATATTTGAACGCAGTTTGTATATGCCACGCTGCAAGTGTAATAACTCGTTGGTGTTGCTCAGTAGTTTTATCTGCCACAGCAGTGTGATACATTGCGACAGGATGGTGGCAAGAGCGGCTCCTCTTATGCCCCAGTCGAGTACATATATAAACAGGGGTGCCAATACCACATTCATACATACCGTCATGATAGTGGCATACATGGCTTGCTTGGGATGCCCCGAAGCTCGTAGTGCAGCGTTAATTCCCAAATACAGGTGCGTCACGATATTACCATATAGTATAATCTCCATGAATGCACGGGCAAAGGGCAGTGTCGATTCGCTTGCTCCAAAAAAGAACAATATGTCGTCGAGAAACAGCAACGATATGCCTGCAAACAGTACGCCCACCATTATGTTCAGCGTAACAAGGTTCCCCAGAATGGTTTTTGCCGATTCATAGTCGCGCTGTCCCAAGCGTACCGATAATTGTGTGGCTCCACCTACGCCAACCATGGCTCCAAATGCCGCCGATAGGTTCATGAAAGGGAATGTCGTTGCCAATCCCGAAATGGCAAAAGCACCAACCTCGGGGATATGCCCTATGAAAATGCTGTCAATCATGTGGTACAGCGATGCCGCTGTTTGTGCAATAATGGCGGGAATGGCATATTGCATTAATAATTTCCCTATTTTTTCTGTACCAAGCTCGGTGGGGACTTTACGTCCGATATTTTTAGTCATAATAGTTTTTTCTTTTACTATATTTCTTAGCAACGCAAAAAAATATATATTTTTGCACAGTTGCAAAGTTACAAAAAAAGAGCAACAAGTGCTATATATAAAACAAACAAATGTAAATTGTTTTAATTTGTATCGTCTGGTTTTTTATAGAGCAAGAATAGTAGCTTGCCTGTATTTTGCAGGCTACATAGCGGGCTATGTAGCCACAAAAAAGGAAGAAACAGGCATTTTTTATAAAACAGATTATAATTACGGATATGAATATGAGAGTATTGGTGGGCATGAGTGGCGGCATTGACAGTACGGCTGTCTGCAAATTGCTGTTGGAGCAGGGTTACGAGGTTATTGGCTTTACATTCATTACCTGTGACGCTGCCGAATCCTCGGCACACGAGGCTGCGCAGCTTGCCCATCGCTTGGGTATAGAGCATCATATAGCCGATATAAGAAAAGAATTCCATGCCTCGGTGGTTATGCCGTTTGTTCAGGCCTATCTGTCGGGGACCACGCCGAACCCATGTGTCAATTGTAATCCGCAGGTGAAATTTCGTCTGTTGCAGGAGTGGGCCGACAAATTGGGCTGCGATAAAATAGCAACGGGGCATTATGTGAAAAAATATTTCTCCAATGGCAAATACTATCTTGTGTCGGGCGATGACGAGCGTAAAGACCAAAGCTATTTTTTGTGGAGGCTGACTCAGTCGCAGTTGCAGCGGGTGATATTCCCCTTGGGCGAGTGGGAAAAAGGCGATGTACGCAGCTATCTCAAAAATAACAATCTCGAAAAGACCGCCGATAGCGACGAGAGCATGGAAATCTGTTTCATACAAGGCGATTACCGCGATTTCATCATGAAAAACCTTCCCGACGGGAACGAACCTATGCGCGAAGGCTCATTCGTCGATAGCGAGGGTAGGGTGCTGGGGCGTCACAAAGGCTGTTCGTTATACACAATAGGACAACGCAAAGGGCTTGGCGTTGCGCTTGGATACCCTGCATACGTAATAAAAATAAATCCCGAAAAAAATACGGTGATGCTTGGTCGCGAAGAACAACTGAAAACCATGCACATGCTTATAGATGCCCCGATGTGGGTTGATACCATGCCGATGGAAAATCTGTCGGTGCGCATACGCTATCGTAGCAAACCGTTGCCATGCGAACCGCCTCGGCTCCTTCCCGATGGCCGATACTTGGTGCGTTTCATGCAGCAAGCCTCGGCGGTAACACCGGGGCAGTCTGCGGTGTTTTATGTAGAAAATAAAGTTGTGGGGGGTGCCGTAATATCCTCGCAACGCGGTATTAATCAATGGATAACAACCAATGAATGAAAATCCTCTGACACTGTACGCGCTTAACAACGTTGTGCGTAATGCGGTTGCCGACGCATTGCCCTCGCGCTATTGGGTGGTGGGCGAGTTAAGCGAAGTACGCGAAACGGCACAAGGGCACTGCTATATAGAACTAGTCCAACGCGACGAGGAGACAGGAAATATAGTGGCAAAGGCTCGCGGTACTATATGGTCCAGAGTATATACCCTGTTGCGCCCCTATTTTCTTGAACAGACAGGCCTGCGTTTTGCAGCCGACATAAAAGTCCTGCTGCAAGTAACAGTAGGCTTCCATGAACTCTATGGCTACGCCTTGGATGTTTGCGACATAGAACCCACCTATACATTGGGCGAGGCTGCACGTCGCAAACAGCTTGTTTTGAACCGTTTGGAGCAGGAGGGTGTGATAAATCTGAATAAAGAACTATCCATCCCGTTGCTTCCTCGCAGAATAGCAGTCATATCCTCTTCGTTTGCCGCCGGGTATGGCGATTTTTGTGACCAACTGGCTAATAACCCCTATGGTTTTGTCTTTTACCCCGCCCTTTTTGCCTCGCCCATGCAAGGCGACAAGGTGGAGCAGGGTATAATTTCGGCATTGAACCGCATTGCGCAGAATGTCGAGCAGTGGGATGTGGTGGTTATTATACGTGGCGGCGGTGCCACAAGCGACCTATCCTGCTTCGACAAATATGATTTGGCCAATAACTGTGCCCAATTTCCGTTGCCAATAATAACGGGAATAGGGCATCAGCGCGACGACACTGTACTCGACGCAGTGGCACATACCCGGGTGAAGACACCTACCGCCGCCGCCGAAATACTTATACACGCCATGGCTGTGCAGGCAGCACGTATAGATAATATACGCACAAATATCGTCGATGGCGTGCGCAAAGCCATGTCCGACGCCCGCCGTCGTCTGCATTTGGTGGCGCGAAGCATGCCGGTGGCAACAGCCCTGTTCATGCAGGAGCATCATCATAAATTGGATATGTGGCAACAGCTATTGCAGTCGGCATCGCCCGAGAACATACTTGCAATGGGCTACACGCTCACCACATGCAATGGAAAACCAATACGTTCCGTCTCCGATGTGGGTGCGGGTGAAATAGTGGTTACACACCTTGCCGATGGCAGTTTCGAAAGTACCGTTAACAAGAAAAATCTAAATATAAAAAACAATGGATAAAATAATGAAATATAGCGATGCCATAGCCTCGTTGGAGTCGATAATGGCCGACATACAAAAAGGAAATCTCGACATTGACGTGTTGTCCTTGAAAATATCCGAAGCAAAATCGCTCATAGCCTTTTGCAAGGAGCATTTATACAAAGTCGATGCCGAGGTAAAAAAAATGCTCGAAGATATAGCCGATGACGAAGGCTGCGAAGCATAAAAAAACTGCCCGAACGTTTTTTTTCGGTAATTTATGCGTATCTTCGCAACTGAATAAATATTTTAGTAATCAGGAACAACAAAAACTATATAACAATGAAAGCTATCGATTGGTCTAATATTGGTTTTGGATATAGAAAAACCGACTACAATGTGCGCTGTCGTTACAGCAACGGCAAGTGGGGCGAAATAGAAGTGAGCAGCGAAGAAAGTATAAATATACACATGGCTGCAACCTGTTTGCACTATGGTCAGGAGGCGTTCGAGGGGCTTAAAGCCTTTCGTGGAAAGGACGGCAAGGTGCGTATTTTCCGTTTGGAGGCCAATGCCGAGCGTTTGCAAAACACATGCGACGGTATTCTTATGCCGCAAGTGAGCACAGAACTTTTCCGCAATATGGTGAAAAAGGTAGTGGAGCTTAACAAAGACTACATACCTCCCTACGAGAGCGGCGCGTCGCTCTATATTCGTCCGTTGCTCATAGGTACAAGCGCACAAGTGGGCGTACATCCGGCAAGCGAGTATTTGTTCATAATATTTGTTACTCCTGTCGGCCCATACTTCAAAGGCGGTTTCTCTACCAATCCCTATGTGATAATACGTGAGTACGACCGCTCGGCTCCATTGGGTACAGGCCGCTACAAGGTAGGTGGCAACTATGCCGCAAGCCTTAAAGCCAACCAGCTGGCACACGAGAAAGGCTATTCGTGTGAATTCTATTTAGATGCCAAAGAGAAAAAATATATAGACGAGTGCGGAGCAGCCAATTTCATTGGAATAAAAAATAATACATACGTGACACCGCTTTCAACCTCCATACTCCCCTCAATAACCAATCGCAGCCTTCAACAGTTGGCAAAAGATATGGGCTTGACAGTGGAGCAACGTCCTATCCCCGAGGAGGAACTATCTACATTCGAGGAGGCAGGAGCATGTGGCACAGCAGCCGTCATATCGCCCATAGAGCGCATCGACGACCTTGAACGCGGAACATCCTATGTCATATCCAAGGATGGCAAGCCCGGTCCTGTGTGTACAGCCTTGTATAACAAATTACGTGCCATACAATATGGCGATGAACCCGATACATACGGTTGGGTTACTGTACTCGATATTTAAAAAACAATAATTTAATCTATTTAAGAAAATGGAGCCTAATTCAGAAAAAAAAATCAATTCAAAATTTTTTAGAGACGCAGCATGGCAACAACTGTCGGGAAATTGGTCATCGGCAGTAATATTTACTCTTGTATATTTTATAATAGTTGTAGCTGCCTCATCTATTGGGGAATGTCTTGGAATTTCCTCGTTGATAATGATTGTCATTTATCCGATGGCTTATTCCTATTCTATTTCGTTCCTCGAAAATAAACGTAGCGGTAGTAATCTGAAAATAGAGAACCTTTTCAGTGAGTATAAGTCAAAAAACTTTGTGCGAATTATACTCACAGTCCTATTGGTTATTATTTATACATTATTGTGGACTTTACTGTTTATTATTCCGGGTATAATAAAGTCTTGCGCTTATTCTCAAACATACTATGTGCTCAGGGATAATCCCGAACTGCAATATAACGCAGCAATAGAACGCAGTATGGCTATGATGGAAGGTCATAAAATGCAATATTTTCTGCTTCAACTCTCCTTTATAGGTTGGTGTTTGCTTACAATATTAACATTCGGAGTGCTTTCTTTTTGGGTAGTTCCTTATATGTCATGTACAATGGCTCATTACTATGAATATGTGAAAGAGGAGTACGAAAAGAAAAATGCTCAATAAGTATCATGGCAAAAGGAAAATTACAGAAATTTGCAGATATGCGCAGTTATCCGAATGTGGTGGAACACCCATACTCGGTAGCCGATGATATGGAATTTGCACTCAAAGGCTGTTGGGGACGCGACTTCTTTAAAAACAACAATCCGATAGTGTTGGAACTCGGTTGTGGCAGGGGCGAATATACAGTGGCCCTTGCGCGTCGTTGTCCCGACAAAAATTTCATTGGTGTGGACATAAAAGGAGCCCGCATGTGGAGCGGTGCCACCGAGGCTATTGCCGACGGCCTGCATAACGTCGCCTTTTTGCGTACAAACATCGAAATAATAGACCGCTTGTTCGCGGCAGGCGAAGTCAGCGAGATATGGCTCACATTCCCCGACCCGCAAATGAAAAAAGCGACAAAGCGTCTTACCTCGTCGTTGTTCCTGCAACGCTATCGTAATATATTATCGTCCGACGCTGTTGTGCACCTGAAAACCGATAGTAATTTCCTTTTTACATATACCAAGTACATAACAAAGGTAAACAATTTGCAAGTATTGCAATGTATAGACAATGTACATGCACAGGAAACCCCCGATGAAATATTGTCGATACGCACATACTACGAGTCGCAATGGATAGAGCGTGGCATAGATATAAAATATATATCGTTCCGTCTGTCGCAGTGCAATGTATTCAATGAACCCGATGTCGAGATAGAACTCGATGAATATCGTAGCTACAACCGCAGCAAGCGCAGTTCCTTGCAAACCCGTAAATGAAATAATAAAAAATAAAATATTATGCTTAAACATATCGTCATGTGGCGTTTTGTCGATGGCGCCGAGGGAAAAAGCCGAATGGAGCACGCACAGTGGATGAAAGAGCATCTTGAAGCGTTGGTAGGTGTTGTTCCGCAGATACGCTCGTTGGAAGTGGGTGTTTCGTGTTTTCCCGACAAAGCAGGCTACGACGCAGTGCTCATATCGACCTTCGACGACAAGGAGGCTATGGATAGTTACAAGGTACACCCCGCACACGTGGCAGTGTCGGAATATTGCAAGAAAGTACGCGAGAGTCGTGTCGATATAGATTACGAAGTATAATCGGTCTGTATTTCGGCATTGTCGCGAATATAAAAAGTTATTCATAAACCATACATAACAAAAATAGCAATGGCATTATATCCTAAATTAATACTCGATGCCCTCGAAAAAGTACGCTATCCCGGCAACGGCAAAAATCTTGTCGAGGCCGATATGGTAGACGATAATATACGTATCGACGGAAATAAAGTGACATTCTCGCTTATATTCGAAAAGCCAACCGACCCGTTCATACGTTCGGTGGTTAAATCGGCCGAGACAGCCATCCTCACCTACGTCGGCAAGGATGTCGATATAGTAGGCAATATAAGCGTGGTGAGCCGTCAGCAGGCACGCCCCGAGGTTGGCAAATTCCTGCCTCAGGTGAAAAACGTCATAGCAATATCCTCGGGCAAAGGCGGTGTGGGCAAGTCCACAGTGTCGGCCAATCTGGCTATTGCCCTTGCACGCTTGGGCTATAAGGTAGGCCTTCTCGATGCCGACATATTCGGTCCATCCATACCCAAAATGTTCAGCGTCGAGGACGAGCGTCCGTACAGCGAGCGCATAGACGGGCGCGACCTCATTATCCCCGTCGAAAAATTCGGAGTGAAAATACTGTCGATAGGCTTCTTTGTCGATCCCGAACAAGCCATCCTGTGGCGCGGCAGCATGGCAAGCAACGCACTGAAACAGCTGATTGCCGATGCCAATTGGGGCGACTTGGACTATTTCCTCATCGACCTGCCTCCCGGCACAAGCGACATACACCTGACGATAGTACAAAGCCTTGCCCTTACAGGCGCATTGGTGGTGACAACGCCGCAGGAAGTGGCCCTTGCCGCCGCTATAAAAGGCGTCAATATGTTTACAAACGAAAAAGTGGCTGTGCCCATCCTTGGCGTAGTCGAAAATATGGCATGGTTCACCCCAGCCGAACTGCCGCAGAACAAATACTATATATTCGGCAAGGAGGGTGGAAAACGCATGGCCGAGGCATTTAACATATCGCTCATAGGGCAGATACCGCTTGTGCAAAGCATTTGCGAAAGCGGCGATGCCGGCCTTCCCATAGCCATGAAAGCCGACTCGCCCGACGGACAGGCATTCCTTGCCCTTGCAGCCTCGCTTGTGGAACGCACCGAACAACGCAATAAGGAATTGCCACCCACCAATATCGTGGGAATGCGCAGATAATTAGTTCGGCGTAAAGGAATTAAAATTGTGCAATGAACTCATTGCACAATTTTTTTTGCAAAAAAAGTCTATAATACTTGTCTAATTGTAAAATATACTTTACATTTGTGCCGTCGCCATGAATTATTGAATCGTATTGCCGGCTTGATTCGTGTATCTTGGTGATGGGTATTATGTATTACAACTAAAATTTAAAATTATGAAAACATCTTTTCTGTTGCCCAACAAATGTAAAAAATTGGGTAAGGCCATTTTTGTTATTTCGGCCATATTGGGATTCTATATCCTTTTTATAGAGGAATCCTACGCTGACGGTTTTTTGATTTTCGACAGCTGGCAGGCAGTGAAAAATAATATAGCCATAATAGGCTCATTGCTTGGGCTTGCTCTTGTTGCCTTCTCCAAGGAGCGTGTCGAGGACGAACTTGTCATGTGGCTCCGAGCCGATGCCATGATAAAAGCCCTTTGGCTTAGCTGTGTACTTGTTTTTCTGTGCGCGCTTTTTCTGTATGGCGGTATCTACTTTTATTATCTGTCTGTTGCGCAATATATTGTACTATTGCTATATATATTTATATTTCGTTACAACATGTATAAACATATAAAAAACAATGAAGAATAATATAAGAGTGGAACGCGCTATACATGGTATTTCGCAGCAACAACTTGCCGATTCGGTTGGTGTCAGCCGTCAGACGATAAATGCTATCGAAAAGGGGCGTTTCGTTCCTTCTACGGTGCTGGCGATGAAGATAGCCCGTTATTTCAACAAGAATGTCGAGATGGTGTTTGCTTTGGAAGAGGGTGATTGAAAATACCGCTGTATCTATTTTCCCGAATATGTGACATAAAAATAAAAGCCGATGGCAGCGGCAATGAGCAATACGCCCATTGTGCCGTAGAACCATCGGCTTTTTTCGCGTCCCAACTGTTTCGTCGCAAAAGCGGCATTTCGTGTGCCGAAAAACCAATCCCAATTGAACAAGGCTGCCGATAGGGATAGCAACCCGGTGACGAGGAACAGTGTTTGTATTATGTGGTGAATGAACATGTTGCAGTGCGATTATTCCTCTTTTAGGGCGTTCCAACCTTGTGCACGCAATTCCATTTCTACGCCGTCGCGTGTAATCATGGCATTGCCCATGTCGCTGCCTACGATGTGTCCTATTATGTGTACATCCTTCATGGAGGCTACCTTCTCGTGGTCGGCAATGGGTACGGTGAACAGCAATTCGTAGTCCTCGCCGCCGTTAAGGGCGCATGTGACAACGTTTATATTCAGTTCCTCGGCCATTATGGCTGTTTGGTAGTCGATGGGTATGCGCTCCTCGTATATACGGCAACCGACTTTGCTCTGCTTGCATATATGTATGAGCTCCGACGATAGTCCGTCCGATATGTCTATCATTGCCGTCGGCGTTATATTCTCCTTGCGCAGTGCTTCTACGATGTCCTTGCGTGCCTCGGGTTTTAGCTGACGCTCCAAAATATATTCCTTGCCCGAAAAATCGGGTTGAATATCCTTGCCTGCTGTTGCAATCTTCTCGCGTTCAAGCAGTTGTAGTCCCATATATGCCGCTCCAAGGTTGCCGCTGACGCATATAAGGTCGGTGGCTTTGGCTCCGCTGCGTTTCACTGCTGTGCCTTTTGGAGCTGTGCCTATAACGGTGATGCTTATGGCAAAACCGGTGAGCGAGGATGTGGTGTCACCACCAATTATATCTACATTGTGCTGCGAGCATGCAAGACGCAACCCGTCATAGAAATCCTCTAAATCCTCTATGCAGAATTTTTTGCTTAATGCCACCGATACTGTCATTTGCTTGGGCGTTCCGTTCATGGCATATATATCCGAAAAATTTACCATGGCGGCTTTGTAGCCAAGGTGCTTCAACGGAAAATATGTCAGGTCGAAGTGGATGCCTTCCATGAGCATGTCGGTGCTCACAAGCAGTTCCTCGTGGTTGTCGATATGCAGGATGGCTGCATCGTCGCCCACCCCCATAATGCTCTCTTTGTTCATGGGGGTAAGCTCCGATGTCAGGTGTTCTATGAGTCCGAACTCGCCAAGGGTGGCTATTTCGGTTCTTTTGCCTCTGTTCATCTGTTATGCTCTGTTTACTATCTCGCGGAATATTGTGGTCATGCGGGGTTGTGCCTCGTCGGCAGCCTTTTGTACCTCCTCGTGGCTTACTTCCACAACGACACCCTCTATTCCCAAGTCGGTGATTACCGAAATACCGAATACGCGTATTCCGCAGTGGCGGGCTACTATTACCTCGGGTACGGTGGACATGCCTACTGCATCGCCACCCATGCGGTGGAACATGACATATTCGGCTGGTGTCTCAAATGTGGGGCCTTGGGTGCCAAGGTACACGCCCTCGACTACTCGTATGCCTTTTTCGGCTGCTATCTCCTTGGCCATGGCTATCAGCTCGGGGCTGTACGCCTTGCTCATGTCGGGGAAACGGTCGCCATAGGGGATGTTCTTTCCGCGCAATGGATGCTCGGGGAACATATTTATATGGTCATTTATAATCATCAGGTCGCCAATGAGGAAATCGGGGTTCATGCCGCCTGCTGCATTGGACACGAACAGTGTTTTAATGCCAAGCTCGCGCATGACGCGTACGGGGAATGTTACCTCCTTCATTGAATAGCCCTCGTAATAATGGAAACGACCTTGCATGGCCATAATCTCCTTGTTGCCGAGCTTGCCGAATATTAGTTTGCCCGAGTGGCCCTCTACCGTAGATAGCGGAAAATTGGGAATATCCTTGTATTCAATTTCGTATTTGTCGGTAATTTCGTTAACTAAACTACCCAATCCTGTACCTAATATAATGGCTGTCTCGGGGTGGGTTGTCATTTTTGCCTTTAAGAAATCGGCGGTCTCTTTAATTTTTTCTAACATAGTCTGATATTGTTTGGTTAAAAATATTTTTTTCTTCGTTCAAAAAATCTACCTCGATGGGTAGGGCGTATATATTCTCTTTTATAACACTTGGCAGTTCTGTTTGTGCGGTCAGTCGTGCCGCGTCTTTTTCGGTGGTGATTATTATCTTGTTGTTTGTTTTCTCTTTTTCAAATTCATGGGCTACGTTTTGTAATTCCTGAACCGAAAAATTGTGGTGGTCGGCATATTGCATCAGGCGCACTTTGGCTCCTTGTCGTTCCAGCTCGTTTTTTAGTGGCTGTGGCGCGGCGATGCCTGTGAGCAATAATACGCTGCATCCGTCGAGGCTCGGTGCTTTTCCCTGTTGCGTGGAAAACAAAGGGTAGGGTTGCCCATATTTCATTGTCGAGAAAAATACCGGTGCGCCTTTTTTGTTGCGTACCGCTCTGCGGCAATATTCTTGCTGTTGTGCCGTCATTTCGGTGCTGCACTTGGTGATTATTATGATATCGGCTCGTTCCTTTCCTGCCATCGACTCGCGCAGCCTGCCAAACGGGAGAACGCGGTCATTCCAGATGGGGCGGTTAAAGTCGATTAGCAAAATGTATATCCCTGCCTTTGCGTATCGGTGTTGGTAGGCATCGTCCAGAAGAATGACTTCGGGCTTGGGACTGCCTTTTAATAGTTGCTCTATTCCATGTACCCGTTTTTCGTCAACAGCAACAATTATATCGGGGTACTTGCTCTTTATTTGAAAGGGTTCGTCGCCAATCTGCTGCATGGTGGCATGCTCGTCGGCTTTTATGAAGCCTTTGC
The DNA here is from genome assembly GCA_017416705.1 of Bacteroidaceae bacterium. Classification (GTDB taxonomy): domain Bacteria; phylum Bacteroidota; class Bacteroidia; order Bacteroidales; family Bacteroidaceae; genus HGM04593. Next base: position 39,370 of record JAFQBG010000034.1, read on the forward strand.
TCTTTCGTCCATACCCTCGGCTGAGTACAGCAACCGAATACTCATTATTTAATAAATTAATAAGATATTCGGTGTGGGGCGTTTTCCCTGTTCCCCCTATGGTGATGTTTCCTATGCATATAGTGGGGATTTCAAAACTACTGCTTTTTAAAATCCCATGGTCGAATGCACGGTTTCTTGCCCATGTCACCCAATGATAAGGGTTTATGGCATTCAGTATATTATTTATAATATTGCATTTTTTCATCAATGCCTCTTTTGCCTTTGTTCCAAAATGCGAATATAGCTAAAAAAAATATAAAGCGCACAAAGTTTTCTTGTACTTTTACAAAAAGTATATACGTAAAGTTGGTTTATTAGTGATATTTAAACTCAATTAACAATTTATGCAAAGGTTTTTGTTTAAATGTTTATGAATTTGAAAAAAAATAGTTACTTTTGCCCGAAATTGGTGTGCAAAATATATAATTTTTGTAACTTGCGTCCGTTTATATGTTGGCTGCCATGTTAAGGAAAGGTGCTCGAGTGGCTGAAGAGGCACGCCTGGAAAGCGTGTATACGTCAAAAGCGTATCGGGGGTTCGAATCCCCCTCTTTCCGCAGAATAAGAAATAATTATTAACATTAAAATAACCAATTTTTAAAAATTACACACATGAAAAAGATTTTTGCAATTCTTGCAATGGTGGGTATGTTTACATTTGGTGCTACCCAGACAGTTGTTGCTCAGGACGCAGCTCCTGCAGCAGATGCACAAACAGAACAAGTTGCTGACACAGCAGCAGTTGCTCCCGAAGCACCTGCCGTAGAAGAGGCTGAGGCTCCCGCTGCCGTAGAGGAAGTTCAAAGCGAGGGTTTCCACAAGACACTTAAAACCAAGTTCATCGAGGGTGACGCTTCGTTTATGTCACTCGTTGCTATCGCAATGGTTCTTGGTCTTGCTTTCTGTATTGAGCGTATCATCTATTTGAGCCTTGCTCAGGTTAATACAAAGAAACTTATGGAGGCTGTTGCTGCTGCTCTTGAAAAAGGCGATGTTGAGGCTGCAAAAGCTATTTGCCGCGAGACTCCGGGTCCCGTTGCTTCTATCTGCTATCAAGGTCTTCTTCGCATCAACGATGGTCTTGACGTAGTTGAGCGTTCGGTTGTTTCTTATGGTAGCGTTAAAGCAGGTGAGTTGGAGAAAGGTTGCTCATGGATTACTCTTTTCATCGCGATGTCTCCTTCACTCGGATTCTTGGGTACTGTGATCGGTATGATTATGTCATTCGACAACATCCAAGCAGCAGGTGATATCTCTCCGACAGTCGTTGCCGGTGGTATGAAAGTGGCCCTTATCACAACTGTGTATGGTATCGTTGTTGCGCTTGTACTTCAAGTATTCTACAACTTCATCCTTGGTAAGATAGAGGCTCTTACAGCCGACATGGAGGACTCTTCAATCGTTCTTCTCGACCTTCTTACAAAATACAACCTCAAGAAGTAATTTTAACAGCTTAAAAATCAATAAGAATTATGAATAAAGCTGCTGTTTTTGAAAAACTTTCAACCTATGTATTGTATGTACTTATGGCAGTGTCAGCGGTAGTTCTACTGTTGTTCTACTTCCATGGCTACGATAATACAGTGATGGTTGCAGCAGGTCCTGCATTGGATCCGGCACATACCGATCTTCTTATGTACTGGATGTATGCACTGCTTGTAATTTGTATACTCTGTGCCGTTTTATTTGCATTGGTACAGTTCTTTGCTACTCTAAAAACAAACCCCAAATCGGCTATTAAAGGTGTTGCCTCTGTCGTTCTTTTTGCTGCTCTCATTGGTGGTGCATATGCTATTTCCGATGACGCTCCCGTTATGAACAACGGTAAGGCTTTTGAAGATAGCGCTATCCTTAAATTTACCGATGTTTGTATTTATGTACAGTATGTATTGCTCAGCGTTACAATAATTTGTACACTCGTGAGCTTGACCGGTGTGTTTAAAGTAATAAACAAAGTTAAGGCTTAATAAATAGTATATAAAATGGCAAAAGGAAAAAAGAAAGTTCCGGGGTTGAATGGTAGTTCTATGGCGGACATCTCATTCATCATGCTCATTTTCTTCCTTGTGACCACCTCTATGGATACCGACCGCGGTCTTCACGTGCGTCTTCCTAACCCTCCCGAGGAGAACCAACAGGATCCTCCCAAGGTTAAAGAACGTAACACAATGGTTGTTACTGTGAATATGCACAACGATATCATGGCAAAGGTTGGTAATAGTGAACACAAATTGGTCGATTTGAGCGAGATTCGTCAGTTGGCAAAAGAATTTATTGCTAACAAGGACAACAATCCCAAATTACCCGAATTGCATGCCGTTGAATTGCCTGCACCGTTTGGAGTGCAAAATATCACAAAAAATCACGTGATATCCTTTGTGACCGACCGTGCAACAAGCTACGATTTGTACTTCCAAATAGAGAACGAATTGTACGGAGCATATAACGAATTGCGTGATGAACTTGCAAAAAGAACATTTGGTTACGGTTACAACCAATGTAACGAGGACCAACAGTTGGCAGTTCGTCAGTACTATAAATGTATGATTTCAGAGGCTGAGCCTAAGAGTTACGGAAACCAATAATAGCACTATGAGTAAGTTTCAGAATAAAGGAAAGGCAGAAATGCCCGAGTTGAATACCTCGTCATTGCCCGACTTGATATTCTCTATTTTGTTCTTCTTTATGATTGTAACATCAATGCGCGAAGTAGAACTCAAAGTGGAATTCAAAGTCCCCGCAGGAACCGAGTTAGAGAAACTTGAACGTAAGTCTTTGGTTTCTAATATATACATAGGAAAGCCTACACGTGAGTATCGTGCAAAATTGGGTTCTATGAGCCGTATCCAGCTCAATGACAAGTTTGCCGATGTATCTCACATCCGCGATTACATACAAGACGAGCGTGCAAGTTTGGCAGAACGTGATAAACCGTTTATGAAAGTTTCCATCAAGAGCGACAAAGATACTCCCATGGGTATCATGACCGATGTCAAGTTGGAACTTCGTAAAGCGTGGGCACTATCGATAGTATATTCGGCTACACAACGCTAATTGATACTATCTCGACATAAACACAATCGGCTACCAATTGGTAGCCGATTGTGTTTTGTTGTGCTAAGCAAACTGAAACGCCGGGTCATCTGCGCCTGCTTGGGCCGGGCTTTTTGTTTATTTCCTGCTGTACGTCACAAATGCGTAGTCGTGGGGGTGTTTGTCGTCCTTGTAATGTTGTTCGCGCTCTGTCGCCACCCAATCGTCTCCAAGCGTGGGGAAGAATGCGTCAGCCTCTGCCGGGGTGTCATTTATTTCGGTTAGAAAAAGGGTGGTGGCTATCGGCATTGCCGTTTCGTAGAGCATAGCTCCACCTATGATATAGACGATATCCTCGTTATTGCATGCCGCTAACGCCTTGTCGAGCGAGGGGTAACATTCTGCTCCGGCAAACTCGGCTTCCTTGCGCGACAGCACTATGTTGCGACGGTTGGGCAATGCTCCCTTTGGCAACGAACGGAACGTGTTGCTGCCCATGATTATGGTGTGCCCTGTGGTCAGTTCCTTAAAGCGTTTCAAGTCGTTGGGCAACCAATAAATGAGTTTGTTCTTGCAGCCAATTGCGCGGTTTTGTGCTACGGCTGCTATGAGTGCTATTTGTGGCATGGCTTTGTCGTTTTTATACGGCCACAACGCCCTTTATGTGTGGGTGTGCGGTGTAATCCTCTAAACTGAAATCTTCGAATTTAAACCCGAATATGTCCTTTACATCGGGGTTTATTTTCATTCGTGGCAGTGCATATGGCTGGCGTGTCAGTTGGAGCTTGGCTTGCTCTATGTGGTTCGTGTATAGGTGCGCATCGCCCAAGGTATGTATGAAATCCCCGGCTTCCAGCCCTGTCACCTGTGCCACCATGAGCAGTAGCAACGAATATGACGCTATGTTGAATGGTACCCCCAAGAAACAGTCGGCACTGCGTTGGTATAGTTGAAGGCTTAGTCTGCCATTGGCTACGTAGAATTGGAACATGGCGTGGCATGGTGGCAGATTCATATTTTTTATATCGGCAACGTTCCATGCGTTTACTATAATGCGTCGCGAGTCGGGGTTGTGTTTCAGTGTCTCGATGACTTCGCTTATTTGGTCGATGTGCCCTCCGTCGTAATCGGGCCACGAACGCCACTGGTAGCCATATATATGTCCTAAATCGCCGTTTTCGTCGGCCCATTCGTTCCATATCCTGACACCGTTGTCTTGAAGGTATTTTACATTGGTGTCACCATTTAAAAACCAAAGCAGCTCGTGGATTATGGATTTCAGGTGTAGTTTTTTTGTTGTCAGGCAGGGGAAACCCTCTTGCATGTTAAAACGCATTTGATGTCCGAAAACGCTTATGGTTCCTGTTCCTGTGCGGTCCTCTTTTTTTGCTCCCTCTGTCAGTATTCTGTCTAAGAGCTCTAAATATTGTTTCATGTATTAAATTATACTATATTGTAAATATATTTCGTTGTGTATGTGTTCAAAGCGAGCGCAGTCTGTTCCCGCTGTTTTTAGCAAAGATACTTATTTTTTTGCTTATGGCAAGCGTTATACCCTAAATAATAGTACGTGGATGCAAAATAAATCACCGAATAAAATTGTATCTTGTTGTATATAATACGGAATTTTCGTACCTTCGCAGGTTGTAGTGTCTGTTGCCCCGGTGCAATGCGACGTAAAGACCAAAATGGAACTAAACACAGAATTTGTTACACGTACAAGGAGCCTGTTCGGGGAAGAACGATTTGCACAGTTTAGCGATGCACTGAATGACTCACCTGTTGTAAGCATACGTTACAACAGTGTAAAATACTTGCCCGAAAACATAGGCAATCCGGTTCCATGGGCTTCGCATGCCGAGTACCTCGACACACGCCCTCTGTTTACGGGCGACCCTCTTTTCCATGCCGGTGGCTATTATGTTCAGGAGGCCTCCTCGATGTTCTTGGAGCAGGTTGTCAGACAGTATGTCGATGCTCCGGTTCGCGCACTCGACTTATGCGCGGCTCCCGGTGGCAAGTCCACTCATCTGCTTTCGGTGTTGCCGGCAGGCAGCATGCTTGTTGTGAACGAGCCTGTCTCCTCACGAGCACAAGTGCTTGCCGAGAATGTAACAAAATGGGGTGCGGCATCGGTGGTTGTAACAAAAAATGAACCATGCGATTTCTCGAAATTCGAGAATATGTTCGATTTTATTTTGGTGGATGCTCCCTGCTCGGGCGAGGGTATGTTCCGAAAGGATGCTACGGCAGTGGAGCAGTGGAGCGTGGCCAATGTACAACAATGCGTGAAGCGTCAGCGTACAATCCTCTCTGATGTGTGGAGCGCTCTTGCTCCGGGCGGCTTGCTTGTATATAGCACATGTACATTCAACAGCGAGGAAAACGAGGAATGCGTGTCGTGGATAGCCAACGAACTTGGTGCCGATGTGCTCGCACTGAATATACCCGAGGAATGGGGCGTCACAAGTAATCTGCAAGGCGGTAACAACCCCGTATATCGTTTCATACCGGGATATACAAAGGGCGAAGGCTTTTTCCTGAGCGTTTTGCGCAAGAAAGGTCACCCGACGAGCGCAAGAATGCGCATGCCACGTGTGCAACTATGTCCGCAAAAAATAAAAAAAGATATAGAGAATTGGTTGGTGAACCCTGCCGATTTCGAATTCCTGCTCAATGGCGAAACCATTGTGGCAGTGCCAAAACTGCATTTACAGGCAATGCAAACCATTGTCGATAGAATGAAAATATTGCATTATGCTTTGCCATTGGCATCGCTGAAACACAACAAGCCACAGCCGTTGCATGCCTTGGCCATGAGTGCCCACTTGAATGTCCATGCTTTTCATTGCGTGGATGTCGGGCGTGAGGCCGCGCTCATGTATCTGCACCGCGAGACGCTTGTGCTGCCCGACGCCCCCATGGGAATAATCCTGCTCACCTACCAAGGCGTTCCCTTAGGATTTGCAAAAAATGTAGGCAACAGGGCCAACAACCTATATCCCGCCGAGTGGAGAATACGTAAGAACCCAATGGAATTATAAAATTAAAAATTAAAATATATGAAGAAACTATTAACTATTTTGACGCTATTCGTAGCAGTCACACTAAATGCCCAGTTTCACAATCCTATAACAGTGACACAGGAGCATAAACTTAATGGTGCAGAGGGTACTATAACTTTTAATGCCACCATAGGCGAAGGATGGCACTTGTATTCAACCGACCTTCCCGATGATGGTCCCACATCGGCCACATTCAATGTCGATAAAATAGAGGGTGCGGAGCTCGTCGGTAAACTAACTCCAATGACAAAAGCAATAGAGGTTTTCGACCCTATGTTCGAGATGCAGGTAAAATATTTCGAGCGTACAGCCACATTCGTGCAAAAATTCAAGGCAACAGCCCCGGAATACAAAATAGAGGGCTATTTGCAGTATGGCGCATGTAACGACGAGAGCTGTCTGCCACCCACAAACTACGATTTTGTGGTGAGCGGTACTGCCGACGTTGCAGCAGCACAAACAGCGGCTTCTGCTGTTAAAAAAGAGGAGCCCAAGGCGCAAGCGTCATCGGCCGCTGTTGAACAGCCCAAGCACGAAACACCCCAAGCAACCGTCGATGCAGCAGCCGCTTCTGCAACAGCGCAAGCCGTCGAGCCTGCGTCGAGCGACAATTACGCACAAGTGCTATGGGAGCCTGTTGTCGATAAATTGGACGAATATGGCACAAGCGGCGAACGCTCTTTGTGGCTCACATTCCTGTTGGGACTTGGCGGCGGATTTATAGCCTTGCTCACACCCTGCGTGTGGCCAATCATCCCCATGACAATGAGCTTCTTCCTGAAACGCACAAAAAGCCGTAAGCAGTCACTTACCGAGGCTATCACATACGGATTGTCTATCGTTGTAATATATCTGACACTTGGTCTGTTCGTGACACTTACATTCGGAGCAAGCGCACTTAACGCACTTTCGACAAATGCCGTATTCAATATAATTTTCTGCTTGATGCTTGTGCTTTTCGGCGCATCGTTCCTTGGCGGTTTTGAACTTACATTACCCTCGTCGTGGGTGAACAAAGTCGATGAAAAAGCAAGCAGCACCACCGGTCTGTTAAGCCTTTTCTTCATGGCGTTTACATTGGTGCTGGTCTCTTTCTCCTGCACCGGTCCCATCATCGGTTTCTTGCTCGTCGAGATGACAGCCGAGGGCTCTTTCTTTGGCCCTGCAATAGGTATGCTTGGTTTTGCCATAGCATTGGCATTGCCATTTACATTCTTTGCGATATTCCCGACATTGCTAAAACAGGTGCCCCGCTCGGGTGGTTGGATGAACACCGTAAAAGTAGTTTTGGGATTTGTGGAATTGGCGTTTGCCCTTAAATTCTTCTCGGTTGCCGACTTGGCATACGGCTGGGGATTGCTCGACCGCGAAGTATTCTTGGCACTATGGATAGCCCTGTTCATCTGCTTGGGCCTCTATTTGCTGAACATAATACGCTTGCCTCACGACGACGAGAACGAGAAAAAAACCTCCGTTCCCAAGTTCTTCCTTGCATTAATATCCTTGGCATTTGCCATTTATATGATACCCGGCTTGTGGGGTGCTCCCTGTAAAGCCATAAGCGCATTCGCTCCTCCCATGTGGACACAGGATTTCAGTCTTAACGACAACGAAGTACACCCCGTAAGCTACGACTACGAAGAGGGTATGCGCATAGCAAAAGAACAGAAAAAACCGGTGTTGATAGATTTCACAGGCCATGGTTGCGTTAACTGCCGCGAAATGGAAGCCGCAGTGTGGACCGATGACAGAGTGATAGACATACTGCGCAACGACTACGTACTCATATCGTTGTATGTCGATGATAAAACACCGCTCGACGAGCCCATAATAGTCGAGGAGCAGGGAGCAACAACTAAACTGCGCACCATAGGCGACAAATGGAGCTATCTGCAACGCCATAAATTCGGAGCAAATGCACAGCCATTCTACGTGCTTGTCGATAACAATGGTACACCATTGAATGGAGCCTATACACACGACACAAATGTCGATTCTTATCTGAAATTCCTTAAAGGAGGTTTGGAAAATTATAAATAAATAACAGTAGTCCTTGTAGCCGACACAAATAAAACAATTCGCTTATGAACGAGACAAAATTGCTGCGACCGTTTATTTGCCGCAGAGCAAGTAAGATAGAAAAGTATGCCAATAACACCGAAAGCATACAGACAAAGGTACTTGAACGCCTTGTGGGTACAGCCGCTTCGACAGAGTGGGGTGTGAAACACAATTATGGCACTATACGCAAATATAGCGATTTTGCCTCGTCGGTGGGCGTACAAGACTACGAGAGTCTGAAAGGCTACATCGACCGCATGCGTCATGGCGAGTCCGATGTATTGTGGAAGGGACGCTGCCGCTGGTATGCAAAGTCGTCGGGTACCACAAACGACAAAAGCAAATTCATCCCGGTGACATCCCAAGGATTGCAAAACGCACACTACAAAGGCGGCTTCGATGTAGTATCCTTGTATCTGCGCAACAATCCGCAAAGCCGTTTCTTCTCGGGCAAAGGCCTCATATTGGGCGGCAGTCATGCGTCGAACTATAATCTGCCCGGTTCGTTGGTAGGCGACCTTAGTGCCATCCTCATAGAGAACGTGAACCCCTTGGTGAACTTCCTGCGTGTCCCCGAGAAAAAAGTCGCGCTGCTTAGCGATTTCGAAGAGAAAATGGACAAGATAGCGCGAGCAACGGCAAACGTAAACGTCACAAATATCTCGGGAGTACCCTCGTGGATGATGGCCGTACTGCGTCACATGCTCGACATCACAGGCAAGAACAGCGTCGAGGAGCTATGGCCCAACATCGAGGTGTTCTTCCATGGCGGAGTGGCATTCACCCCCTATCGCGAGCAATATTTGCAGTTGATACGCAAGCCCGACATGAAATATATGGAGACATATAACGCCAGCGAAGGCTTCTTCGGCATACAGAACGACCCATCCGACCCGTCGATGTTACTGATGATAGACTACGACATATTCTACGAGTTCATACCATTCGAGGAACTCGAATCGCCCAATCCCAAGGTATTGCCCCTATGGGAAGTCGAGGTAGGCAAGAACTATGCCATGCTCATAAGTACCTCGTGCGGTTTGTGGCGCTATATGATAGGCGACACAGTGCGTTTTACAAGCAAAGAACCCTATAAAATAGTCATCACAGGACGAACAAAACACTTTATAAACGCGTTTGGAGAAGAACTGATAGTCGATAATGCCGAAAAAGGTCTTGCCAAGGCCTGTGCCGAGACAGGAGCGCAAGTGGCCGAATACACAGCCGCCCCGGTTTTCATGGATTCCGATGCACAATGCCGTCACCAGTGGCTCATCGAGTTCTCCAAAGCACCCGACTCCTTGGAGCATTTCGCAGCGGTACTCGACACCACCTTGCAACAGATAAACTCCGACTACGAGGCAAAGCGTTATAAGAATATAACATTGCAAGCCCTCGAAATAGTCGAAGCGCGTAAAGGCCTTTTCAACGACTGGCTGAAAAGTAAAGGCAAATTAGGCGGACAACACAAAGTACCCCGTTTGAGCAATAGTCGTCAGTATATCGATGAATTGCAATTAATGAACAAATAGTTATGGATAGGAGCTCTAAAATAATATACATCGTATTTTTACTGTTGCTGGTTGCGTGTGCAAGCATCGGCACGCCCGACGGCGGTCCCTACGACGAGGAGCCGCCTGTATTCCTGTCGAGCCGGCCCGCCATGAACAGCGTAAACACTACCGAAAAAAAGATAGTACTCGAATTCGACGAGAATATAAAACTCGAAAACGCTTTCGAGAAGATTGTTGTGTCGCCACCGCAAATGGAGATGCCCGAAGTAAAATACAATGGCAAACGTATTACAATAGAGCTTTTCGATTCGCTAAAACCCAATACCACATATTCGGTCGATTTCAACGACGCCGTTGTCGATAACAACGAGAGCAACCCATTGGAAAACTTCTCGTTCGTATTCTCCACCGGCGAGTCCGTCGATACCTTGGCCGTTTCGGGAACAGTGCTCAATGCCTCCGACTTGGAGCCTGTAAAGGGCATGTTGGTGGGCATATATACCGCCGGCGACGACTCAGCCTTCTATAAACGCCCGTTCGAGCGAGTGTCGCGCACCGACAGTCGTGGCCGTTTCACTATAAAAGGCTTGGCCCCCGGCAACTACCGCGTGTATGCACTCTCCGATGCCAATCAAAACTATCGCTTCGACCAAAAAAGCGAGAAAATAGCATTCTTGGAGAGCGTTATATCGCCCTATGCAACGCCCGATGTGCGCACCGACACCATTTGGCGCGACAGCGTCACCGTCGATTCATTGCGCTACGTGCCCTATATCCGTTTCCGTCCCGACGATATTATACTGCGCTCATTCGAGGAGGAGTTTTACTCGCAGTATCTGCTTAAAAGCACTCGCAAAGAACATAACTCCTTCACGCTATTTTTTGCCGACAGCAACGACAGCATGCCGGTGGTAAAAGGCCTTAATTTCGACGACAAAGACGCCTTTGTGGTGGAAGCGTCAGAGAAAATGGACACCCTGCTGTATTGGATAAAAGACACAACGATATATCACAAAGACACCTTGGAACTGTCTGTTACATATAAAGTAACCGACTCGGTGGGGAACTTCATACCCCGATGCGACACCCTGTACCTTGCACCACGCAAATCCTTTGCGCGAGTATTGGAAGAGGAACTCGAAGCATACGAAAAGGCCAAGAAAAACTTCCAGAAAAACTCCCGTAAACGTCCCGATTACGACGAGAACAACCCACCCGAATATATACCACCCACCAAGGAACTGAAAATAAAATCCTATAATTCGGGTTCCATGGATGTAAATATCCCATACAGAATAGGGTTCGATGAGCCGTTGTCGAGCATAGACACCTCCAAGATACATGTGCAGAAAGCCATTGACGACTCCACCTATGTCGATATCCCCTTCCTGTTCCGTCGTAACGACGAAAAACACAGGCAATATACCGTATATGCCGAGTGGCGTCCCGAACAGAAATATAAGGTCACAGTCGATTCGGCTGCGTTCCATGGGCTGTATGGCGGCACATCCGATAAATTCGAGGAGGGCATGAAATTCCGTTCGCTCGACGACTATGCAGTGCTCAACCTTGCCATCCCCGGAGCAGGCACAGGAGCCATCGTTCAGCTGTTGAAACAAGACGGCGCAGTCGTCAGGTCGTTGCCCACGAAAGACTCCCGCTGTACATTCTATTTCATAAAGCCCGGAAAATATTATCTGCGTCTGTTGATGGACGAAAACGGCAATGGAAAATGGGATACAGGCGATTATTCCAAGGGATTGCAGCCCGAACGAGTCTATTACTATCCGCACGAATTGGAACTACGTGCCATGTTCGAGTACGACCAAGACGATTGGGATATAAAAATGCCGCTCAATAAGCAAAAACCGCTTAAAATAACAAAACAGAAGCCCGACAAAGAAAAGAAAAAACGCAATCGTAACGCCGATAGAAAATTCTAACAAATGAAAAAGAGCATAGCTTTCCTTTCTGTTTCGATGTTCACCTGCATGCTGTTTCTTGCGCACACCCCTCTTGTAGCGCAAAACCTAAGGCAGACACCGGCTTTCAAGTCGGGCGAGGAGTTACGCTGCAATTTCTATTTTAACTGGAAATTTATATGGGTGAAAGCAGGTGGAGCCTCACTTACGATACGCGATACCCTTTTCCACGGAAAACGTGCGCAGTACATGCGCTTGCTCAGTACCACAAATAGCAAGGCCGATGCCTTTTTCAGGATGCGCGACACCCTGACCACTATATTCACCCCCGACCTGAAACCGCTCTATTATCGTAAAGCCTCGGCCGAGGGTAAACGCTATTCTGTGAGCGAAGTGTGGTACGACTACCTTGCCAATGGCAAGACAAAAGTGTCGCAGTACTATCGTCGCGATAAGAAATCGCCCCGTTACATCGAGGAGCTCTATGACAAAAGCGTCTATGACATGATGAGTCTTCTGGCCTATGCCCGCACGCTCGATTTTGCATCGTTGAAGGAGAACCAACGGCTAACCTTCTCGGTGGCAACAGGCAAGCGTGTGGAGCCCCAGCACCTGATATATCGCGGTCGCAAAGTTCTGAAAGCCGACGACGGACACAAATACAACTGCCTCGTAATATCACTTGTCGAGGAAGATGACGGCAAGGAAAAAGAGTTAGTAAACTTTTTTGTTACCGACGATGCCAATCACATGCCCATTCTCCTCGACCTACAACTAAATTTTGGCTCGGCCAAAGCACGCCTAACCGAGAAAAAAGGCATACTATACCCATTGAAACCAATAGAGTGATATACTACTGATGCTTTGTCCGCAAAATCATAAAATCTAAGCAAGGGCATGCCCTTGCTTAGATTTTATGATTTATGGCAGCAGTCGCGCTCCCTCGGCAATGCCGCTGTTTGTGTGGCAATCTGCCTATGCCTCCCTTCCCCCCCGATATTGAACCGTTGCCATAAAAAAAGTATAGCCCAAACAAAGTTTGGGCTATACTTTTTTATAGAGTGGAAACGTGTTTATTACTCGTTGCTCCAATCCATTTTAGTCATGCGCAGGTAGCTTGCATAGCGTTTCTTAGCCATGCTCTCGGCTGCGTCGAACAATTCCTGTGCTTCTGCGGGGAACTGTTTAGCAAGCGATGCGTAACGTACCTCGCCTTGTAGGAATTCTTGGAACTTATCCCACTGAGGCTCTTTGCTGTCGAGTGTGAATGGGTTCTTGCCTTCCTCTTCCAGTGCGGGGTTGTAACGCCACAAGTGCCAGTAGCCACATTCAACAGCGGCAGCCTGCTCTGCTTGTGCCTTGCCCATACCCTTGCGAATACCGTGGTTGATACAGGGAGCGTATGCAATCACGAGCGAAGGACCGGGATAAGCCTCGGCCTCGCGTATAGCCTTCAAGCATTGGTCGTAGCTTGCGCCCATTGCTATTTGCGCTACATATACATAGCCGTATGTTGTTGCTATCATACCTAAGTCTTTCTTGCGGATACGTTTACCCGATGCGGCAAACTTGGCAATAGCTCCAAGAGGAGTCGATTTCGATGCCTGACCACCGGTGTTCGAGTAAACCTCGGTGTCGAGAACAAGGATGTTCAAATCCTCGCCCGATGCTATTACGTGGTCCAAACCACCGTAACCGATATCGTACGATGCGCCGTCGCCACCGATAATCCATTGTGAACGCTTAACAAGGTATTGTTTTATGCTGAGTATCTCTTTGCATTTATCGCAGTCGCAAGCCTCGCATGCAGCAATTATGGCAGGAGCTATCTCTTTTGTCACAGCCGAGCTGAAACGGTTCTCAATCCATTGTTGTGCAAGTGACTTCAACTCGTCGGTGCAGCAGTCGCAGCCTTGAACTTCGGTGAGCAGACGCTCCAAGCGTGCACGCATCTTGTTCTCGGCAAGCTTCATACCCAAACCAAACTCGCAGAAATCCTCGAAGAGTGAGTTTGCCCATGCAGGACCTTCGCCTTTCTCGTTGGTGGTGTAGGGTGTCGAGGGAACCGATGCAGAATATATCGACGAGCAACCTGTTGCGTTTGCAACTATCTCGTGGTCGCCATATAGCTGGCTGATGAGTTTTACATAAGGTGTCTCACCGCAACCCGAGCATGCACCCGAGAATTGGAACAACGGTGTGGCAAACTGCGAGTTCTTGGGATTGCTCTTTATGTCTATGAGCGATTGTTTGCTCTTGACGTTCTTCACGCAGTAATCCCAGTTTGCAGCCTCGGCTCTTTCGTCCTCGAATGGAACCATGGTAAGTGCTTTGCCGCCCAATTTGGGGTTACCGGGACATACGTCAACACAGTTGCCGCAACCCAAGCAGTCCATTACACCCACCTGTATGCGGAATTGCATGCCTTTGAGTGCCGCAGGTGCCTTCATTTCTATCTTGTCGGCGTTTATACCGGCAGCCTCTTGCTCGTCCATAACGAACGGACGGATACAAGCGTGAGGACAAACGTATGAACAACGGTTACATTGGATACATTTTTCCATATCCCATTTGGGAACGAATGCGCTCACACCGCGTTTCTCGTATGCCGATGTACCGCAAGGCCATGTACCATCCTCAATGCCTTTGAATGCCGAAACGGGCAACATGCCACCGTCTTGTGCATTTATGGGACGTACAATGTTCTTTATGAAGTCGGGCTCGTCGCGCTCAACGGGAGCATCGGCAGGAAGTGTTGCCCATGCGGGGTCTATTGCAAGTTGTTTGTATTCGCCACCACGGTCAACGGCTGCATTGTTCTTGTCCACAATGTCCTGACCTTTCTTGCCGTATGATTTAACGATGAATTTCTTCATCTGCTCTATGGCAAGGTCAACGGGGATAACGCCGGTGATGCGGAAGAATGCGCTTTGCAGTATGGTGTTGGTACGGTTACCAAGACCTATCTCCTGTGCTATCTTTGTAGCGTTTATATAATATACTGTGATATCGTTCTCGGCGAAATATCTCTTGATGTTGTTGGGCAAGTGTTTTGCAAGCTCCTCGCCATCCCAAACAGTGTTCAAAAGGAATGTACCGCCCTTTTGCAAGCCACGAACCACATCGTACATGCGCAAATATGCCTGTACGTGGCATGCCACGAAGTTAGGAGTATTCACAAGGTATGTGCTGCGTATGGGGTTGTCGCCGAAACGCAAGTGCGAGCATGTGAAACCACCCGATTTCTTCGAGTCGTACGAGAAATATGCCTGACAGTGCTTGTTGGTGTTCTCGCCAATAATCTTGATAGAGTTCTTGTTTGCACCTACTGTACCGTCGGCACCAAGACCGTAGAATTTAGCCTCGAACATACCCTCGACAACAGCTATTTCCTCTTTCTTGGGCAGCGAAGTGAATGTAATGTCGTCGGTTATACCCAATGTGAAGTGGTTTTTGGGCATGGGGAGAGCAAGGTTCTCATATACCGACATGATGATAGCGGGTGTTGTGTCGTTCGAACCTATACCGAAACGACCGCCAACTATGATGGGGTTGATTGCTCTTAGCTCCTCGCAGCTCGAGAATGCCTCTACAACATCCAGATACAAAGGCTCACCGTTGCTTCCGGGCTCTTTTGTACGGTCAAGAACAGCTATGCGCTTAACGCTTTTGGGCATAACCGCAGCAAGGTATTTGAGCGAGAAGGGACGGTATAGGTGTACCGATACCAAACCAACTTTTTCGCCTCTTGCCATCATGTAGTCTATGGCCTCTTTTGTGGCTTCGGTAGCCGAACCCATGACAACTATTACACGGTCGGCATCCTCGGCACCATAGTATGTGAAGGGTGCGTAGTGACGTCCTGTGATAGCCGAAATTTCACGCATGTACTCTGCTACAATGTCGGGTACGGCGTCGTAGAAGGGGTTCACGCTCTCTTTGTGTGTGAAGAATGTCTCGGGGTTCTCTGCTGTACCGCGAGTAACAGGTGAAGAGGGGCTCAATGCTCTGTCGCGGAATGCTTGAATGCCTTCCCAGTCAACCAGCGGAGCTATCTCCTCTTGTTCTATCATTTCAATTTTCTGAATCTCGTGTGATGTACGGAAGCCGTCAAAGAAGTTCATGAAGGGTATGCGGCTCTTTATTGTAGCAAGGTGTGCCACAGCCGACAAATCCATAACCTCCTGAACAGAACCCTCGCACAACATAGCGAAACCGGTCTGACGACAAGCCATAACGTCCATGTGGTCGCCGAAAATACAAAGTGAGCTACCTGCCAATGAACGTGCCGATACGTGGAATACGCTGGGTAGTAATTCACCTGCAATCTTGTACATGTTGGGAATCATCAACAACAGACCTTGTGATGCAGTGAATGTGGTTGTGAGTGCGCCGGCCTGCAATGAACCATGCAACGCACCTGCTGCGCCACCCTCGGACTGCATTTCCTGTACCGATACAATCTCGCCGAAAAGGTTCTTACGTCCTTGTGCAGCCCATTCGTCGATGTACTCGGCCATGGGCGATGAAGGTGTGATAGGGTAGATTGCAGCTACCTCGGAAAACATATAGGCGATGTGTGCCGCCGCTTGGTTTCCGTCGCAAGTAATGAATTTTTTTGCTTTTGTCATAATGCAATAATTTTATAAAATGTTTTTCCTTCGTTTATTCGCAAAAAATATCTTTCTTTGGTATAAATCATAAATGACTTGCAAAATTACAAAAATATTTCCACATAATAGGGTGTTCCATTATGAATTTGACTATTTTTGTGATATTTTTTTGATATAATGAGTGTACATAGGTTTATAATATCTTTAATAATAGTTTTTGTCTCGTTTTTTTCTTATGCGCAGACAGGGCAAATGCCCAAGTACGAGTATAGGGCGGTGTGGCTCACCACGATAGAAAATCTCGATTGGCCCCGAACGCTTGTGAAGTCGCCTGCCGATATTCCGTTGCAGAAACGCGAACTGACAAACATACTCGACTCCTTGCAGATGCTCAATGTGAATACCGTGCTGTTGCAGACACGTGTGCGTGGCGATGTCATATACCCTTCGTCCATCGAGCCATTTTCAAAGGTGCTCACCGGCGTTCATGGTGGCAACCCCGGCTACGATGCCTTGGCATTTGCCATCGAGGAGTGTCACAAACGTGGCATGCAGTTGCATGCTTGGTTGGTTACATTGCCGCTTGGCAAGGCGCAGCATGTGCGTGGCATGGGCCGCTCGTCGCTCAAAAACCGTCGTCCCGAGCTATGCTGTCTGTATAAAGGCAGTTGGTACATGGAGCCTGCCCGACAGGGCACAGCCGATTATCTGTCGAGCCTTGTCCGCGAGATAGTGTCGAACTACGATGTCGATGGCATTCACCTCGACTATGTCCGTTATCCCGACGCTCCCAAGAACTATCCCGATACCAAGCTATACCGTCGTTACGGTGCGGGGCTGTCGCTTGCCGAATGGCGTCGTTCCAATATCACACGCATAGTATCGGCTGTTTATGGCACTGTGAAATCCATAAAACCATGGGTGCGTGTCAGTTGCGCACCGCTTGGCAAGCATGCCGATTTAACTTTTTACTCCTCGTTGGGCTATAACGCACGCAATACGGTTTTTCAGGATGCCCAACAGTGGTTGCGCGACGGTATCATGGACATTCTTTTCCCCATGATATATTTCAACGGAAACAATTTCTATCCTTTTGTGCGCGATTGGCAGGAAAACTCCTATGGGCGTCACGTGGTGCCCGGGCTTGCCCCTTATCGTTTGTTGCCCGAGTATGGCGATTGGGATTTGTTGGAACTGAAACGGCAGCTATACACGTCGCGCTCGGCATTTGCCCATGGTGCGGCCCTGTTCCGCACTCGTCATCTGCTCGATAATCCCAAGGGATTTATGCAGGCCTATGCACAAATAAACAACAGGCCCTCCCTTGTGCCGCCGCTCACGTGGTGTGCCAAGCAAACGCCATGCCCCCCGACAAATCTTGTCGGTGTCAGACGTGGCGACACCCTCGCGCTACATTGGTCGCCTGCATCGCAGGCCGACACGTTGCCCATGCGCTACAATGTATATATGTCCATAGATGCCCCATGCGATATATCCGACATTCGTAATTATGTAACCACCGTATCGGCCGACAGCGTCTATAAATGGAGTGGCTATTCGCTATCGACGGTGCATTGGGCTGTTACATCGGTCGATGCCTATGGGGTGGAGAGCGAGCCACGCTATTGGAGCGAAAAAACAGACAACCGCTCCATGTGTCGCAGCGAATTTACATTGCCCGAGCCTACTGCATGGGGCATGCAGATTGTTCTGCGCGATGCCGCAGGCTACATCCTGTATAAAGGCCGATATAATACCCGCGTGGGTGTGAGCGGATTGCCCTCGGGAGCATATATGTTGGAGATAGTGAGTCGCCGGTGGGCGGTACTCAAACGCTATCCCTTCACCCGTTGATGTAAGGGGCATGATAAAAACCAAGTAGGAGTTGTTCCGTGAACAACTCCTACTTGGTTTTTATCCTATTTCTGTTTTTTCCCGAACAAGGAAAAATGAACATATTTCTTTGGGTTATCTTTCAAATCGTTCAATAGATTTGTGGCTGCTTGGCAGGTGGTGTTCAGCTGCTCATATAGCTCCTTGTTTTTCAGCAGCATGCCGGCGGTGCCTTCTCCCTTGTTCAGCCCCTCGGTAATTTGCTGTATATCGGTTAGCGTGCTGTCAATCTTGCTCAGCATGCTTTTGTAGTCGGTGTCGGTCAGTTGCGAGCTTACTGCAAGCAGGTCGTCCTGCAACCTCACCATGCGCTCGGTTATCTGCGGTATGTCATTGGCAAGCAGGCTGTTCAACTGTTTTGTGGTGGTGGTAAGCTCCTCGGTTATATTCTGCGTGTTTTCCAACGATGCAGCCAATGCGGGGTTGCTCAATATTGCGTTCAGCGACACAAGTATGGAGTCTGCTTTTGGCAACATCTTGTCGAATGCAGGCATAATCTTGTCGTTGGCTTCGCCTGCTATTCCGCGGTCCAATATGCCCGTTATGGTGTCGCCCGGTTGCAACATGTTCTTGCTGTCCGATAGTTCTATGCTTATATCGGCTCCTCCAAGCATGTGGGTGGTTATTTTTGCTGTGCTCCCTTGGGGAATATGCACCCTCTTGTCAATCTCCACCTCCACTAAAATATTGCTCATGTTGGAATAGTCGTAGTTTATGCTGCGGACATTTCCTGCTTTGTATCCGTTCAGATAAACAGGGCTGGAATTAACCAGTTGGCTCACGTTGTTGAACTTCAAATAATATATCTCGCCCATTCTGAAAAGGTCTATTCCTTTAAAGAAGTTTATCAGGAAATATAGCAGGACAAGGGCGGTGATGCCTATTGCACCTATGAAAAATTCGCGTGTAAATATTTTCTTTTTTCCCATTTTATCTGTTTTTGTTCTTAAATTCTTTTATTGCCTTGTTCGTGTCCATGCGTTTACCGTTTTTGAATGCCACGATAAATGCCTCTTTGAATTTTTTCGATAGTTCTTTGCGTTTTCTTGCTATTGCATTGTAGTCGGTCGATGCTCCGCATGTGTATTTATACACTCCGTTTTCTCTGTAATAGTCGGCTTTTATGCCTTTGAAACGCTTGTCGTTGCTTTTTAGTTTTTTTTGCGATGTTAATATCTGTACTTTGAATATAGGCGCGTTGCTGCTTGCCGCCGGTGCGGCCTCCTCCTCGTTGGCTTGTGTCTCCTGAACAGTCTGTGCCACATCGTTGCTCTGTGCCGCATTGTGGTTTCTTGCAGGTGTGTCGCTGTTGTCTATTTTGGTCTTTTTATAGTCCTCGTAGAATTGCGAGAACCCTTCGGCTATGCCCTTGGCAAGCGTCTGTTGTCCGTTCTTCGAGGCAAGAAAATTCTCCTCGGTGGGGTTCGATATAAATCCCAATTCCACCAATATGCTTGGCATGGCTGTTTGGTGCAGCACCAAGAATCCTGCCGACGATACACCGCGGTTGTTCAGCTTGCTTCGCGTAACCATTTTTCGTTGTATCTTCTCGGCGCACGATACGCTCTTTTCCATGTCGTGGCCTCGGAGCAACTCGAATAATATATAGCTTTCGCTGGAACGCGGGTCGAATCCGTTATATACCTGTTCGAAGTTTTCCTCTTGCAATATCACCTCGTTCTCGTATTTTGCAGCGGCTTTTGCCTCGGCGTTGCTTCCTGCACCCAGCGTAAAAGTCTCGCAACCGCGTGCCTGACGGCTTTTCGATGCGTTGGTGTGTATGGATATGAAAAGGTCGGCTTTGGCGCGGTTGGCAATATTGGCGCGTTGCATCAGCGGAATATACACGTCGGTGGAGCGTGTGTATATGATTTTCACCTCGGGGTATTTCTCTTTTATGATATTCCCGACGGCTTTCGATACATTCAGGTTGATGGTTTTTTCCTTGTTACCCCTGCGACCTATTGCTCCCGGGTCTTTTCCGCCGTGTCCGGGGTCGATGACAAGCACAAATTGTTCTTTCTTTTTGTTTTGTGCCGATGCCTCATTTGGCATTGCCAACATGAGCGCAACAAAATATATTATGGCTTGCAACAGTCTTGTCATCGTGTGTGCGGTTTATTTGTTGTTTATGTAGTTTACAATCCATGCGCCCACCTCGCTTGTTCCGCATGGTGTCATGCCCTCGGATTGTATGTCGGCTGTACATATATTTGCCTCCATCGAGGCGTTCACTGCTTCGCGTATCAGGCTTCCCTCCTGTGGCAGGGCAAATGCGTATTCAAACATCATGGCTGCCGACAATATGGTTGCCAGCGGGTTGGCAATGTTCTGTCCTGCTGCTTGCGGCCACGACCCATGTATGGGCTCGAACAACGATGTGTGTCGGCCTATCGACGCCGATGGCAGCAGCCCCAGCGAGCCTGTTATCACCGAGCCTTCGTCGGTGAGTATGTCGCCGAACATATTTTCCGTTACCAGCACGTCGAACGACGATGGCCATTGTATCAGACGCATTGCGGCATTGTCCACGAACATAAATTCTGTCTCCACGTCGGGGTATTGCGCGGCTATCTCCTTGGCTACTTCGCGCCACAGGCGCGATGTGGCAAGCACGTTGGCCTTGTCCACGACGGTCACCTTCTTGCGGCGTTTCATGGCATATTCATAGGCAAGTGCCACTATGCGGGTTATCTCCTCGCGGGTGTACACGCATGTGTCGTATGCGGTGTTGCCGTCCTCGGAACGTCCTTGCGGCCTGCCAAAGTACAATCCTCCGGTGAGTTCGCGTATGCACATGAAGTCGGTGCCCTGTACTATGTCCTGCCTTAGCGGCGATTTATGAATGAGCGAGGGGAATGTGGTCACAGGGCGCAGATTGGCATATAATCCGAGTTTCTTGCGCATGGCTAAGAGCCCTTGCTCGGGGCGTACCTTCGCCGCGGGGTTGTTGTCGTAGCGCAAGTCGCCCACAGCGCCGAAAAGCACCGCGTCGCTGCGCATGCACAGTTCGTGTGTCTCGTCGGGGTAGGGGTTGCCTGTTGCGTCTATTGCGCATGCTCCCACAAGCCCCGTTTCGTAGTGGAGCGTGTGTCCGAATTTGTTACATACTGCCTTTGTTACCTCTAATGCTTGTGCTATTATCTCCGGGCCTATACCGTCTCCCGGCAACAGTGCTATTTTTATGTCCATATATGTCTGTTGTTATTTGCATTGAAAACTTTTGATATGTCAAAAGTTTTCAATGCAAAGATAGTAAGAAACGAGCGAAAAATATGAAGTTTACCTCAATATTTTATGCAGTGGCAATGTGAATTTGTTTAAATTTCTAAAAATTATTTCCTTATGCAAACTGTCCGTTCCACCGTTTTTTATATTCGGGAATGGCTGTTCTATCCGTTTTTTTGCTCGTAATTTTCTATTTTATCCTTGTTGTCGAGCAGGAAATCGATGTCGTCGAGTCCGTTCATCAGGCAATGTTTCTTGTAGCCGTTTATCTCGAACTGTTCGCTTGCTCCCGTTTTGTTGTTGGTTATGGTTTGTTCGGGCAGGTTCACCGTCACAGTGGTTTTGTTGTCCTCGGCTATACTGTGGAACAACGCTTGCAGAAACTCCTCGCTCACCACAACGGGCAGCACAAAATTGTTCAATTCGTTGTTCTTGTGTATGTCGGCAAAGAAACTCGACACTACCACTCTGAACCCATAGTCGGCAATGGCCCATGCAGCGTGTTCGCGGCTCGAACCGCATCCGAAATTCTTGCCTGCCACCAATATGCACCCTTTGTATGCAGGGTTGTTCAGAACAAAATCTTCTATTTTGTTGCCCTCCTTGTCGAAACGCCAATCGCGGAATAGGTTTTCTCCAAACCCCTCCCTTGTCGTGGCTTTAAGAAAACGTGCCGGCACAATCTGGTCGGTGTCTATGTTTTCCAACGGCAACGGTATGCAGCTGTCTGTAATTATATTGAATTTTTCTTTTTTCATCGTCGGTGCTTTTATAGTAGTTCGCGTGGGTCTGTTATGCAGCCTGTCACTGCGGCTGCGGCTGCCACATAGGGGCTTGCCAATATGGTACGTGCGCCGGGGCCTTGTCGTCCCTCGAAATTTCTGTTGCTTGTCGATATGCAATATTTTCCTGCGGGTACCTTGTCCTCGTTCATGGCAAGGCATGCCGAGCAACCGGGTTGTCGCAGTTCGAACCCTGCCTCGTGCAGAATTTTATCTATGCCCTCGGCAACTATTTGTCGTTGCACGCTCCACGAGCCGGGTACTATCCATGCTGTTATGCCGTCGGCCTTGCGTCGCCCTTTCACTATCTGTGCAAAGGCCCTGAAATCCTCTATACGTCCGTTTGTGCATGAACCCACAAAAACATAGTCCACAGGGTGGCCTAACAGCCTTTCTTGCGGTGCAAATCCCATGTATTCCAACGATTTGCAGAACGATGCCCTGCCTGCTTCGTCCATGCTGTCGGGGTGGGGTATCTGTTCTGTTATGCCCATTCCCATTCCGGGGTTCGTTCCGTATGTTATACGTGGCTCGATATCCTTTGCGTGGAACGTATATTCCTTGTCGAATATGGCATCGTCGTCGCTATGCAGCGTTTTCCAGTGGGCAACGGCCTTGTCCCATGCCTCGCCCTTGGGTGCATACTCGCGTCCTTTTATATACTCGAATGTGGTGTCGTCGGGTGCCACCATGCCACCGCGAGCACCCATTTCAATCGACAGGTTGCACAGCGTCAGACGACTTTCCATGCTCATGGCGCGAACCACGCTGCCGGCATACTCCACAAAGTAGCCTGTCGCGCCGCTCGTTGTCATCTGCGACATTATGTACAGTGCTACATCCTTTGCAGTCACCCCCTTGCCAAGCGTGCCTTCGATGCTTATGCGCATGGCCTTGGGTTTTTGCTGCAAAATACATTGCGATGCCATCACCATGCCCACCTCGCTTGTGCCTATGCCAAATGCCACTGCACCCATGGCTCCATGTGTCGAAGTGTGCGAGTCGCCGCATACTATCGTCATGCCGGGCAGTGTCAGCCCGAGTTCGGGGCCCACAACGTGTATAATGCCGTTTTTGGGGTGCATCATGCCAAACATCGTCAGTCCGAAATCGTTTGCATTGCGTGCGAGCGTCTCCACCTGCTTGCGCGACACCGGCTCCTTTATGGGCTTCTCCTGCTCCATGGTGGGTATGTTGTGGTCGGGCATGCAGAATATTTTTTCGGGGCGCAGACAGCCTATGCCTCGGCTGCGTAGCTCGTCGAAGGCTTGCGGCGTTGTCACCTCGTGGCAGTATAGCCTGTCTATGTATAGCTGTGTGGGGCCGTCATCGATTTTTTGTACTATATGCGCGTCCCATATCTTGTCGAACAGAGTATTCATTTGTCAGTCTTGAAATTTGTTTATACAGTCAAGGTATGCCTCTACCGATGCGCTTACAATGTCGGTGTTGGCACCGAAACCATAATACACGTGGTTGTTATACTCCACCTGCATGTGTACTTTACCCATATCGTCGCTGCCCTTGCTTATGGCCTGTATGGTAAATTCACGTAGCACCATGTCGCGGCGAATTATGTTTTTCAGAGCGTTTATGGCGGCATCGACGGGGCCGTTACCGGTGGCTGCGCTCTCGAACAATTCGCCTGCTATGCGCAGTCCTATGCTTGCCACCGAGCGTATGTTAAGTCCGGTGGTCACTTGCAGATAATCCAGTTTTATACCCTTGTTGCTGCTGCGGTCGGCACCTGCAAGCACCAATATATCGTCGTCGTGTATCTCCTTTTTCTTGTCGGCCAAGCGCAGAAATTCTTGGTACACCTCGTTCAGTTTGTCGTCGTCCAACGTCACACCCAACACCGACAGGCGATATTTCAGTGCGGCGCGTCCGCTGCGTGCGGTCAGCACTATCGAGTTGTCGTCAATGCCCACATCCTTGGGGTTCATAATTTCGTATGTGCTTACGTCTTTCAGCACGCCGTCTTGGTGTATTCCCGACGAGTGTGCAAAGGCATTGCGTCCCACAATGGCCTTGTTGGGCTGCACCGGCATGTTCATCAGGCTCGAAATCATGCGGCTTGTGGGGTAAATCTTCTGTGTGTTTATATTTGTCTCTATGTTCAGCGTCGGGTGGCATTTGGTAATCATCACAATCTCCTCCAACGACGTGTTGCCGGCCCTCTCGCCAATACCGTTTATGGTCACTTCCACCTGTCGCGCACCGTTAATTACTCCGGCAAGCGTGTTTGCCGTTGCCATGCCCAAATCGTTGTGGCAGTGTGTCGAAATTATGGCATTGTGAATACCATCGACATGCTCCATCAGGTACTTTATTTTCTTGCCATATTCGTCGGGCAGGCAATAGCCTGTGGTGTCGGGAATGTTCACGACGGTGGCTCCGGCTTTTATTACAGCCTCTACCACGCGTGCCAAATATTCGTTGTCGGTGCGTCCTGCATCCTCAGCATAGAATTCCACATCCTCGACATAGCGTTTTGCATACTTGACAGCCGAAACGGCGGTCTCTATTATTTTTTCGCGTGTGGAACGGAATTTATATTTTATGTGCGAATCCGATGTGCCCACACCGGTGTGTATTCGTTTGCGTTTGGCATATTTAAGGGCCTCGGCGGCAACGTCTATGTCTTTTTCCACAGCGCGGGTCAGTGCACATATAGTGGGCCATGTAACGGCTTTCGAAATCTCTATGACAGAGTTAAAATCGCCCGGGCTCGAAATGGGGAAGCCTGCTTCTATGCAGTCCACACCAAGTAGTTCCAATTGTTTTGCAACCTGAATTTTCTCAACTGTGTTCAATTGGCAACCCGGAACTTGTTCGCCGTCGCGTAGCGTGGTGTCAAAAATAAATAATCTGTCACTCATGATAATATATTTTATTTGTTTCTATTTTTCTCTTTTTATTTTTTGTCAACTCCTTTTTGTCAACTCCCTCCGCAACGCGGAGCGTTGCTCGTCCCTCTTCAAAGAGGGACAATTATTTTTGCTTAGTCTTTTATTTAGTTCTCCCTCGCCGGAGAGGGAGTGGCGGCAACGTAGTTGCTGACGAGGGAGTGGAAAACTACTTGCTATGTTTTTTTGTCAACTCCCTCCGCATTAGTCATTCGACTAATGCTCGTCCCTCTTCAAAGAGGGACAGTTTTATTGCTTAGTCTTTTATTTAGTTCTCCCTCGCCGGAGAGGGAGTGGCAGCAACGCAGTTGCTGACGAGGGAGTGGGGTATCTGCTTGCTATGCTTTTGTCAACTCCCTCCGCAACGCTTTATTCTCTGCTCTCGTTTGCTATGCTGTTTTTTTAACTACGCCCTTTTTTGTAAACAAAAATCTTTTATAAAGGGTGTGTAGATTGCAAAAATAAATAAATTATTTATAAATCTCAACAATAATCATCTATTTGTGGTAAAATGGTGTGCAAAATAATTCTGTTTGCACTGCTTTTCTTTCTATTTACTCTTTTTTGTGCTTTCTGACTGTTGCCGATGTTTTTAGCCACCCTATTTTTTGCTCTGTTAAGAAGTTTTTGTAATTTCGCTGTCTCGTAAAAAAAGAATATGAAAAAAGTAGAACTGAATATTCCGTATCACATAGCCGAGTGTGCCTCGTTGCAGGTGCGTTATTATTTCGATAGCGAGTGCGACACCGCTGCCCGGGTGCAGCCCCTGCGCGAACTGTCGCCCGACGTTTGGCATGCCGAAATCCTCATCGACAAGCATGTCGATAAATTGTTCTATACCTACGAATATGTGCGTGCCGGCAAGGTGGCTCGCAGCGAGTGGGGTGGTTTTCCTCACGAACTGCGCATAAACAGCGTGAACAGCAGCTATGTCCTGCACGACCGTTGGATGAATTCCCCCTCGGGCTACTACATGTACACCGCGCTGTTCGGTCTGTTTCATGCCTTGGATGCCTGCGGTTGCGAATTTGCCCCCAATTGGTACGGGCGCAGTGTCACTGTGTCGTTGCCGTTGCAAGGGGTGTTGCCCGACGAGACCCCCGTACTTGTGGGCGATGCCGATAACCTCGGCGGTTGGAACGTAGCCGATGCACCCGTCATGCACCGTGTAGCCTATAATATGTGGAGCGTCACATTCGACGCGTCGGCCATAGGCAGTGCCGGCATACAGTTCAAAGTGGCGTTACGCGCTTCGTCGGGCGTTGCCCGTTGGGAGGAAGGGGCTAACCGTTGCATCGTGTTGCCCGAATCCGATGCCCCCACAGCCTATTTCCACACCTACGATGCCTTGTATTTCGATGCACCCCGTTTGCGCCTTGCCGGAACGGTCATCCCCCTGTTCTCCATACGCAGTCACGACGATTGGGGCGTGGGCGACTTCGGCTGTCTGAAAAAAATGGTCGATTGGCTTGCCTGCACAGGCCAGAGCGTGTTGCAGCTGCTGCCCGTCAACGACACCACAGTGTACGGCGGCAAGGAGGACTCCTATCCCTATAACTGCATATCGGTGTTCGCACTGAACCCCATATATATGGACATCGCCGCGTTGCCCAAACTCGACAGTGCCCGTCGCAACAGCTACTACGAAAAACAGCGTCGTCTGCTCAGCGACACCCCCGTTGTCGATTACGGCGCGGTGTATGCACTCAAAATGAGCTATCTGCGCGAGTTGTTCGACCAAAAAGGCAGCGACACGCTCTCGTCGGCCGCCTATCGTACCTTCGTGGCAGTGCAAAAAGAGTGGTTGCAGCCCTATGCCATGTACCGTTTTCTGGTGTCGCGTCTGGGGTGTAACATGAACGAGTGGGGCAGTTACGCCCGTTGCACCCCCTCGACATATTCCCTCCTTGTGGCCGAATACCCCGAGGCACAACGCGAAACAGACTTCTACACCTATGTGCAATATCTGCTATTCACGCAGTTGTCCCATGCACATGGTTATGCCAATTCCAAGCGCATAGCCCTGAAAGGCGACATCCCCATAGGCGTGGCACCCAACGGTGTCGATGTGTGGTGTAACGCCGAACAGTTCAACCTGTCGGTGTCGGCAGGTGCGCCCCCCGATGCTTTCTCGGCAAACGGACAAAATTGGGGTTTCCCCACATATAATTGGCAACGTATGGCTGCCGACGGCTATGTGTGGTGGCGTCGTCGTCTGCAATATATGTCAAATTTCTTCGATGCCTACCGCATCGACCACATACTTGGCTTCTTCCGCATTTGGGAAATACCGCGTTGGGCGGTGAGCGGCCTTGCAGGTGTCTTTTCGCCCTCCATGCCGTTGAGCGTAAGCGAGATAAAATCCTATGGCTTCCATTTCGACAAGGTGTCGCACACGCGCGCGTATATAAATAAGGTAGAAACAGAGGCCGTCTTTGCCGATATGGCATCCTATGTCATCGAACACTACCTTGAACCCGTTGCCCCCGACATCTATACCTTCAAGGATGCGTTCCGCAGTCCGCAAGCCCTTCGCGACGACCTGTACAGTGCGCATAGCCCGTTGAACTACACCCTGAAAGAGGAACTGCTGGCAATGTTCGCGCAAGTGCTCTTCTTCCCCTCGCAGCAGGCAGGCTTGGGCTACACCCCACGCATCGACGCCTCCTCGACACTTGCCTACACCATGCTATCGGCCGCCGAGCGTTCGGCCTACGACAGGCTGTACGAGGAATATTTCTACCGTCGTCACACCGGCTATTGGTACGAGGAAGGCATGCGCAAGCTCGTTCCCGTCTTGCTCTCCACCCCCATGACAGCGTGCGGCGAGGATTTAGGCATGATACCCGCGTGCGTTCCTTGGGTCATGAAAAATCTGCAAATAATGTCGTTGGAGATACAACGCATGCCCAAACAATACGGCTGTATGTTCGATGTCCCCTCCCGCTACCCCTATCTGTCGGTTGCAACCCCCTCCACACACGACATGAGCACCCTGCGTGGTTGGTGGCGCGAGGACACCGCTGTCACCCAACGTTTCTACAACGAAATCCTTGGATGCGACGGCGAAGCCCCTGCCGAAATGAGTGGCAGCATAGCCGCAGCCGTCATTCGTTCCCACATGGCATCGCCCTCGGCGTTAGCCCTGTTTGCTTGGCAGGATATACTTGCCATGGACGAGCGTTTGCGTCGTTCCAACCCCGACGACGAGCGTGTCAATGTGCCCTCGAACCGTTATCACGTGTGGAACTACCGCATGCACATATCGGTGGAACAGATGATGCAGGAGCGCGGTTTCAACGACACCCTTCGTGCCATGATAGAGGAGTGTGGCAGGGTAGTCCGCTGAATTTTTCCCCTGCACAGATAAGCAACCACAGAACCCATTCCCCTGAATGGGTTCTGTGGTAATTTTTTGCCGTTTCGTATATGAAAAAAAGATGGAAAATGAACGAATTTACGCTTTTTCTTGTAAAAATATAAAATAATTATTAAAAAACATGTAACTTTACACGTTTTTATGGTTTGTAGTGGCGGTTGCAAAATAATTGTCCCTCTTTGAAGAGGGACGAGCAACGCTGAGCGTTGCGGAGGGAGTTGACAAAAAACATAGCAATTGGATTTCCACTCCCTCGTCAGCAACTACGTTGCTGCCACTCCCTCGCCGGAGAGGGAGAATTTAGGGTAGAATGTAGCAAAAATAATTGTCCCTCTTTGAAGAGGGACGAGAAAAAGCAAATGCTTTTTCGGAGGGAGTTGACAGAAAGGACGCTGATAAAAAATAAAAAAGTAGGATAGTAAATATAATGTTCAAAACCAATAAAAACAACAGAAAGGATACATTAGAATTACGCCGCAGCCTCAGAAAAAACAGTACAGCCGAAGAAGCTGTATTATGGAAAATGTTGAAATCGAAACAGATAGAAAACACCGGTTGGCGACGTCAATTTTCAGTAGGTCCTTTTGTGCTTGATTTTTATTGTCCTACGTTAAAATTAGCCATAGAATTAGATGGAAATAACCATTTTGTAGGTGGCTCATACGAATATGATGAAAGTCGTACCAAGTTTTTAAATGGGGAAGGCATTCACGTATTAAGATTTGAAAATTATCTCATTTGGGAGTCTATTGATTCTGTGGTTGAGATAATTAGAAAAGAGATATTGAATAGAATAGAGAACTAAGCAAAATGATAGAGGGACGAGCAACGTTCCGCGTTGCGGAGGGAGTTGACAGAAAGGGTGTTAACTAACGACAGCATAGCAAGTGGAATTTCCACTCCCTCGTCAGCAACTACGTTGCTGCCACTCCCTCTCCTGCGAGGGAGAATTTAGGGTAGAATGTAGCAAAATAATTGTCCCTCTTTGAAGAGGGACGGCAAAGCGATACCGTAGCTTTGCTTGCGACGACGGAACATTTATGTTCCCAAAGGAGTGCCGAAGTGAAACGAAGGCTATAATAGGAACTATTTTCGGAGGGAGTTGACAGAAAAACATAGCAAGTGGAAATTCCACTCCCTCTCCTGCGAGGGAACACCAACCAAGGCAAAAACAAAATATAAATTTAAATATTTAATTATGAGAAACTTTTTTAGGACAGCAATGCTGTCAATCGCCATGCTGACACTGACACTGAGCAGCCAAGCACAGGTGATAACCGCCGAACAGGCACAGGAGATAGCCGAGGCATTCTTTGCCCAAGGCTTCAAACAGACACGTAGCGTGGCTCCCGCTTTGCAAAAAGCATGGGACAGCAGCATGCTCACAGGTAGCATGCAGACACGTAGCGCAGCAAGTGACGACCCCACGTTCCATGCCTTCACAGGCAGCGACGGCAAGGGCTTTGTCATAGTAGCAGGCCAAGAGACAGGCACCCAAATCATCGGTTACTCCATGGACGGCACACTGCCCACCGATGGCAACCTGCCCGAGGGC
>JAFQBG010000035.1 GCA_017416705.1 Bacteroidaceae bacterium
TAGCTACAAACGAGCGAAAAATATGAAGTTTACTTCGATATTTTTCACAGCGGCAACGCGAAATAAGCGTTGCTTGCGACGACGGAACATTTATGTTCCCAAAGGAGTGCGGCTTGCCGCCCCAAAGGCTATATTCGCGTGCAACGCAGATTAGCTACAAACGAGCGAAAAATATGAAGTTTACTTCGATATTTTTCACAGCGAGTGCCGTCTATATTCGATGTTTACATCAAATATGCAGAATTTTTTCTATTTTTGCAATTAGTTATATTTTTAAAAAGTCAGTATATACTATTATGAAAAATGAAAATCACAATTCAGGCGGTTTGCCCGAAAACGCGTTCCGCCCGTTAAAGGATGGCGAGGAGTATCGCCCACTCATGTCGCCCGACAAAGAATATCCCGAAGTAAATCTGTGGTCGGTGTCGTGGGGCATAGCCATGGCGGTGTTGTTCTCGGCTGCGGCAGCCTATCTGGGGCTAAAAGTGGGACAAGTGTTCGAAGCGGCTATCCCCATAGCAATCATCGCAGTAGGAGTCTCGGGTGCAGCCAAACGCAAAGGAGCATTGGGCGAGAATGTAATAATACAGTCCATCGGTGCATGCTCGGGCGTTATCGTGGCAGGAGCTATATTTACCTTGCCCGCGTTGTACATTTTGCAAAGCAAATACCCCGAGATGACGGTTACATTCATGCAAATGTTTATAAGTTCGCTGCTTGGCGGAGTATTGGGCATCCTGTTTCTTATTCCTTTCCGCAAATATTTTGTCAGCGATAAGCATGGCGAGTATCCATTCCCCGAGGCAACAGCAAGTACACAGGTGCTTGTGTCGGGTGCAAAGGGCGGCGGACAGGCCAAGCCTCTTTTGCTGGCAGGCTTGGTTGGTGGTCTGTACGACTTTGCGGTGGCGACGTTTGGCTGGTGGAACGAAAATTTCACAACGCGCATTTGCGGCTTGGGAGAAACTATTGCCGACAAGGCCAAGGTGGTGCTTAAAATAAACACAGGAGCGGCTGTGCTTGGTCTTGGCTATATTGTCGGTCTTAAATATGCAGCCATAATATGTGCCGGCTCGTTGATGGTCTGGCTCATTATTGTTCCCGGTATGAACCTTCTGTTTGGCGACCAATTGCTGAACGCTTGGAACCCTGCAATAACCGAAACAGTGGGACAAATGTCGCCCGAAACCATTTTTAAGGAGTATGCAAAGAGTATTGGCATAGGCGGTATAGCCATGGCAGGTATAATAGGCATATTCCGCTCGTGGAGTATAATAAAAAGCGCGGTTGGTCTTGCTGCCAAGGAAATGCGTGGCAAGGGTGGCAACAAGGATGTAAAGCGCACGCAAAAGGACCTCCCAATGAAGATAATAGCTTTTGGTTCTATCTTTACATTGCTGTTGGTGCTGCTGTTTTTCTTCTTCGACGTAATGCAAGGCAATGTATTGCATAGCATAGTAGCCATATTGTTGGTTGCCATAATATCGTTTTTGTTCACCACCGTGGCTGCCAATGCCATTGCCATTGTGGGCACAAACCCGGTGTCGGGAATGACGTTGATGACGCTTATTCTTGCTTCGGTGGTTATGGTTGCTGTCGGTTTGAAGGGCGCAACAGGTATGGTTGCTGCGCTCATTATGGGTGGAGTGGTGTGTACCGCGCTCTCAATGGCGGGTGGTTTCATAACCGACCTCAAAATAGGCTATTGGTTGGGCAGTACACCATCGAAACAGCAAACATGGAAATTCTTGGGCACATTGGTGTCGGCTGCAACGGTGGGTGGCGTTATCATGATACTTAACAAAACCTATGGATTTACAAGCGGTGCACTTGCTGCACCCCAAGCCAATGCAATGGCGGCTGTGATAGACCCCTTGATGAACGGTGTGGCGGCTCCATGGTTGCTCTATGGCATTGGTGCGGCATTGGCATTGTTGCTTACCTATTTCAATATTCCTGCTTTGGCATTTGCGTTGGGTATGTTCATTCCATTGGAACTGAACTTGCCGCTGCTGGTTGGCGGTGCCATAAATTGGTATGTCACCACACGCAGCACCGATGCACAGTTGAACACCGAGCGTGGCGAGAAAGGAACGCTCCTTGCTTCGGGCTTTATAGCAGGTGGAGCGCTCATGGGCGTTGTCAGTGCGGCAATGCGTTTCGGTGGTATAAATCTTGTGAACGGGGAGTGGCTCTCAAATCCTGTGAGCGAGCTTCTCTCTTTGGTGGCATACGCACTGCTTATTTTCTTCCTTATAAGGATGAGCATGAATGTGAAAAAATAGGCGGTAACAGGAGGCATGTAGAATTTTGCCAAATATTAATACAGCCCCTGAACGGGGCTGTATTTTTTTGTATGGCTCGTCTTCTTGCAATAAATATATATCGTTCTGTTTCCGGCATGTGTATAAATAAAAATCCCTTGCCACAGCAAGGGATTTTTATTTATACACATGGTCTGTTATTGTGGTAAAGTCACTTGGAACAATGTGCTGTTGGTGTGTTCGCGTTTAATTATATTCTTCATTTCCTCTACAATGTCGGGATATAGCGATGCAATGTTGTTGTCCTCGTGCAAATCTGTTGCAAGGTCGTAGAGGCTGCAATTACCGTTTTGTACAACCAATTTCCAGTTGTCCATGCGCAGGGCCATCATATTTGTTTCGTGGAACTCCCAATATAGGAACTCGTGTTTCTCTTGTCCCTCTTCTCCCAAAAGCGTGGGTGCGAACGATATTCCGTCGAAATAGTCGTTTTCCAGTTCGGGGTTGCTGTATCGTTCTACATAGTTCTCGATACCTGCTATGTCGCACAATGTTGGCATGAGGTCGTAGAACGCAAGTTGGTGGTCGTTTACTGTGCCTGCTTCAACCTGTCCGGGCCACCATGCTATAAAGGGCACGCGTATGCCGCCCTCGGTTGTTGAACGTTTTGTACCGCGCAGCAGTTTCTCGGTGTTGAAATAATCGGGGTCGCCACCGCCTTCGGTGTGTGGTCCGTTGTCGCTGGTGAAGAATACAAGGGTGTTCTTGTCCAATCCTTTGGCACGCAGCAAATCGAGGACTTCGCCTACGTATGCGTCGAGGCGTGTCACCATGGCTGCAAATTGCTGGTGAGCGCAGTCGGTGGGGTTGTAGCGCGAACCGGCATCGCCGCCATAAGTCTTTTCGATGCAGAAATTACCTTGGTAGGCTTTGAATATGCTGTCCTCGGGTTGTGCCAATTCGGCGTGTGGCAGCGTGTAGGTGAATATACCGAAGAATGGTTTGTCGGGGGTCTGTTTTTCTATCCATTGCATGGCTCGTTGGTGTATCAGGTCGGCCGAGTAGTCTTTACGGTTCTTATAGTCATCGCCATGCATGGCGTAGTTTATGTTGTTTTGCAATATCTCGCGTTTTACTTCGGTGTCGCCGTCGGCACGACAGTACGAGTTAAGGAAATTGGGATAGTATAGGTGTGCTTGGAACTGACACATGAAACCGTAGTATTCGTCAATGCCGCGTTTGTCGGGAGTGGATTCCGAGCCTTCGTAGCCACCCGCCCACTTGCCGAACATACCTGTGCTGTAACCATTGTCCTTCATTATCTCGGGCAATATCTTATGCGCAGGGTCGTAGGGCTCTTGTCCTGTTTGTGTCGGGTCTTGGTTGTTGCCATAGTACATGCTGCCAATTCTATATTCTTTGTTACCACGTACTTTTGTGTGGCCTGTGTGCTGGCCTGTCATGAACGTTGCACGCGAGGGCGCACTTACCGGGCTGCCTGCATAGGCCTGTGTAAATAGCATGCCTTCGCTTGCCATTCTATCCAAGTTGGGGGTGCTTATGTATTGTTGTCCGTAGCAACCTACATCGGCATAACCGAGGTCGTCACACATTATATATATAATATTAGGCAATTGCGACTCTTGTGCTTGTACTGTTGCCGATGCTAATAGTCCGCAACCGAAAAGTATTATCTTGTTATCCATATTATTTGTTTTTATCTGCTATATATAATAATGTATTTATTTGCTTAAATAGAATTTAATGTTTTTGCTGCCCGATGCAGTAAAAATACGTGCGATATATACGCCTGCCGATAGATTGGCAACGTCTATTTTGCTTGCATTGCTTTTTGCAACCAACGAAGCGTCGATGTTGTAGAGCGATATGCCGCGTATTTCGCTGCTGCTTGTGGCGACAATGGTGTTGCCCGATTGTTGCAACGATACTTCGATGGCTCCTTCCACTACATCTATGCCTACCCAACTGTCCTCGTCTGTGTTTGGCGAGAAGTATGCGGTCAGTGCAATATTGTGGTCGACGGTGAAATTATACACAGCATCGGTCGATACCACGATGCTTCCCTCGCGCCAGCAGATGAATGTGCCGTTGCCTATTGCGGTGGCTGTTGCTGTCAGTTGTGTGCCATAGTCGTAGCTGTCGGCCTCTTTCGACAGTACAACGGTGCCTCGCTCCCATGAATTACCGCTTACGGTTACGGTGCATTTTTCTTGTGCCTCGCTTGCCTGTATCATGAAATCGTAAACGAAGCCCTCTACATCGTCCTCGGCAAGGTCAAGGCCGTTGCTGTTCAAACGTATGCGCATGCGGCTCTGCTTGTCGACAGCCCATTCGGGTGCCACAATGCTTGCGGTGCAGCTGTTGCCATTAATTACAAGTGTCTCCTCGGTTTCGAAAACGCCGTTGCAATCCCAGTCGAAGAATACTTTGGCTGTCATATCGGTAGCGGCATTGGCCGATAATGTGACAGCTAAGTCGAATGGTTTTTCCTTTGCCACAACGGCCTTGTCGTGCGCATATACCACATGCCATCTGTCGGGTTTGGCATTAGCTGTGTATTTGAATGTTTCTATGATGCCGTCGCCCTCTATTGTTGCTTCGGTTATGTAGTTGGTGCCTGTAACGCCGCAGGGGTTGTTATATATTTGCATTTTGCGCGAATATTGGCTGCGTAGTTTTTTGAATTTAAAAAGTGTCTGGCCGCCAATTGTCAGTATAACGTTGTCGTCGTCGTGTTTTGTGAAATAGTAGTATCCTTTGTTTTCGCTGCTGGCGTGTACCTTCCATTTAGTGTCAAGGTTCTCGCCTGCTGTTTCGTCGGCTCCTATAACGGTGGCCGGACTCTGTGCCGATGCAATCTGCCAACCGTTTGCGTTGTTGCTTCCTACAAAATACCACTCCTGTGCAGTGTCGAAAGCATCGCTTTGCGACAATGTCACGCTGTTTTCGCCAAGTGTTATGTTAAGTCCGCTGAGGCTTTCTATGTTGTAGCTTGTCGATATGCTGCCTATGGAACTGCTTGCGTCGTATGGGCGTACTTCGTATAGGTCGGTGGTCTCTATCAGTGTCCAATATGAACCGACGCGGCTTGTGCCTGCCTGCCATGTGATGACATAGCTCGATGCTCCGTCCTTGTTGAGCGCGCGTGGTCCGCTGCTTTCGTTATCGTAGCCGCTGCAATCGGTGGAACTGAAATAGTGACAACCTGCAATTTCGCCGCTTGTGGCCGCTGTGGGTGCAACGTAGTATTCTACGGGTGTGCTTTGTGTCGTTACACGCGATGCCGAAGAGGGTGTCAGGTTGCAACTGCCTATGTAGTTGCCTGTTGCGGTGTTCTGTATATAGTAGCAGTTTGCATTTTCGGTGGGAATGAATTTCCAGAACTGATATTTTGTAACGTCGTATGCGGCAACGCTCATATAACCGTCGTTGCCTTCGGTTATATAATTAACACCGGTGTTTTTCCATACTATATTATAAATCTTGGCGTTGCTGTCGTCGGGTTCGGGAGTTGGCTCGGGTTCGGGTTCAGGTTCAGGTTCCGGCTCGGGTTCCGTAGAATTCGAAATGAGCTGAATTTGCGAAAGGCCGAAGAAACAACCAAGGTTGGTGGTTCCTTTTGTTATTGTGAGCTCTACAACTATGCTGCCATCACAATTTACGGTGCTGTTGGATATTTCCCATACTTTGTGTACTGCACCTGTGGAACCGATGCCGGCGGCAATGTCTATGTTGTCCAACGAACCATAGCTGCTTAGAGCGTCGGCTGTTGCGCCTTGTTTCACTGCAACGTTCCATTGGCGTGTCACGTTGTCGTTGTTCTCCTGATAGTTACTTGCACCGTTCAGCGCGTGGATGTCCAAGCCTATCTTGTCGAACGAGAATCCCTCCGGTACTCCGTTAATGGTGAATGTCAGTTTTATTTCCGGGCTTGTGTTTGCATTTACATTGGGACAAACAATGGCCGATGTGACAGCACCCGCAGTGGCTTTCAGCGAGTGTGATGATGTAAAACTTGCCGAGGCTTCTTGAATGATTGCTCCACTCATGTCGGTAACACTCATTGTTACATCGCCGGCAGTTGTCCCATTCCTGTTAAAGGTAACGGTGATGCCGCTTTCTGCAAATAATTGTTGAACGCTCATGGCGAGCAACAGCGTTAAAAAAGTAAATAATCTCTTCATGGTTAGTTAGGGTTTTTTGGTTTCAAATATAAATAATCTTTTTGAAAAATTTGCATTAATATAAATAAAATTTTGCTCGTTGTGTTGTAAGGGGTTATTTCCAAATATTATCCCAACTGTTATAGTGTTAAATTTATATATCCCTGTGCCGAAATTGCGCTTGCCAAAATTATGGCCCATGTAAAAAGAAATAATTTTTTCATAAATAAATATTGTTTTAATTTAGGTGTGTTTTGCTAATTGGTCGTTAAAAATTAGAGGCTTTTTAAAAAAATAAACGTCGTGGCTTGTAATGTAAATGGCATAGTTTACTAACTATAATATTATAAAATTGCAAAGTTATATATATATATATAGCAACATTTTTTTCAAAAAAAATGACAAAATAAAACTCGAAATCATGCTTTTTGTTGAAAAATATTCAGGAACTGTTTGAATTTATATCGCAAAGTTTCTTATAGAGAAAAAAGGCCCTTTTCTCGAAGCGAACATGGCGGGCTATGCAACAAAAAAAATGACAAACTGACATTATTAAATATAATATAATAAAAATATAACGGCGAAACGAACAGTTATATAAGAAAATAATCTCGGGAAATTAAACACTTTCTTAATGTCGCTTGGCGTTCTAATGTTAATAAGATATTTTGCTTGGTCGGAACAAAAAAAACAGAAATAGTTTTTTCATTCGAAAAATAATATCTATCTTTGCAAGCCAAAATGCGCGAAAGTGCAAAATTGTGTAGTAAATACTTTAAAAATAATATAATAACTAAAAATTAAACAAGATGCCTACAATTCAACAGTTAGTAAGAAAAGGCAGAGACGTAATGGTTGAGAAGAGTAAGTCGCCTGCACTCGACAACTGTCCGCAACGTCGCGGTGTGTGTGTTCGTGTGTACACAACTACTCCCAAGAAACCTAACTCTGCAATGAGAAAAGTAGCTCGTGTTCGTCTTACGAACCAAAAAGAGGTTAACTCTTACATACCCGGTGAGGGTCACAACCTTCAAGAGCACTCAATCGTATTGGTACGTGGCGGTCGTGTAAAGGACCTTCCCGGTGTACGTTATCACATCATCCGTGGTACTTTGGATACAGCCGGTGTTGCCAATCGCACACAGCGTCGTTCAAAATACGGTGCAAAACGTCCTAAGGCAAAGAAATAATTCGGCCTTGCAAGCGGTAGTCGGGTAGCAGGCTTGTAAAAAACAGTAGCCCGGTAAATATTTTTTTTAACAGTTTTGGTTTGTTGGAAGTTATAAAGGTTGAGTAAATGCTTCGGTGGAAGCGTTGAAGAATTACAATAACACAACCCCAAACAAAACAATTATTTTTCAAAATGAGAAAAGCAAAACCAAAAAAACGTCAGGTTCTTCCTGATCCCGTTTACAACGACCAAATGGTTTCTAAATTCGTTAACCATTTGATGTACGACGGAAAGAAAAACGTATCGTACACCATCTTCTATGGTGCACTTGAATTAGTTGGAAACAAAATGAAAAACGAGGAGAAAACCGCTCTCGAAATCTGGAAACAGGCACTCGAGAACATTACTCCCAAAGTAGAGGTTAAGTCACGCCGTATCGGTGGTGCTACATTCCAAGTTCCTACTGAAATTCGTCCCGACCGCAAAGAGTCTATCTCTATGAAGAATATGATTCTTTTTGCTCGCAAACGCGGTGGAAAATCTATGTCAGAGAAGCTCTGCAATGAGATAATGGATGCTTATAACAACCAAGGTGGTGCTTTCAAACGTAAAGAGGATATGCACCGCATGGCCGAGGCTAACCGCGCATTCGCACATTTCCGTTTCTAATTTAATTAAGAGTGTAAGAATATGGCTCAGAAGGATCTTAAATATACCCGTAACATTGGTATTATGGCTCACATCGATGCCGGTAAAACTACCACATCGGAGCGTATTTTGTACTACACCGGTTTGTCGCACAAGATTGGTGAGGTTCACGACGGTGCTGCAACCATGGACTGGATGGAGCAGGAGCAAGAGCGTGGTATCACCATTACATCTGCTGCTACAACCACATTCTGGAAATGGAACGACGAACAATATAAGTTCAACCTTATTGACACTCCGGGACACGTTGACTTTACAGCCGAGGTAGAGCGTTCTTTGCGCGTACTTGACGGCGCTATCTCTGCATTCTGTGCAGTAGGTGGTGTTGAGCCTCAGTCCGAGACTGTATGGCGTC
The DNA here is from genome assembly GCA_017416705.1 of Bacteroidaceae bacterium. GTDB lineage: Bacteria > Bacteroidota > Bacteroidia > Bacteroidales > Bacteroidaceae > HGM04593. The sequence goes on from JAFQBG010000035.1 coordinate 8,683, forward strand.
AGGCCGATAAATACAATGTGCCTCGTATCGCTTATGTCAATAAAATGGACCGTTCGGGTGCAGATTACTTCTCGGTAATGCGCCAGATGAAGGAAATCTTGGGTGCTAATCCCTGCCCCGTAACAATCCCCATCGGTGCCGAGGAGACTTTCAAAGGTGTTGTTGACCTTATCAGAATGAAAGCACTCGTATATGCAGACGGCAACCTCGACTACGAAGTTCGCGACATCCCCGCAGAGCTCGTTGACGAAGCAAATCAGTGGAGAGAGCACTTGTTGGAGAAAGCAGCCGACTATGACGAGGAGTTGATGATGAAGGTTCTTGAAGATCCCGAATCAATCACAGCCGAGGAGATTATAGCTGCCATCCGCAAAGGAACATTGGCAATGGAGATTACTCCTATGACATGCGGTTCTTCGTTCAAGAACAAGGGTGTACAACCCCTGCTCGACTTCGTTTGCGCATTCTTGCCTTCGCCTCTTGACACAGCAGCCGTTGAGGGTATAAACCCCAAAACAGACGAGATGGAGAGCCGTCGTCCCAGCGAGGATGACAAAACATCGGCATTGGTATTTAAAATTGCTACAAACCCCTTCGTAGGCCGTCTTATCTATGTTCGCGTTTACTCGGGTAAACTCGAGTCGGGTTCATATATATTCGACACACGTTCAGGTCGCAAGGAGCGTATTTCGCGTATGTTCCAGATGCACTCGAACAAGCAGAATCCTATCGAAGTGCTTGGAGCAGGTGATATCGGTGCAGTTATCGGTTTGAAAGATGTTCGCACAGGTGACACATTGTGTGACGAGGACGGTCCCATCGTATTGGAGTCTATGGACTTCCCCGATCCCGTTATCTCAATCGCAGTGGAGCCCAAGACACAGAAAGACCTCGACAAGCTTGCTAACGGCTTGGCTAAATTGGCCGAGGAGGATCCTACCTTCACCGTGAAGACAGACGAGCAATCGGGTCAGACAATTATCTCGGGTATGGGTGAGCTTCACCTCGAAATCATCATCGACCGTCTGAAACGCGAGTTCAACGTAGAGTGTAACCAAGGTCGTCCCCAAGTTAGCTACAAAGAGGCTATCACAGAGACAGTTCAAGTTAACGAGACATATAAGAAACAAACCGGTGGTAAGGGTAAATACGCTAACATCGTTGTTTCTGTCGGTCCCGCCGACGAGGACTTCAAAGAGGGCAACTTGCAGTTCGTTAACGAAGTTAAGGGTGGTAACGTGCCCAAGGAGTTCATTCCTTCGGTACAGAAAGGTTTCCAAAGCGCATTGAAGGCCGGTGTGCTTGCCGGCTATCCCATGGAGTCGCTTAAAGTAACATTGCTCGACGGTGGTTTCCACCCCGTTGACTCCGACCAGTTGTCGTTCGAGGTTTGTGCAATTCAAGCATACAAAAACGCTTGTTTGAAGGCCAACCCCGTACTCTTGGAGCCCATCATGCGTCTCGAAGTGGTAACACCCGAGGAGAGCATGGGTGATGTTATCGCCGACCTTAACAAACGTCGTGGTCTTGTACAAGGATTTGAGACAAGCCGTACAGGTGCCCGCATCGTAAAAGCAATGGTTCCTCTGGCCGAGATGTTCGGATACGTAACATCGTTGCGTACAATCACATCGGGTCGTGCAACATCTTCTATGGTTTACGATCATCACGAGCAACTAAGTGCTTCAATCACCAAAACAATCCTTGAAGAACTTAAAAAGTAAATAAATGTCTGCCGGTTAGCGAATGACTCTTAACCGGCAGGCTAATATTAACAATAATAACAATTAATAACAATGAGTCAAAAAATCAGAATTAAACTGAAATCTTACGACCACAACTTGGTTGACAAATCGGCCGAGAAAATCGTAAAAACAGTGAAGGCAACAGGTGCAATCGTTAGCGGTCCTATACCCTTGCCCACACACAAACGTATTTTTACAGTAAACCGTTCGACTTTCGTAAACAAAAAGTCACGTGAGCAGTTCCAACTCTCTTCGTTCAAGAGACTTATCGATATTTATAGCTCAACAGCTAAAACAGTCGATGCCCTCATGAAACTCGAATTGCCCAGCGGTGTAGAAGTAGAAATAAAAGTCTAATTTTATAAATAGTATTAACCAATTTTTAAATCAAAACTGAAATGCCAGGATTATTAGGAAAAAAAATCGGAATGATGTCCGTTTTCAGTGCCGACGGTAAAAATATTCCATGCACTGTTATCGAAGCAGGTCCTTGCGCAGTTACACAGGTGAAGACAGTAGAGAAAGATGGCTACGAGGCTGTTCAGCTTGGTTTCCAAGACCAAAAAGAGAGTCGTGTTAACCAACCTCTTGCTGGTCACTTCAAAAAAGCCGGCGTAACTCCCAAGAGACACTTGGCCGAGTTCAAAGATTTTGATACAACACTCAATTTGGGTGATGTCGTTACAGTGGATCTCTTCGCAGACTCTGTTTATGTAACCGTTGTAGGTACATCAAAGGGAAGAGGCTTCCAAGGTGTTGTTAAAAGACACAACTTCGGTGGTGTAGGTCAGGCTACCCATGGTCAGCACAACAGAGCACGTAAACCGGGTTCTATCGGTGCATGTTCTTATCCCGCAAAGGTATTCAAAGGCCTTCGCATGGGTGGACAAATGGGTAACGCTCGTGTGACTACACACAACCTTCAGGTGTTAAAGGTGATTCCTGAACACAACCTTTTGGTAATCAAAGGATCTGTTCCGGGTTATAATGGTTCAATCGTAATTATCGAGAAATAATGGAAGTCAGCGTATTAAATATAAATGGTGAAAACACCGGAAGAAAGGTTACGTTAGACGAATCTATCTTCGGCATAGAGCCTAACGAACACGTAGTGTACATGGACGTTAGACAATATCTTGCCAACCAACGTCAGGGAACACACAAGTCAAAAGAGAGAAGTGAGATTTCCGGTTCAACACGTAAGCTCGGTCGTCAGAAAGGTGGCGGTGGTGCACGTCGTGGTGATATCAATTCTCCTTTGTTGGTGGGCGGTGCTCGCGTTTTCGGTCCCAAACCCCGCGATTATCGTTTCAAATTGAACAAAAAGGTTAAACAACTTGCTCGTAAATCGGCTCTCTCACAGAAAGCTATCGAGAATGCGATTGTAGTTGTTGAAGACTTCAATTTTGATGCTCCTGCTACAAAAGCTTTCGTTCAGATGTTAAATAAACTTAATATTTCTGAAAAGAAACAACTTTTTGTGTTGCCATCTGCAAATAAAAACGTATATTTGTCGGCCCGTAACTTAAAGAGAACACAAGTGGCAATTGCGTCGGACATAAACACATACGTGATTATGAACGCCGATGTTCTTGTTATAGCTGAAAGCTCTCTTGGGGTAATTAACAATACATTAAACAAAAGCAAGGAGGCGTAAACAATGGGAGTATTGATTAAACCTATGGTCACAGAGAAGATGACCGCAATAACCGACAAGTTTAATCGTTTCGGATTTATTGTTCGTCCCGAGGCTAACAAGTTGGAAATTAAGAAAGAGATTGAGGCATTGTACAATGTGACAGTAGTTGATGTTAACACCATGAACTACGACGGCAAAAATAAGAGCCGTTACACAAAAGCAGGCTTTGTGAAAGGCCGTACAATAGCTGTTAAAAAAGCTATCGTCACACTTAAAGAGGGCGATACTATTGATTTTTATAGTAACATTTAAATAGAAAATGGCAGTACGTAAATTTAAGCCTACAACACCGGGCCAAAGACACAAGATTATTGGTACTTTCGACGAAATCACTGCTACGGTACCAGAGAAATCGCTTGTAGTTGGAAAACGCTCAACCGGCGGTCGTGATAACACCGGTAAGATGACTGTACGCTACCGTGGTGGCGGTCACAAGCGTAAATTCCGTTTTATTGATTTCAAGCGTAATAAAGATGGTGTTCCCGCTACAGTTAAGAGCATAGAGTACGATCCTAACCGTTCGGCTCGCATTGCATTGCTCTACTATGCTGATGGCGAAAAAAGTTATATAATTGCTCCTAACGGTTTGGAGGTTGGTGCAGTTCTTATGTCGGGTGCAGATGTTGCTCCCGAGTTGGGTAACACACTTCCTTTGAAGGCAATTCCTATCGGTACAGTTGTACACAACATAGAATTGCGTCCCGGTCAGGGTGCCGCACTTGTTCGTTCGGCAGGTAACTTTGCACAAATCGTTTCTCGTGAAGAGAACTACTGTGTTATAAAATTACCTTCGGGCGAGGTACGTCGCATACTTGGTACATGTCGTGCCACAGTAGGTACAGTGGGTAACTCCGACCACGCACTCGAAAGTTCGGGTAAGGCAGGACGTTCTCGTTGGTTGGGTCGTCGTCCTCACAACCGTGGTGTTGTTATGAACCCCGTAGATCACCCGATGGGTGGTGGTGAAGGTCGTGCTTCCGGTGGTCATCCTAGATCGCGCAAGGGCTTGTATTCTAAGGGTCTTAAGACTCGTGCGCCCAAGAAGCAGTCTTCTAAATATATTATCGAGAGAAGAAAGAAGTAATAATAAGGAAATTTTTGTAATAATATGAGTCGTTCATTAAAAAAAAGGTCCGTATATCAATGTAAAATTGGAGAGCAAAGTGCTTGCCATGAACGAGAGCGGTAAGAAATCGGTCATCAAGTCTTGGGCTCGTGCTTCTATGATTTCTCCCGATTTTGTGGGACACACAATAGCTGTTCA
>JAFQBG010000036.1 GCA_017416705.1 Bacteroidaceae bacterium
CGCTCGTTGCAAAAACTCAAGCGAGCTTGGTTTTTACTCACTTGCTCGAAAATTCTCCCTCGCCGGAGAGGGAGTGGCAGCGACGAAGTCGATGACGAGGGAGTGGAAACAAGAGGAAAAGCAGAAAGTAGAAAGAAAAAAGTAGAAATAGCAAAGAGGAAAATCGCGTGCTATGAGTATTAGTCAACTCCCTCCGAAACGCTTGTTTATAGCCTTCGTTTCACTTCGGCACTCCTTTGGGAACATAAATGTTCCGTCGTCGCAAGCAAAGCTACGGTATCGCTTTGCCGTCCCTCTTCAACGAGGGACAATAATATAGTTTTGCTTTCCACCCACCAAACATATTCAGAAAAAGACCGTCACCGTAAGGGATAGAGCGAGGCTTAGCGACGTTTTGGACAAGGGCGCAGGATGTTTGAGCCGCAGGCGAGTTCCTGCGACCCCAAAAAAGGAGCGTTAAGAGACGAGCGGCAAGCCATTGCCGACTGAAGGATGTTGCACCACACCGGGGCAACTCCTGAACAAAGGCAAGGGCGACTATACCGCTCGTGTGACGGGGGTTTTGGTTCTTTTGACCGACAAAAGAACGGATAGAACAAACTGCCTGTGACTATTGCAAGTGGCACTAAGGGTAAAACAAGAGTACAGAGTACAAAGCAAAGAGCAAAATTGCCCTTTGCTTATTTGCGGTTTCTCATTGGAAAAACCATTCCCCGCGAACATATAAACCCCGCGAACAGAACTTTACTCCCCTCGTCCTTAACTTTTTGCCCTATAAACAAACTTTTTTTCATTTTGTTTCATATTTGTTTGAAAATGATACTTAAAATAAAGAAAAAAATCTTTAATTTTGCGCCGGATAATGTATTAACGTAACTCAAATTATATGCATAGAGTCGTAAAAATTTCTAAAGGTTTGGATATCAAACTGAAAGGTGCTCCGGCTGCTGAATTTACAGCCGTTAAGGAAGCAAAGCAATACGCTTTGATGCCTGCCGATTTTACACGAGTTACCCCCAAAGTGGTTGTAAAGCCCGGGGATGCTGTGAAAGCCGGCGATGCACTGTTTGTGGACAAAAATGCTCCCGAGCTGCGCTTTGTGTCGCCGGTGAGTGGTACAGTTGTTGCTGTGAACCGTGGCGAGAGAAGACGTGTGCTTAGCGTTGTAGTGGAATCCGACGGTAAAATGGAGTCGGTAGAGTACAAGGCAAAGGATATTTTCTCGTTGTCGGCAGCCGAAGTAAAATCGCATTTGTTGCAGTCGGGTATGTTCGCGTTCCTGCGTCAACGCCCCTACGATGTCATTGCGTCGCCCGCCGATATGCCTCGCGCTATCTTCGTGTCGGCATTCGATTCAAAGCCCTTGGCTGTTGATTTCGAAGTGGCACTGAAAGGCAACGAAGTCGATTTCCAAGCAGGACTTGACGCGCTGTCAAGAATAGCTCCTGTGAACTTGGGCATTAGAGCAACGCAAACAGCAGCTGCGCTTAACGTGGCAAAAAATGTCACAATAACAGCGTTCAGCGGTCCTCACCCCGCCGGTAATGTCGGCGTGCAGATAAACCATGTTGCCCCTGTGAATAAAGGCGAAATTGTGTGGACAATAGGTGCCGAGGAGGTAATATTCGTGGGTCGTCTGTTCAACAAGGGTGTAGTGGACTTCACACGTACAGTGGCTGTTGTAGGTAGCGAGGTTAAGAACCCCTCGTACAGCAAAGTGGTATTGGGTGCACAGCTCACCACATTGCTCGATGGTCGTCTGGATAATACCAACGAACTGCGTATCATCGACGGCAACGTGCTAACAGGCAAGAAAACCACAGCCGATGGCTTCTTGGGTGCATTCTCGAACGAGGTTACCGTAATTCCCGAGATTTTGGGCGGCGACGAGATGTTCGGTTGGATAGCTCCCCGTTTCTCTATGTTCAGCACCAGCCGCAGCTATTTCAGCTGGTTGTTCCCCAAACGCAACTATGTGATAGACGCACGTATAAAGGGTGGTGAACGCCACATGATAATGTCGAACGAATACGACAAGGTGTTCCCCATGGATATATATCCCGAATACCTTATTAAAGCAATAATCACCGGCAACATCGACAAAATGGAGGAACTCGGTATATACGAGGTGGCTCCCGAGGATTTCGCGCTTTGCGAATTTGTCGATTCTTCGAAACTGGAACTCCAGCGTATCGTGCGCGAAGGACTCGACAAACTACGTGCCGAAATGTGCTGATGCGTATATTATCAATTCTAATATAAGATAAACAACAGTCGTATGAAAATATTGAGAAATTACCTTGATAAAATTAAGCCAAACTTCGAAGAGGGCGGTAAACTGAGCGCACTGCGTTCGGTATTCGACGGAATGGAGACATTCCTGTTCGTGCCCAACGACACAGCGAAGAACGGTGTGAATATCCACGACGCAATTGATAGCAAACGCATCATGTCGTTCGTGGTGATAGCCCTAATACCTGCCCTGTTGGTGGGTATGTACAACATAGGCTATCAGAACTATACTGCGGCAGGCGTCGAGGCAACATGGTTGCAGATGCTCCTGTTTGGTCTTTTGGTGACACTGCCCAAAATAGTCGTTTCCTATGGCGTGGGCTTGGGAATAGAATTTATAGCCGCACAAATTAAAAAAGAGGAGATACACGAAGGCTTCCTTGTGTCGGGTCTGCTCATCCCCATGATAGTGCCCGTTGGCTGTCCTTTGTGGATACTTGCCATAGCAACAGCCTTTGCGGTGATATTTGCAAAAGAGGTATTCGGTGGAACGGGTATGAACATTGTGAACGTGGCTCTTATAGCACGTGCATTCATATTCTTCGCCTATCCCTCAGTCATATCGGGCGACACAGTGTGGGTTGCCACCGAGTCAATCTTCGGTCTTGGTGTTGACCTTCCCGACGGTTACACATGTGCCACCGCATTGCAGTTCGCTGCCAATGGTGCCGAGATAACCGGTGCGGCAGGAGCAGCCATAACACCCTGCGACATGCTCACAGGCCTCATGCCCGGCTCCATAGGCGAGACAAGTGTCATAGCAATAGCCATAGGCGCAGTGCTCCTGTTGTGGAGCGGTGTAGCAAGCTGGAAAACCATGCTCAGCGTGTTTGTGGGTGGCATAGCAATGTCGTTGCTCTTCCAATACACATTGCCCGACAACCCCGTGGCACAAATGCCCTTCTGGCAACATATCATAGTGGGCGGTTTCTGCTTTGGAGCAGTGTTCATGGCAACAGACCCAGTTACATCGGCACGTACCGAAGCAGGTAAATATATCTACGGTTTCGGAATTGGTGCAATGGCCATACTCATACGCGTTCTTAACCCCGGTTATCCCGAAGGTATGATGTTGGCTATCCTGCTCATGAACGTGACAGCTCCGTTTATAGATTATTGTGTTGTGCAGGCTAACGTCAATGCACGCGCACGTCGTTTAACCAAAAAGAATTAATAATTATGGCTGCAAAGAAATATGTATGCAAAGTATGCGGATATACGCACGAGGGTAACAGTGCGCCCGATGCATGCCCCCTATGCAAAGCCGGCAGCGACCAGTTCGATGTGGTAGCCGAGGCCGGTGCCGAGCAGGAAGAAAAGCCCAAGAAAAAAGGTATTAACACCAATAGCGACTTCTATGCAATTATATATGCAGCTATCGTCGTTGTGATAGTTGCCATCCTGCTGGCAGGCGTATCGTCGGCATTGAAACCCATGCAAGACGAGAACATCCGTCTGGACAAAATGAAACAAATATTGGCATCGTTGCACATAGCCGATGTGAAGGATGCAAAAGCCGAATTCGAGCAGGTAGTGAAAAAAGACGCTGTGATAGACAGCAACGGCAACGAGAAAATGGCCACCGGCGGTTTCGACGTTGCAAACGACGCTATCACACCCGACAACCTTCCTATCTATGTGTGCGAAGTGGACGGCGAAGAAAAATATGTAATCCCCATGACAGGACAAGGACTCTGGGGCGCAATATGGGGCTACATGGCTGTGAACAGCGATGGTAACAGCATATATGGCGTATATTTCTCGCATGCAAGCGAGACACCCGGTCTTGGTGCCGAAATTGCAGGAAGCAAATTTACATCGTTGTTCGATGGCAAAAATATCATGGACGGCGGCGAGATAGCACTGCAAGCAGTGAAAGGACGTTTGAGCAACGAGGCTACTCAGGTGAACGCCATCTCGGGTGCCACCATCACATGTAACGGCGTAAACGCCATGCTTAAAAAGTGCTTGGGCAACTACAAAGCCTTTCTTGCTGCAAAGCAACAGCCTGTGACAAATGTTGAAACAACACCCTGCTGTGCGAGCGATAGTATCTGCTCCGATGCCGGGACTAAATCGACGGAGGAATAAATTATGGCAGAACTGTTTTCAAAGAAAAACAAAGAGGCGTTAACCACTCCTCTTCTTAAAAACAACCCTGTGACATTGCAGGTGTTGGGTATATGTTCGGCATTGGCCGTAACAAGCAAATTGGCTCCGGCAGTGGTGATGGGTCTTTCGGTGACTATCATCGTGGCAATGGCCAACGTAGTTATATCGCTCATTCGCAATACCATTCCCAACCGCATCCGCATCATCATACAGCTGGTGGTAGTGGCTGCCTTGGTGACAATGGTTAGCGAGGTGCTTAAAGCATTTGCCTACGATGTGAGCGTGCAGTTGTCGGTGTACATTGGTCTTATCATCACCAACTGTATTCTGATGGGACGCTTAGAGGCTTTTGCCATGCAGAACGGCCCTTGGGCATCGTTCCTCGATGGTATAGGCAACGGCGTGGGCTATGCACTGATACTTGTCATCGTGGCATTCTTCCGCGAACTGTTCGGTTCGGGTACCTTGTTCGATATTCAAGTGATACCGCAGGCACTATACGATGCCGGATACATAAATAACGGTCTTATGCTCATGGCCCCCATGGCATTCTTCCTGATAGCAGGAATTATATGGGTGCAAAGAGCAAAGGACAAGAGCTTGCAAGAGGATTAATAACGGATACTGTTAAGATAGAAAGGAGAATTTATTATGGAACATTTCTTTAGTTTGTTTGTCCGTTCAATATTTGTGGACAATATGGTTTTTGCCTTCTTCCTTGGCATGTGTTCGTATCTTGCTGTGTCAAAGAACGTAAAAACAGCAATTGGACTTGGTCTTGCGGTTACATTCGTTGAACTTATTACCTTGCCTGTCAACTACCTGTTGCAAACAAAAGTATTGGGCAACGGTGCCATTATCGAGGGCGTCGATTTGTCGTTCTTGGCATTCATACTGTTTATTGCAGTTATTGCAGGTATCGTGCAGCTTGTCGAAATGATTGTAGAGCGTTTCTCGCCCTCGCTATATGCGTCGTTGGGTATATTCCTGCCGCTTATTGCCGTTAACTGCGCCATCATGGGTGCTTCGTTGTTCATGCAACAACGTATCGCTATGGATGCAAATAACTCGCAGGCTATATTAAATATATGGGATTCGATAGCCTATGCGCTTGGCTCGGGACTGGGCTGGATGTTGGCGATAGTGCTTTTTGCTGCCATACGCGAAAAAATGGAATACAGCATAGTGCCAAAGCCCTTGCGCGGTCTTGGTATCGCTTTCATAACAGTGGGTCTCATGGCATTGGCGTTCATGTGTTTCTCGGGTATTAAAATGTAATAATAATTAGAACTATGAATATACAGTTGATATTGGCAAGTATCCTTGTCTTTCTTGTAATCATCCTGCTTTTGGTGGTTATACTGTTGGTAGCAAAAAAATATCTGCTGCCTTCGGGTAATGTCAAGGTTACAATCAACGGCGAGAACACCGTTGAGGTTGCAGCAGGTGGCACTTTGCTTAGCACTCTTGCCGAGAATGGAATATATCTTCCCTCGGCTTGCGGTGGTAAAGGTTCATGTGCCCAGTGTAAATGTCAGGTAGTTGAGGGTGGTGGCGAGATACTCCCCTCGGAGAAAGGACATTTCTCGCGCAAAGAGCAGCAAGACCATTGGCGTCTGGGCTGTCAGGTGAAACTGAAAAACGACGTATCTATCAAAGTCCCCGAGTCGGTTATGGGTGTCAAAGAGTGGGAGTGCGAGGTTATCTCGAACAAGAACGTGGCAACCTTCATAAAAGAGTTCATCGTGGCATTGCCTCCCGGCGAACACATGGACTTCGTGCCCGGCTCATACGCGCAGATAAAAATCCCTGCATACGAGATGGACTATGACAAGGACATCGACAAGAGCCTTATAACCGATGAGTATCTGCCCGCATGGGAGAAATTCGGTCTTTTGGGCTTGAAATGTAAGAATACCGAGCCTACCATACGTGCTTACTCCATGGCTAACTATCCTGCCGAGGGCGACAGAATAATGCTTACTGTACGTATTGCAACACCGCCCTTCAAACCCGACCGTTCGGGCTTCATGGATGTGCCTTGTGGTATAGCATCGTCTTATATCTTCACACTGAAACCCGGTGACAAAGTAATCATGAGCGGCCCTTATGGCGACTTCCACCCTATATTCGACTCGAAGAAGGAGATGATGTGGGTAGGTGGTGGAGCAGGTATGGCTCCGTTGCGTGCACAGATAATGCACATGACAAAGACTCTGAAAACCACCGACCGTGTCATGACATATTTCTATGGTGCGCGTGCGCTTAACGAGGTGTTCTATTTGGAGGACTTCTTGCAGTTGGAAAAAGATTTCCCCAACTTCACATTCCACCTTGCGCTCGACCGTCCCGACCCCGCAGCCGATGCTGCCGGCGTGAAATATACTCCGGGATTTGTGCATCAGGTTATTTACGAGACTTACCTGAAAAATCACGAGGCTCCCGAGGATATCGAGTACTACATGTGTGGCCCCGGCCCCATGTCGAAGGCTGTGGTGAACATGCTTACCGACCTTGGCGTGGAAGAGAAATCTATCATGTACGACAACTTCGGAGCATAAGCACAGGGCTTCCCTCGTATATAATAAATGGAGCGACCAAACGGTCGCTCCATTTATTATATAAGGAAGCATGCGGTTATTATATAAGGGGGGAAGCATGCGGTCGCTCCATTTATTATTGGTTATTGCGGCAGGGCTTTTTACTCTATGAGGCCTATCTCCTTCATGCGTTGCGCTATCATGGTGCAGTCCTCGCGGGCAACATCCTCGCTCACCTCATATTCCTGCATTAGCAGTTCGACAAGCGTCTCTATGTCGAACTGTTCCATCGCTGCTACTTTTTCCCATAAATAGGCTGTTGTGGCATTTATGTTTATTACGTTGCTGAAATCGATATTTTCTATTCCGGTGGGTATCAGCAAATATTCGCCACATACATTCTGTAATTCAAATCCTGTTTTTACTTTCATGGTATGATTGTTTAAATTATTCGTCGGTATATAGCCAATAGCAGGCGACGTATGGGGCGTAGGAATTCCCATGTGGCCGAATATGTGCGCCACAATCTGCTGTCGGCATCTATTTCCCTTCCTTTGCGTATGAACGTTGTCACCGTGCCAATTATTTTGTCGGCTTGGAACGTCTCTTTTTGCGATAGCGCGTTGCCATCGCCACGCATGGTGATGGTGTTTCCTTCTATTTTTATTATTTTATGCAGTATGTACGTGTCGGGCTCTAACTCGACTAATACTACCTGTCCTTTTTGCGGTGGCTTGGGCGACGACAATATTACTTTGTCGCGCAGGTCCTCTAAGAACGGTCGCATGCTATATCCGCGCACAACTATTGTCACGCTGTTGCAGGCATTTTTGCGAAGCAGCTGTTTTACCTCGTTGAAAAATGCTGCGTTTTTTATATATAGGACTTTTTTTTGCTTGTTGTCGGTCATACTGCTAAGGTGTTGCTTGATACCTGCGCGGCTTCTTCGTCGGGGCGACATTGCAGTATGTGTACAGCTACTTTTTCCAATACCTTGCCTATGGTGTTGCATATACTCATGTGTACTTTCTTGTCGAATTTCATTGTCGAACAGGAGCTTAGCATTATCCCGAATGACGTGGGTATGTTTTGGCGGATTATTTTGTTTTCGCTGTGTTGCTCTATTTCGGTCAAACCGCCAATGGGGTAGTGTACTTTCTTATATACAGGACGCTTGCCGCTCCATGGCGAACCATATATGATGGGGGTACCATGGCTGTCGATGCGCAGCACGGGGTTGTCGTCGTTTATGAGGGTGCTGCCCGGGATGTGTTTCACCCATAAATCGCAGTGGGTGCTTTTTCCTCGTCCGCTGACACCTAAAAAACAATAGCCCTTGCCGCCGTTCTCCACAACAGAGGAGTGCATGAGCAATGTGTCGTGCACCGATGTGTAGAGCGTGTAGCTGAGCATTATGGCGTTGTTAAGTCCAAATGCACGTGTTGTGTGGTTGCCACGAGTGGCTATGTTTACCCTGTTGTTGCTACGGTCTGTTTGCATGAACGCGCATGGCTCTTTTTCGTAGCTTTCTATAAGTATCTGGTAGTCGCATGGCGCCTGATGATATACATTGAAATTGGCCGAGTCGCTTGGGAAATATCCTAAATGAACGCCCTTCCATGCCGGGGATATGCTGTTGTCAAGGGTTATGGTGAATAGGGGTGTGCTTGCTCCTGTCTCTATCTTGAACGGAATATACGAGGGCAATAGCTCGTCTATTTCGTCTGTTTGATATTCTATGCAAAAAATATGTTCTGCTATGGAGTAGTATGTTTTATGCATGATTTTTTTTGGTTACATGGGGATTTGGCGCAGTTTGGCCGTTCTTTTTTCTATATGGTACAGTGTACCATGGTATATTCTTTGCAAAATTAATGAAAAAAATCGTATATTTGATGTGGGTATTGAATATATCCTGCGCTCGCTTTGAAAAATATCGAAGTAAACTTCATATTTTTCGCTCGCTTGTTGCTAATTTGCGCTTCGCGCGAATATATCCTGCGCTCGCTTTGAAAAATATCGAAGTAAACTTCATATTTTTCGCTCGCTTGTTGCTGATTTGCGCTTCGCGCGAATATAGCCTGCGCTCACTGTAAAAAATATTCAAGCAAGCTTGATATTTTTCGCTCGCTTGTTGCTGATTTGCGCTTCGCGCGAATATATCCTGCGCTCGCTTTGAAAAATATCGAAGTAAACTTCATATTTTTCGCTCGCTTGTTGCTGATTTGCGCTTTGCGCGAATATAGCCTGCGCTCACTGTAAAAAATATTCAAGCAAGCTTGATATTTTTCGCTCGCTTGTTGCTATATTTGCAATTGGTATATTGGTTCCAAGGAGCAAAAAAAGAAAGAAGGTAATGAAAAAGTGTTATACAATAAATATTAACGGACAACTCGTTACAACGCAAAAACCGCTTGTGATGGGAATACTGAACGTGACGCCCGACTCTTTCTATGGCTCCTCGCGAGTGACACCTGCTTGCATTGCCGGCACAGCCCGTGCTATGCTCGATGCCGGAGCCGATATATTGGATATTGGGGCTTGCTCTACACGCCCCGGCGCCGAACAGGTGTCGCAGTGCGAAGAATTGAAACGCTTGCATGCGGCGTTGGACATAATAGACAAGGAGTTTCCTTGCGCTGTTGTGTCGGTCGATACCTATCGGGCGCAGGTGGCAACCGAAATGGCTGCCCGCCATAATGTGGCTATAATAAACGATGTGTCGGGGTTCGAGTGGGACAACAAAATGCTCGATGCCGTAGCCGCTATAAACAAACCCTATGTGCTGACGCACAGCAAGGGCGTGGCAGGCGACGAACCGCAGTACGACAATTTTCTGCCGAACGTGATAAAGACGCTTGCCGCAAAAATATGGCAGCTGCGACAGCGCGGGGTGCGCGATATTATCGTCGATCCCGGTTTTGGCTTTGGAAAATCCATGCAGCAGAACTATTGCATGATGAACCATCTGGCGGAATTTGGCATACTCGATGCTCCGTTGCTCGTGGGCGTGTCGCGTAAATCCATGCTCACAAAGCTACTGTCAATATCGGCCGACGATGCGCTATGCGCAACCACTGCGCTAAACACCATCGCGCTTATGAATGGGGCACATATCCTCAGGGTGCACGATGTCTGTCAGGCTGTTCAGGCGGTAAAGGTCTTTATGGCTGTCGAAGCAGCCGCTATGGCCGAGTAAATTCGCCTCCATTTGCCATGCGCCGATACTGTTTTTGTTTAAAGTATAAATATATATTATATAAATAAGGAGTATGTTTTTTGAAATTTCAATAAAAGATATAGTCGATGTCGTTTTAGTGGCGTTCCTGCTCTACTATTTCTATCGGCTGATGAAGGAGTCGGGCTCGCTTAATATATTCTCGGGAATACTTGTGTTTGTGTTGCTGTGGGTGTTCGTGTCGCGTGTCCTGCAAATGAAACTGCTTGGCTCTATATTCGACCAGATGATGAGCGTGGGTGTGTTGGCCTTCATAGTGATATTCCAAGACGAAATAAGACGCTTTTTCAAAACGCTCGGCTCACACCGCCATTTCAAAAAACTATCAAAATTCTTTTCGCGCGACGATGCCGAAGAAAACACATCCGACTACCTGCCCATTGTCATGGCATGTATGAGCATGAGCCAACAAAATGTGGGAGCATTGATAGTCATAGAGCGAAACGAGTCGCTCGAAGAATATGTACAGACCGGCGAAACTGTCAATGCCGACCTTAGTCAACGCCTTATAGAAGCCATATTCTTTAAGAATGCGCCGCTGCACGACGGAGCCATGATAGTGCGCGGTGGCCGCATAATGGCAGCCGCATGCATACTGCCTGTGTCGCACGACCTTAACATACCCAAAAAGCTGGGCTTGCGCCACCGTTCGGCAAAAGGAGTCTCGGAACTCACCGATGCCATAGCCATTGTGGTGTCCGAGGAGACGGGTAATATATCGGTTGCCGTTGGCGGAAAAATCAAAATGGGACTCAACGCGCAACAACTCGAAGGAATTTTGTCGAAATAAAAACCTGTTTGTTACATCCATGCGCCCTTTTTATAGGCCGGCAGCCTCGCGAAACAAACGATATGGCATCTACGAGGGGGGATATTTTTTAGGAATTTAAACCGTTACTTATATCTAAACAGCATAGGGCATAGTCGGTGCTGTTTTTTTCTTTATTCTAACCCCTTGACTAACAATCTATAAGTATAAAAGTTTAATTTTTTAGTAAAAAAAGTGTCGATAAATTTGCGGGAACGGTTTTTTTGCCTTTACTTTGCAAAGTTTTCGGCACTCATTTAGAGTGTATGAAAGCGA
>JAFQBG010000037.1 GCA_017416705.1 Bacteroidaceae bacterium
AAATTTATATTGCCAAGTTACTTGGCGGAATGGACAGTTACCGCAGGATAATAATTTTCAGGAAATTAAATAACTTCTTAAACAGCCTCGAACAGGTTATTTTAAATTGGAAACAGCGCCCCCATGGAAAGGCTATTGCAGACAAGCCGCCGCTATGACAAATTTTTATTACAGCAGCCTTTATGGCGCCACCACGACTTCGGACATATTTTGTGGTAGAAGATATTTGCACGCCATTTCCTGAATATCATTCGCCGATATTGTACGTATTACATCAAGGTATTCGTTTACAGCCTCGAAAGGCATGCCCGAGAGCCACATATTTATGAATACCTCGGCTTTTGCCGACACCCCTTCGTACTCACGACACAGTTCGCCCATAGTGTAATTACGCACAAGCGATAGCTCCTCCTCGCTCACCGGTTTTGTGCGCAACGATGCCATTTCGGCATATACCTCGCCTATCAGTTTATCGACATATTCATTGGCTGTCTCGGAACTTATCACCAAGGCGTTATTACTGCCAAACTCGTCTAAGCAGGCCTCTATATGGTATGTATATCCGTTGCGTTCTCTTATATTGCTCATGAGACGACTGCCGAAATAGCCTCCGAACAACACCGTCGTGAAACGGAATTTCAGGAAATCGGGGGAGTCGGCATTCATCACCATACATCCTATTTTCACGCCGCTTTGCATGACACCGGGCATAGACACCTTGCGCCTTCCCAAGATTGGTTGCGCACTTGGCAAAACCGACGACGACAACAAGGAGCCGCTGCCCCATTGTTCGCTACCGAAGTATTTTTCGACCTCGGCGACGGAAGCGCCGTCTATACCGCCCGACATAAACAGGGTGAGCGTTTCCGACGAATATACATTCCGATGGTAGTATTGCAGGCAGTCGCGTGTTATGGCATCGTAATCATTCACCGTGACGATGTGTCCTAACGGATGTTGCTCACCCCAAAGCATCTGCTCCATGTGACGTTGCGACACATTGCCCACCTTGCCACTGCTGACTTCAAAATAGGCCTTGTTGCTGCTGCGAACGTTCTCTAATTTTGTTTGTGGGAACAGTGGCCTTTTGAGCATAGACTCCAACATGGACAACAGCGGCGACAAATGCTTCCTGAGGGTATGCAAGGTTATATGGTTACAATTTTGCGACGAGTACATTTCGATCCATGCGCCGCAGAAATCGAGGCGTTGCGATATTTCGTCCGAAGTAAAATCCTCGGTTCCTTCGCGCAACATCCTGTTTGTAAAAAGTGCCTGCAACGGCTGTTGTTGAATAGCATACCCCCCTTTAAAAAGCAAGTCCAAACGTACTATTTGCGGCGTTCCCCCTTGCATAACATAAAGCGGGACACCGTTGGAAAGAACAATCTTCCGAGGCAACGGAAGATTGTCTATTTCCATAGGATGTATTTTGGGGATATTCATATTGTATTCAACAAGAAATCAGTCGTTCCAAGACAAACCGATGGAGGCTGCAAATTTCTTTGCGCGTTCCAAATCCTCGGGGGTGTCTATACCTATTGTTTCGATATCGGTTATTCCGACCTTTATTTTGTATCCGTTTTCCAGCCAACGCAGCTGTTCGAGCGACTCTACTTTTTCCAATGGCGACTGCTCCAACACAGTTATTTCTTTCAGAACATCGGTGCGATAAGCATATATTCCAAGGTGTTTGTAAAACACATGATTGTCGAGCCACTGTTCTTTCTCGACACCACGCAGATAGGGGATGACCGAACGGCTGAAATATATGGCAAAGCCATCGGCGTTCATTATCACTTTGGGCGAGTTCGGACATTCAAGACGTTCCAGTCCGTCGGCCTTCTCGAATGGTTTTACAAGGGTGGCAATGTCGGTCTCTGCCGAGTCGAAACAAGCCATTAAGGCATCGACCTGTTTACGCTGAATAAAAGGCTCGTCGCCTTGTATGTTCACAATGACGTCACACTGCAAATTCAGATTTTTGTACGCATCCAGACAACGCTCGGTGCCGTTCTTGCAGTCGGGCGAAGTCATTACATACTTACCCCCGAACTCGTTCACACAACTTGCGATGCGCTCGTCGTCGGTTGCCACATACAAATCATCGAAACAATCTTTCACCTGCTCATAAACGCGCTGGATGACCGTTTTGCCTCCTAACATAGCTAAGGGCTTGCCGGGGAAACGTGTCGAGGCATAGCGTGCAGGTATAATTCCTACAAATTTCATAGTAATTTTTTTTATTGGAAGAGGTCATCGAATCCGTCGGAAGTTTTCTCGGGTGCTGTTTTCGCCGGCAACTCCATTCTTATCGTATCACCATCCTCGGTAGTTGTATATAATTGTCCAAAACAGGGGTCCCACCCCTCGGGTATCTCAAATTTTTCGTCTTGCGAATATGGCAAAGTCTCGTCGGCATATACCTTGTTCATATACAGGCCCCAGATGGGCAATGCCATAGATGCACCTTGTCCGTCGCTCATTCTGTCGAAGTGGATGTCGCGTTCTTCGCCACCTACCCAACAGCCTGTCACCAACGACGGTGTGAACCCCATGAACCAACCGTCCGAGTTGTTTTGTGTGGTTCCGGTCTTTCCACCCATGTCGGCTTTTATATTATATATGCGACGTATTCTGCCGCCGGTGCCTTCGTTTATTACGGCACGCAGCATTTCTATCATTTTATAGGAGCTTTCCTCGCTGATGACTTCGTTTTTCTGTGCAGTGAATGTAGCCACCGTATTACCTTCGTTATCCTCTATTCGTGTGACAAAAAGCGGCGATGTACGTATGCCCTTGCCTACGAATGCCGTATAGGCGCTTACCATCTCCCCTACCGAAGCATCGCACACTCCCAAGCATAGCGACGGCGTGGGTTCTATGGATTGATTTCGTAATCCATACTGGTGCAATATTTTTTTGAAGGAATAGGGGTTCAGCTTGCTCATCAGATAGGCCGATATCCAGTTATTTGAGTTGGCAAGTCCCCAACGCAAGTCCACTACCTCGCCATAACGAGCTTTCGAAGTGTTTTTCGGACTCCATATTTTCCCATCCTCGGTAAGCAGTGTCTGCTCGACATTACGTGTCTCATCGCATGGTGTGAAACCATTTTCCATAGCCAACGAATAGAGATAGGGTTTTATGGTAGAACCCACCTGACGCCTGCCGACATTGGCCATATCGTATTTGAAATAGTAGAAATTGGGGCCGCCGACATAGGCTTTTACCTCGCCGGTGTTAGGATCCATGGACATGACGCCTGCTCGCAGGAAATATTTATAATAGCGCAGTGAGTCCATCGGTGTCATCAGGGTGTCTTTCATGCCATCGTATGTAAACACCTGCATATCCTCCTTGGTGTTGAAGGCTGTTTTTATCTCCTCCTCGGTGGCTCCTGCCTTTTTCATTATCCTGTACCTGTCGCTTTGACGCATGGCACGGTTCATTATGTTATTGACCTCCTCGATGGTTAGTTCATCGGTGAACGGGGCTGTCTTTTTTCCTTTTTTTGCTTTAAAGAATCGCGGTTGCAAGTAATCGGCAACATGTTCTTTCACAGCCTCTTCCAAATAGGTTTGCATGCGCGAGTCTATGGATGTGTATATTTTAAGTCCGTCGGTATATACATTATAATATGTTCCATCGGCTTTTTGGTTCTTGTTACACCAGCCATACAAAGGGTTAGTCTCCCAATCTATTGAATCCTCGTAATACTCCTGCATTTGCCAACCGCGATATTTGCTTTTATCGGGTTTTTTCGCTGTCATCACGCCTCGCAGATACTCTCTGAAATATGTGGCTATACCTGCTTTATGGTCTGCCGAATGGAAATTAAGCCCTAAATCCATTTCCTTCACGCTGTCGGCTTCGGCCTGTGTGATATAGTCGGCTTTCACCATCTGGCCAAGCACAACGTTGCGTCGCTGTTGTGTTTTTTCGGGACGGCGACGCGGATTGTACAGCGATGAGTTTTTGCACATACCTACCAGCATTGCCGACTCGCGCAAGTCGAGTTCCTTGGGCAATTTTCCGAAATATATTTGTGCCGCGCTCCTAATACCCACTGCGTTGTATCCGAAATCGTACTTATTAAGGTACATGGTTATGATTTCTTCCTTGGTGTATTTTCTTTCTATTTGCACTGCAATAACCCACTCTATTGGTTTTTGCATAAGACGTTCGGCCTCGTTGTTGGCGGTCACTTGTGTATATAACAATTTTGCCAATTGTTGGGTTATGGTGCTTCCGCCGCCGGCGCTCTCGCGACGCAATATCCCACGCTTTATAATTGCTCGCAACAAGGCCCTGCCATCTATTCCCGAATGTTCCACAAAACGCACATCCTCGGTGGCTATGAGGGCTTTTATTAAATTTGGGGATATATCTTTGTAATCGACATAAGTTCTGTTTTCCTTGCTATACGACCATGTACCCATGGTTTTTCCATCGGCAGATATAATTTGTGAGGCAAATTTATACGATGGATTTTCCAATTCGGCCATATCGGGCATGTACCCAATCCAACCATTTGCAATTGCATAAAAAATCCCTGCCACAGTGACTATTCCAAGGAACAGCACCACCCACAGCGAAATCAATATCTTTTTAACCATACTGATAATTTATTTTCCTAATCATTAAATATATACCCAAAAGCAGCACTGTTTGCAGTGCCACATTAGTGAGTAATACGCATGCGACATTTAAAGTCTAACTGCAAAGTTAATAATAAAAATTCAAAATACAGAGAATATTCAAATTTTAGCACAAATAAAAGAATATACAGGTGCCCAAGCAGATAAAGAATTAATTTAAATCATCGGTTGATATTTTTTCTTCAATTACCGAAACCATGCAAATATCACGCATGAGGCACATTCAACAAGACAATACGCCCTGTACAGAGCGTTAAAAACAGGCAATTATCAATAAATTTCAGATGCTGCATAAATTTTAGTTCATAATCCCATTGTTTAAAAAAATATTATCTATCTTTACGAAAAATAATAAACCCACATTTCATGGAAAAGCGAAGTATTGTATCAATCAACGATTTATCACGCGATAAAATCTTATCGTTGCTCGAAGCAGCCGGCAAATTCGAAGAGAACCCCAACAGAGACATCCTGTCCGGCAAAGTCATCGGTTCTTTATTTTTCGAACCCTCCACGCGCACTCGCCTCAGTTTCGAGACAGCGGCAATGCGTCTTGGTGCCCGCGTTATTGGTTTCAGCGATGCAGCAACAAGTTCGGCAAGCAAAGGGGAAACGCTCAAAGACACCATCATGATGGTGTCCAACTACGCCGATTTAATAGTCATGCGCCACCGTTTGGAAGGAGCAGCACGCTATGCCAGCGAAATATCGCCCGTACCTATAATAAATGCCGGTGACGGAGCCAACCAGCACCCGTCGCAGACGATGCTCGACCTCTATTCCATGCAAAAGACCCAAGGAACATTAGAGAATTTGCACATACACCTTGTTGGAGACTTAAAATATGGTCGCACCGTACATTCTATGCTACACGCAATGCGCCATTTCAAGCCCACATTCCGTTTCATATCCCCCGAGGAGCTACACATGCCCGAGGAATACCGCATATTCTGTCGCGAGAATAACATACCATTCACCGAAACGACAGAATTCAACGAGGATGTCATAGCCGACGCCGACATTATATACATGACACGCGTACAACGCGAGCGTTTCAGCGACCTTATGGAATACGAAAAAGTAAAAAACTGTTACAGACTGACAAACAGCATGCTGTCGGGGACAAAAGATAATCTGAAAATACTCCACCCCCTGCCCCGCGTCACCGAAATTGCTCACGACGTTGACAGCAACCCCAAGGCATACTATTTCCAGCAGGCGCAGAACGGACTATATGTTCGCGAAGCACTCATTTGCGACGTCCTTGGAATAAACATTTAGCAACAGAAACTTATTATTATAAGGAATAGTTTTAATTTATATCAGTACTATAATATATGAGCGAAAAAAAATTAGCCCTCCAAGTATCGGCACTATGCAACGGCACGGTAATAGACCACATTCCGGCCGACAAGCTGTTTGCAGTAGTAAATTTGCTGAACATCCCCGACATGGAGACCAACGTAACCATAGGAAACAACCTCGACAGCAAGAAATTAGGCAAAAAAGGGCTCATAAAAATAGCCGATAAATTTTTCACCGACGACGAAGTAAATCGCATATCGCTTGTGGCTCCCAACGTTGTGCTTAACACCATACGCAACTACCAAGTAGTAGATAAGCGCGAGGTTAAAATGCCCGACAAACTACAAAACATAGTAAAATGCAGCAACCCCAACTGCATCACCAATAACGAGCCGATGGACACACTGTTTCATCTTGTAAATCGCAAAGAAGGAACACTGAAATGCCACTACTGCGAGAAAGAAAAAAACGTAAAAGAGATAGAACTACTATAAGCAACATGAAATTAGATTGGAAACCCGGCACCATGATATACCCATTGCCGGCAGTACTTATAAGCTGTGGCAACAGCCCCGAAAACTACAACATGTTCACCGTCTCATGGGTTGGCACCGTATGTACCAACCCGGCAATGTGCTACATATCGGTTCGTCCCGAGCGTCACTCCTACCCCATAATAAGCGAAAACGGCGAATTTGTAATAAACCTGACCACAGCCTCCATGGCGCATGCAACAGATTGGTGCGGAGTACGTTCAGGCAAAGACTACGACAAAGCCAAAGAATGCCATCTGACTTATGGTCCGTCTAAAAAAATAAGTGCCCCCATCATCAACGAATCGCCATTGAGCATAGAATGTAAAGTAAAACAGATAATCCCATTGGGAACACACGACATGTTCCTTGCCGAGGTTGTCAACGTGCAAGCCGACGACAGCCTGCTAAACCCTGAAACAGGCGAATGGGATTTATCGAAAGCCGAGCCACTGGTATATGTGCATGGCAAATACTTCAACATAGGCGATTTCATTGGAAAATTTGGTTGGAGCGTCAAGAAAGCCACAACCGACAAAAAAAGATAGCATGCAAATAAAAAAAGTTCTATTCATAATATTAACGATGCTACCGTTATATGTCGTGGCGCAAGAAAAAGAGAGTCGCAGCGGCATAGAACTAAACTACGGAGTGAAAGCAGGGGTTCACGCAGCCACATACAACAGTACGGCATTTCAAATAGATGGATACGAATACGACGACCGAGTGATACAGAGTAACAAAATAGGTTACTCCGTTTCCCTATTTTCACGGTTGACAAAAGGAGATTTTTATTTGCAAACCGAAGCCAATTTCTGTATATCGCGCTACTATTTCGAATTTAAGGAGGCAGGTACAAGCGGCAATATAGTTCCCACCTACAAGCTCACCACCAACTGCATACAGGTACCACTGCTGTTCGGATATAACTTTGTAAAGTCGGGACTATACGGCATGAGTGTATTCACCGGTCCGAAAGCAAAATTCATATTGACATCGCAAGGCAAGCAGGATTTTGAAAATTTCAAATACAACGACCTGCACGAGGAATTGGCAAAGGTATCATACTATTGGGAAATTGGTTTGGGAATAAATATAGCAAACTTATTTTTCGATTTTGTCTATGACATAGGAATGAACAATTATACGAACGGAATAAAATCTAATTCCGTCGGCAAGACATTCTATGCCAACCGTTCCGACAATCTTCTGAGTTTCTCGCTTGGAATAATGTTCTGACATACACACCAACAAACGAGCGAAAAACATGACGCTTGCTTAAATTATTTTCCGCCGCAAGTACAGTCACATTCGATGTTTACATAAAAAAACAATAAAAACCCACTTACAAGTGGGTTTTTATTGTTTGACACCATAGGGCGAAATATACAATGCCCTATCGGGGATACACAAATCAATATGCAAACAGAGGATATTCTGCCATTGTCTCGTTTACTTTGCGACGAACGGCAGCTATCACTTTCTCGTCCTCGGGAGCGTTAAGCACGGTCTCTATCATCTCGGCCACAAAAGGCATGAGTGTCTCTTTCACGCCACGTGTGGTGATAGCCGGAGTACCTAAACGTATTCCCGATGTCTGGAATGCGCTACGCGAGTCGAAAGGCACCATGTTCTTGTTGGCTGTAATATCGGCAGCAACGAGTGCTTTCTCGGCAACCTTACCGGTGAGGTCGGGATATTTGCTGCGCAAATCGACCAACATAGAGTGGTTGTCGGTGCCACCCGATACAATGCCGAAACCACGCGACATAAGTTCGTTGGCAAGTGTAGCCGCATTCAGTTTCACCTGCGCCTGATACTCTTTGAATTCGGGTTGAAGCGCCTCGCCAAAAGCAACAGCCTTGGCTGCTATGACATGCTCCAACGGACCGCCTTGAATACCGGGGAATACCGCGCTGTCAAGCAATGCCGACATCATTTTCACCTCGCCTTTGGGGGTTGTTTTGCCCCAAGGATTGGGGAAGTCCTTACCCATGAGGATTATACCTCCGCGTGGTCCACGCAGTGTCTTGTGGGTGGTCGATGTCACAATGTGAGCATATTTCAACGGGTTATCCAACAAGCCTGCTGCTATAAGTCCGGCAGGGTGCGCCATATCTACCATGAGCAACGCGCCCACACTGTCGGCAATTTCGCGCATGCGTTTGTAGTCCCACTCGCGCGAATAGGCCGAACCGCCTCCTATTATGAGTTTAGGCTGCTCGCGATGAGCTATCTCCTCCATTTGGTCGTAATCGACACGTCCTGTTTCGGGATTTAAATTATACTCAACAGGAGTATATATTATACCCGAAGTATTTACAGCCGAACCATGCGACAAGTGTCCGCCATGAGCCAAATTAAGTCCCATGAATTTATCACCGGGGTTAAGCACAGCAAGGAACACTGCGGCGTTGGCCTGCGCACCCGAATGTGGCTGAACATTCACCCACTCGGCACCATAAAGTTCTTTCAAACGGTTACGTGCAAGGTCCTCGACCATATCCACCACCTCGCAACCACCATAGTAGCGTTTACCGGGATAACCCTCGGCATACTTATTGGTGAGGAACGAACCCATGGCCTGCATTACCTCGTTGCTGACGAAATTCTCCGACGCAATAAGTTCTATGCCTTTTAGCTGACGGCGTTGCTCCATTTCAATAAGCTGAAAAACAGTATTGTCTCTTTTCATAGTCATATTTATTATTAAACTTACTTATCTACAACAATTTTAAAATTTTTTGCAAAGATAAGCGCAGTGGCGGAATAATGCAAGCCAAGCCAAGAACAAATACAAATAAACTATTTGAATTTTATAAAAAACTTGACGGTATAAATTTAAATACTTCTAAAAAAACAATATGCCGATTTTGAATTATGTCTGTATGTCAATTATTTTTACCACCTATATTAAGACGATACACCACGTGCAGCATGAAATAGCTCATAAACGTATCGACCCTGCCAAACGAGCGTGTGTCGGGATAGAGCGTGCTGTACTCCGATGTGCGTTGGCGCAGTATATCCACTGCTTCTATCATCAGCGACAAGGATTTGTCTTTCAGGAACTGTTGCGACACAGTCACATTCCACAGCCACTGATTGTGGTTCAGCAACGCATTGTCATAGCCTTTGCGTTTATATAGCATGAAGGAGGAATGTATATTTAATCCACATGGCAAATCGACTTGTGGTTGCAGGCTACATTCGTATATATGTCCGCTTTGGTTGTATTGTGGCGAATTGGCATATCGAGCGTACTCGCCGGTATATATACCGCGAAGGCTTATGCTCCATATATCCTTGCGCCATTTAAGCGACAAAGAGGCTGACGGTTTGTAGGTGTTCACCACCGACAAGCCCATTGCATCGCCCACTGTCCCCACATAGTTTTTGCTTCGGCTGCGAGCATACGATGCCGATGCCGACAATGTCCAACGCCTTGCTGTGTCGAGCGGTTGCTGCGTTGACAAATATACCGAATATCTGTAATTTCCATTTACATTGCCATCAGTTATTAACGTTTGCCCGGTTTCGGGGTCGGTTTGCATCATGGAGACAAAATCGTTTTTGTATGCAGAATAGCTGATGTAGAAATTATAATTATCGCCACGCTTATCGCCAAAATAGTTTCCATCAAAGTGGAACGAGTCCATCCAACGCGATTTCAGGTTGGGGTTGGCTATTTTTGTTGACATTTCGTCGCTGGTGTCATTTAGCGGAATACGATTTACGAGCTCGGGTTGCGTTTTGTATCCGTAGTAATAAAACAACAATTCTCCGTTTTTTATAGGTTTCCATTTCAGTCGCGTAAATGGATGGAACGACCACCCTTCTTGCGATGGCGAGAATATTTTAGCATCCTGTTTAAATTCGAGTTTCTCACGATAAAAATTTTCGCCGAGCCTTATTACACCCTCGAAATTTTTATATTTCAGTGTCAACGAGGTTCTTATTTGGTGTTGCTGTTCTGTTTTTTTCTGTATATTGGAGTTATAGGCATCGCGCACAGCAAAAATAGAATCGAAGGTCGAGGGAAGCACCCCCGGCGGGAGCCCCATGATGGCATATTCGTCGTACAGGTCGAGCCTGTATATAGCACGCTCCGATTTGTCTGTTCCATAGTTAAATTCGTAGGCCATTCTATAACTTATATACTTTCCCATAGTACCCTCCAAGGCAACACCAAGACCATTCTGCTTGCTTTTACTTGGGGTTTTTCTGTACTGTCGGTCTGTTTTGTTATCGGCAGCGGTTGTCGCATTGAAATAGCGATACTGCGAGAGCATGTTATCCTCGTTATCGTTGTCTGTGCATTGGAAAGTAAAGCCGGCGACTATGGCTGCGTTTATACTTGGCAGACGATGAGTATAATGTGAGTATAAAAAGCCTGTCGCTCGGTTGCCACTCCCCACATGGGAGCCTCTTGTGGAGTTCACGCCAAATGCCCTCAAATTCTCGATTGTTTTGTCGTCGGTAAGCCCCATATACGGTTGCTCGATATCCACGCTGCTGTTATAGACCGACGTATTGTCATGTTTGGTTTCGCGACGTTTGTTCAGACCATAATCAAATCCAAACGTAATACGGTTCAGTGTGTCGATATTCCATACAATATTGATATAAGCATCGAGGCTGCGGTACGACCCGTTTTTTGTTGTTCGGCCGTAGGAATAGTGCCTGCCTGCATTGCCCAAGAATACCTCGCTGTTATCCACGCTGCGTATATCGGAATTATTATGCCCCATGCTGACATCGCCGTTAAATCTAAAATATCCGGCATCCTTGTTGTTTTTTCCATTGTCGTAGGAGAATATTCCACCCGCAGTGCGATAGGTATAGAAGCCGGTAGCCCCACCCCAATATCGCCAATTGCCATTATCATCGACACGCTGATTTTGGCTTATATTATTTGCTTGCGCATAGACGGCTGCTTTGTAGTTGTCGTCGAATGTCGAGGCAAATATTTTTCCTATGTAGCGGTCGTGCGTGCCACCTGCCATTTCGGCGTTTATGTTCCACGACTTCAAATACTCCTTTTTTATTTTAAGGTCCACAACCGTCTGTTTGTCATCGTCGGCTACGCCTGTGAACTCCTTGTTCTCATCGGTTTTCTCGTACACCTGAATATCCTGTACCGCCTCGCTTGTCATATTTGCCATAGCGGTGTTTGAATCGCCAAAGAATGGCTTTCCGTTTATTAATATATTCGATACCTTTTTCCCTTGGAATGTAAGATTTCCCTCCTCGTCCATTTTCAAGCCCGGCAGTTGCTGTATGAGTGCAGCCACCGATGCACCCGCCGGGACTTTGAATGCATTGCTATGATACACAAACGTATCGGCTTTTATAGTCAGTTCGTTTGCAAGACCGGTTATCTGTGCCTCGCGCAGCAGTCGGCTATCGGGTTTGAGTTTTAACTTACCCAATTTCGCTATGGGCTTCTCGCGCGTAAGCGATATTTTTTTGACTACATTCTTATACCCCATGAACGTGGCCAAAAGAGTGTATCGACCTGCTTTTTTGGTTTTTATAACAAAGGCACCGTAATCATCGCTTATGGTAGAGGCCACCAATGTAGAGTCGGATGAATATAACCGTAATTGAGCAAGCGGAAGGGGCTCGTCACTATTTTCGGCATCGACAACAAGCCCTGTTACATTGTACTCCTGCGCCCACGCTGTCATTGCGAAGAATATCAGTAGGAATAAAAAATAATTGCGTTTCATAATATCATGGCGTGTAGTTTCATTGCGCGAATATATAGTGAAAAATCCATTTTACCCCCCCCCATTTGTTAAAATTAGTTAAAAAAAACAATTATAGTATTAATTCCACTTTCCTAACAAACTATAATGAATAAGCAGTTTTATGCCTGTGCAAATATATATAACGAATTTCGTATTTAAATAGATTATAGGTAAATTTATATTTAACCCACATTTCACATATTTTGCCGGGCAGTTATCGGCAGTATATAAAAAGACTATAACGCAGTGTCCGTGCGGACACTACGTTATAGTCAAGGAAACCAAATAATTTGTTTGTTATGAATACATGAAACGACGTATGCTCTGTTTAGGAGTCTTTTCGAACGGTTCCACGCGAACCTCGGTTGCCGAAATCTGACTATATGCAGGCAGTTCCTTATTCAGCAACTGTATGTTATTGGTGATGG
The DNA here is from genome assembly GCA_017416705.1 of Bacteroidaceae bacterium. Lineage (GTDB taxonomy): Bacteria > Bacteroidota > Bacteroidia > Bacteroidales > Bacteroidaceae > HGM04593. Next base: position 12,681 of record JAFQBG010000037.1, read on the forward strand.
CCTCGTTCACTTGCGCCTCGGTAAGATTGTCTTTCTTGCCTGCCTCGTAATCGGCTACAACAAGTGCCACAAGGGCGTTCTTACGACCCACAACAAGCGACTCCGACACATAGGGAAGGTTGTTCAGTTTGTCTTCTATTTCCTCGGGGTATATGTTCTGTCCGCTTGCCGAAAGAATCATATTCTTGCAACGACCTTTTATAAATATATTGCCTTTGCGGTCTATTATACCCATATCGCCGGTTTTCAGCCAACCGTCTTTTGTGAACGTTGCTTTTGTTGCCTCTTCGTTCAAATAGTAGCCAAGCATCACAGCGTCGCCTTTACATTGTATCTCGCCTTGTATGCGTCGTGGGTCTTTTGAGTCTATGCGTACTTCGAGGGGTACTGCTCTACGTCCGCATGAGTATTTTTCGAATGTTTTACGGTCGCTGTACGAAATTAGCGGACCGCACTCTGTCATACCGTAGCCAACGCAATAAGGGAATTTCATTTTTTTCATCAGGTCCTCGACCTCGCGGTTCAAGGCTGCACCACCGATGATAACTCCCACTGTAAGGCCGTTACCAAATGCTGCCACAAGTTTCTTGCGTATTGCGTTCAATATCAGGTTGTTTATTCCGGGTATTTTCATAAGCACCCTCATGACGGGCTTGCGCAATGTGGGGAATACTTTCGATTTAAATATTTTCTCTACCACCAAAGGCACTGTCAGGAACATAAAGGGTTTAACGGCTGCCAAACCGGCCAACAAACGTGCAGGCACCGGCTTGCCATTCAAAATTGTGATGTGGCAACCACCCGACAGGGGGAAGAGGAAATCAAATGTCTGACCAAACATATGGGCCATGGGAAGCACCGAGAAAATAGTGGAGCCCTTGCACATGGGAATTTCACGACGGGCAAATTCCAAATTGACCGACAAACTGCGAGCAGGCAACACAACGCCTTTTGATGTCGCACTTGTTGTACCCGATGTAAAACTGATGACTGCCACCGACTCCATTTCGGTCTTTGAATAGTCCACCAACGAGGAATTCAAGCCGTCGGGATATTGCGAATGGTATTTATCGACCACTCCGCCAACCGCATTCGCCATAGTATCGTTAACCGCATTGAACAAGGATAAGTCTTTTACATTGACAATGCATGTAAAACCATTTATGCTGTTGATTTTATCAATCAACTGCTCACCTGTTTTGAAACCATCGTAGGCTACATTGTCGCATATTATCATTTTACATTCCGAGAAGGTACTAAGCTCCACAACTGCCGATGGCAAAAAGTCGGGAAGGAAAGGAACAACCACTGCGTCGTAGGCTACAACCGACAAATAGGCTATACCCCATTCGGCCGAGTTTCTTGCATACAAAGCTATTTTATCCCCTTTTTTAATTCCACACTCCTTAAAGAGTATATGATATTTCTCTATACCTTCTGCCACTTGTCCGTAAGAATATGTCTCGCCACCGAAATTACTGAAAGCAGGCATATCCCAATGAGCTTTGATAGACTCGCTGATATAAGTCAGATAATGTTTCATATTTATTAATTTTATAATGTTTTTCACTACGATGCCGGTACGGCATTGTATTTAGTTATAATTTGTATGCAAATATCTTTATTATTTTTATTTTACAATGTACCGATAGAATAAATTAACATAAAATAGAGCATATTTTGAAAAAGTATATGCCTTTTTCGACCAATGCTTAACAATAATTTACTAATATTAAGAAGTTGTTTTAACCTATTAAACAAATATTAAAGAACAATATTAGTCAATTCTTTGAATATTTCCTAATTTTTTCACAAAAAAATGACGGATTTATCATAATATAATGACAAATCCGTCGGGGGTCTAACAATCTACAATCAAAATTTATTTATACATAAATCTTTTTATACTTAGCTTAGGTGTTTTTTCGAATGGTTCTTTCATGATTTCACACGCTGTAATCTTGCTATATACAGGCAGTTTTGCATTTAATGACAATACACTGTCTGTAATTGTCTTTTGATACTCTTCTTCGGCTATTCCGGCCTCTTTCATGGCATCGGCATTGGGAACCACTAATGCCACTAAACCATGTTTGCGACCTACGATGAGCGATTCAAGCACGTATGGAATGGCATTGACCAATTCTTCTATCTCCTCGGGATATACGTTCTGTCCGTTGGCTGTTAAAATCATATTCTTGCAACGTCCGCGAATGACGATGTTTTCTTTTGCATCGATTGTACCCATGTCGCCGGTTTTAAACCAACCGTCGGCGGTGTACGATGCTTTGGTTGCCTCTTCGTTCTTGTAATATCCTATGGTAACGGCTTCGCCTTTTATCTGTATCTCGCCCGGTATATTAGCAGGGTCCTCGGAGTCTATTCTGGCGTTAACATAGGGGTGAGCCACTGCTCCACATGTGCGTGGGGTGAAATCCTGCCATCTTGTGTAACTTACCAATGGGGCACATTCGGTCATTCCGTAGCCTATGACGTAGGGGAATTTCATGCTGCTCATTGCAGCCTCGACATCCTTGCTCACTGCTGCACCGCCTATCAACAGTCCACCCTGCTGTACATTTCCTCCGAATACAGCAAGCAATTTCTGACGTATCTTGCCAAGTATAAGGCCTCTTAGCCCGGGTATCATAAGCAGAAAACGCATAAGAGGCTTGCGAAGCACGGGAATTACATTTGCATTGAAAATTTTCTCGACAAGCAAGGGCACTGTAAGGAACATAAAGGGCTTTACTTCGCTCAGTGCTTTCAGCAAACGCGAGGGTATGGGCTTCTCGGTATATATATATATGTGGCAACCCTTCGAGAATGGGAATATAAAATCGAATGCCTGACCGAATATATGCGCCAATGGCAGTATCGAGAGTATTGTATAGCCCTCTTTTGCAGGCATTTTCATGCGGGCATATTCCAAATTGGCAGATATTGCACGCGCCGGGAGTATAACACCCTTTGGCGAGCTGCTTGTACCCGATGTGTAGCTTATGACGGCTATTGCGTCGAGATTGTTTTTTGCATAATTAACTCGTTTTACGGTGACACCGTTGGGAAATCGTGTTTTGAACGCCTTGTCGAGTTCTTCGCCTACGACACTCAGCCTGTCGCTGCAATTCAGTTCGGCATTGAAGTTTTTTATATTCACAATTCCGCAAAATTCATTGATGTTCTCAAAGCCCGACATTACAGAGTCGCGTTTAAGCCCTGCAACTATGGCGTCATCGGCCAAAAGCATACGGCTGTCCGATAGTTTTACCAAATCGACAATATTGCTTGGATGAAAATCGGCAAGCAAAGGAACGGCCACTGCATCGTATGTGACTATTGAGAAATATGCGATGCACCATTCCGCAGAACTTTTTGCACACAGCGCCACTTTGTCACCCGATGATATACCGTTCTTCTCGAATAAAACATGATACTTTTCTATCAACGAGGCAACATCGCCATATGTGTATGTGTTTGCACCATAGTTGGTTAGCGCAGGAGCATTCCAGTGTTCCTTTATCGACTCATCAATGTACGTCAGAAAATGTTTCATTTCACTCATCTTTTTATTGGTTCACTATTTTTTATATTATTGATACATAAATCGTTTTATACTCAACTTGGGTGTTTTCTCGAAAGGAATATCGCGAATCTCGCATTTTGCTATCTTGCTGTACTGGGGCAGTTGGTCGTTCAGTGCAAACACGTTCTGCTCGATTATATTTTTCAGTTCCTCGCCCGAGACGCCGGCGTTTTTTACCTCGTCGGGGTTTATGACCACCAATGCCACAAGACCATGCTTGCGCCCTACCACAAGCGATTCAAGCACCAAGGGCAGGCTGTTTATTAGTTCTTCTATCTCCTCGGGGTAGATATTTTGTCCGTTGGCTGTGAGAATCATATTTTTGCAGCGTCCGCGAATTATCACATAGTCGTTGCTATCCATTGTGCCCATGTCACCGGTTTTGAACCAGCCATCCTCGGTGAATGAGGCGTTTGTGGCTTCGGCGTTTTTGTAATATCCTACTGTCACATGGTTGCCTCGCACTTGAATTTCACCGGGAATTTCAGCCGGCTCCGAGGAGTCTATTCTAACCTCGATATCGGGCCTGATAATGCCCGAATTGTTTTTCAGTGCAGGGTGATTCCATCCTTTATAACTGATAAGGGGACCACATTCGGTCATTCCATAGCCAACAGCGTATGGTATCTTTACTTTTTGCATGACAGTGTCTACATCCTTGCTTATAGCCGCGCCACCGATAAAGAAACCGCCTAAATGCAGATTTCCACCAAAAGCGCCCAAGATTGTCGAACGTACTTTTTTATATATTATGTTGCGTACACCGGGGATAGCCGTTAAAATACGCATCATAGGCTTGTCGAGCACCGGAATGACTTTACTGCGAAATATTTTCTCGACCAACAGTGGCACCGTAAGGAACAAGAATGGTTTCACCTCGCCTAACGCCTTTAACAACAACGCCGGAACCGGTTTTGCAGAGAATATATGTATGTGACAACCTGTCGAGAACAGGAATAGGAAGTCGAGCGACAAACCAAAAATATGTGCCAATGGCAATATCGAGAATGTATTTCCACCGGGCACTGTGGGAACGTAATCCCTTGCAAAACGTATATTGCCCGACAAGGATTTTGAAAGCAACATTACTCCTTTCGGCGCACTGCTTGTTCCCGATGTATAACTTATTACAGCCAGATCGTCGAGCGCCTCACTACCCTTTGAATAATCTATATCGCTAACAGACACCCCATTAGGATATTTTTGCTCGAACTTTTCTTTAACGCTGTTTGCAGCCTCGGCAAAACTACCTGAGGCATCCAAAACCACTTTATCCTCTATTATATTATACAATCCCAAAAAGTCTTCGAAATCATTCATATAATCGAGAACATTGTTGCGTACAAGACCATTCATCACGGTTTTGTCAAGCAACAGCATACGGCTTTCGGACAATCGGACCAGTTCGGCCAAATTTCGAGGCAGAAAATCGGCAAGCAAAGGAACAGCAACAGCGTCGTATGTCACTATCGACAAGAAAGAGATACACCATTCTGCCGAATTCTTAGCACTCAATGCAATTTTATCACCTTTTTTAATACCGCAATTTGCAAAAAGAACGTGCATGCGCTCTACTTTTTCGGCTATTTCCCCAAAAGTAAATGTTGCGCCACCATAATTTGTTATAGCCGGCTTGTCCCAATTGTTTTTAATTGCATCGTTTATAAACGTCAGATAATGTACCATAAATATAAAATTCAGGTTAAAAAAACTATAACGCCATGCACATTGAATAGAAATTGCAAATAGCGTAAAAACATTAACTCGGTGCAAATATCGGACTAACTTTTTAATTTAGCTTTTTTACAAGATATAAACACTGTCATAGTGGTATAATCGAGTATTTAGGGGTGAAATTCTGTAAATAGGGGTGAAAATATACACAGGAAAAACGAAAACAAAGGGCGTTCAGGCCTTATTTTCCAACGTCGCAAGGCATAAATTCCAATAAAGAAAAACACGCTAAAAGACAACAGCAAACAAAGCATAAATGAATTTGACGCTGATAGAAAAAATAAAAGAATTATTATTAGGAATTTTAAATAAAGCATGTAACTTTGCGATATAGGATAGGAACAGGGAGTTTTCTTAACAAGGATTGCCAAACTGCTTACAAAGCCAAGCCGGATATTCATTTATATTAAAGTAGGCACAGCAGCCAAGCAACCATGAGAAGAACAAGCCGTTTTATTGACAGAAACAGCTGCCGTCCTGTTTTAATGCCCTATTTTAATAGAAATTCAAACAACATATAAATAACAAGACACAAACAAGTTAAAAATTTAAACAGATAATGCCATGAACAGAGAAATTAAATTCAGTTTGGTGTATCGTGACATGTTTCAGTCATCGGGAAAATTCCAGCCATTGGCCGAACAATTAGAAAAAATAGCGCCCGTCATAGTCGAAATGGGGTGCTTTGCCCGCGTAGAAACCAATGGAGGCGCATTCGAACAAGTAAATTTGCTTGCAGGAGAAAACCCAAACAAAGCAGTACGCCGATTTACCAAAACATTTAACGAGGCAGGAATACAGACACACATGCTCGACAGGGCATTAAATGCACTCAGAATGTTCCCCGTTCCGGCAGATGTACGTCGCCTGATGTATAAGGTAAAAAAGGCGCAAGGCACCGATATCACCCGTATATTCTGCGGATTGAACGACACACGCAACATCATACCCTCGATAAAATATGCATTAGAGGCAGGCATGATACCACAAGCAACGCTATGTATAACATCATCGCCCATTCACACCGTAGAATATTACAGCAACATAGCCGACGAGCTGATAGCCGCCGGAGCAACCGAAATATGCCTTAAAGATATGGCCGGCATAGGTCGCCCCCACTTCTTGGGATTATTGGTTAAAAACATAAAGGAAAAACACCCCGAAACAATAATACAATACCACGGACACAGCGGCCCCGGCCTCTCCATGGCGTCGATATTGGAAGTATGCAAAAACGGTTGCGACATAATAGACACCGCCATAGAACCCCTCTCATGGGGAAAAGTACATCCCGACATCATAAGCGTTCAAGCTATGCTTAAAGACGCAGGCTTTAAAGTTCCGGAAATCAATATGAACGCATATATGAAAGCCCGCAGTATGACGCAAGAATTCATAGACGATTGGTTGGGATATTTCATCGACAACAACAACAAACTGACAAGTTCGCTGTTGCTCACAAGCGGCCTTCCCGGCGGCATGATGGGCTCCATGATGTCCGACCTTACAGGAGTACATAAAGGAATAAACAACATATTGGCAAGCAAGGGCAAGCCCACCTACACACTCGACGAATTAATGGTGGAACTATTCAACGAGGTTGCATACGTTTGGCCTCGTGTAGGCTATCCCCCACTGGTGACACCATTCAGCCAATATGTAAAAAACATTGCACTCATGAACCTGTTGAGCAATGCGCAGGACGAACCGCGTTTCAGCCGAATGGACGACAGCATGTGGGGAATGATTTTGGGCAAGAGTGGCAAGCTCCCCGGTGCGCCCGCACCCGAAATAGTCCAATTGGCCAAGGAAAAAGGCTACGAATTTACCACCGCCGACCCACAAACGTTCTACCCCGACACATTGGATAAATATCGCAATGAAATGCAGGAACTCGGTTGGGACGCCGGCGAAGACGACGAAGAGCTCTTTGAATTTGCCATGCACGACCGACAATATCGCGACTACAAGAGCGGAGTCGCCAAAGAGCGTTTCCTTGCCGATATCGAGAAGGCAAAAGACGCCCAAATGGCAAGCAAGGGCATAAGCATCGAGGAGATAGCAGCCATAAAACGAGCAAAAGCCGACGCCGTTGTTGCACCCGTAAAAGGACAATTACTTTGGGAAGTATCGCCCGAGGGCTCTATGCCACCCGCCATAGGCAAACACATCACAGCCGACGAGGAGTTCTGCACCATAATAACCACATGGGGCGAGCTGCAACCCGTTGCAAGCGGCTTAGGCGGCAAGGTTGTGGAAATTTGCGCAAAACAAGGCGCTTATGTAAACCGCGGCGATGTCATAGCCTACATACAACGCGACGAACTGTTTAATTAAGACAAGAACAGCTGGCCGCAAAACATAATACTTTAACCGCTATATCACAACACGTTGCGATATAGCGGTTAAAGTATTTTACGACACTGTATAGGTATATGTATATCTAAACAGTCATCTATTATTTCTTAGGAAAATCGCGAGCGGTAATGTGGAAACAAGCCTGTTTAGCCTCGTGTTTGACATAGCAACTACCCTGCTTTTTTAAATCCCTTAGCACCTCGCCAAGTATCAGTTTCAGTTTTACAGAATTTTCGGTAGTCTCGCCATACTCCGAGAAAAATCGTTTCCACGATATATCGAAGGTAGTACCATAGCAATGCGCCGAATTTGAAGAAGAATTAACATTGTTGCGTTTCAAACGTTTCACATCGGCATTGGTACGCAACACCGATGTAACAATAACTTTGTGAGGCGCAATATGCTTCATCACCAGCGAATCTTGGAAATTTTTTCCTATTCTCGAAAGAAGTTCGGCAGCCTCGGGCACAAGGAAAGGTATTGAGTGCGTTAATTTATCGACCATATAAGCATCGGTGTCGTTAGTCTCTATGAGGGCACGCTTGCTATTCGGCACATCCTCGCGCGATGCCAACGGTGCAATGCCAATCTTTTTCGCCACCGCCAAATGCGTGTCGTTCATATCATTGAAAGCTCTTTTAAAATCGATATTAGAAACACGATGTGCCACTTCTGGGGCCTGCACCGACGGTTTATAACCAAAGGAATACGGTTTCTCGACATCCACTGTCACAGCCATATAATCGCCACCGGAACATTTCACCACCAAATAAATTATTAAAACCAACGACAGCGGCAAAGCCACCCACAACCAATTGGATTTTATATTGTCGAGGCGTAAAAAACCAAAAGAAAATTTAACCGTTTTAATCAAAGCGAATAAATCGCACGCCAAACGCCGCAATGCAACCCAAAGTATTTTTAAATCGCCTTTCAGATTATCATAAATTATTTTACGCTCTTTTTCAGTATCACTCATATTCCCTGTTTATTTAATTCGTGGCGCGAATATAGGTAAAAACGAGCGAAAAATATGAAGTTTACTTCGATATTTTTTACAGCGAGTGCATAACTATATCTGTCATTTATGACAAATTAGGTAAAAACGAGCAAAAAAATATGAAGTTTACTTCAATATTTTTTACAGCGAGTGCATAACTATATCTGTCATTTATGACAAATTAGACAAAAACGAGCAAAAAATATGAAGTTTACTTC
>JAFQBG010000038.1 GCA_017416705.1 Bacteroidaceae bacterium
CCAAAGTACTTGCATCAATTATTCCAGACACATTCACAGCTTTAGACGCAACACTTTTCGTGTTTTTCTTTTGGATTTGGGGCATCTCATAAGAGGTCAATGATTTTTTTGTTATTAATTTTTCATTGCTAACAATAGAAACACCTTTACAATCTGTTGATAAAGAAACGGTAGAATTACTAATAGGCACATTGGCAATATCATTAAAATCTTCATTTGAGATATGAACTGACTGAATGTCTCTGCTCATAGTTACATTAGTTATTGCACCCGGACCTTTCGATAAATTCAGTTCTTGTGCGTTTACTTGATTGTGTGTAAGACACAACACTAATAAGAAACTCACGATACTTACCAATCGATATGATAAGTTTCTAATTTTTGAATGTTTCATATCTATATTATTTTTTAGTTATTAATCATTAATATTATATTGCAAAGATAGTGAAAAATTACCATCAATAGACGCTTTAAAAGGTAAATTGATTAAGAAATACCCTTCACTATTATTCGAAATTACTACCTCTTGATTTGAATCAAAGTTGTTATTAAAGATAATACTGCCATCATTAGAATAGACTATACAATTTTTATCAATATTATACTGAATTGAATTAACTTTAAAAATCTGTTTCTGCATTCTACATGCGTAACTTGCGAATTTACAAATAATTGTTAAAAAGACAATGAAATTCAAGAAAAAATAACAGAAAATGTTTCACAACATAATGCAAAATTTATTAAAGTATAGTTTTATTATATTTTTTAAGATATAATTATAGATATAACAAATTTAACAGATGTAAAGAATAGACAAATAAGGAGATATCAAAAATTTAATTTAAACGGCTTCCCCGGCTTCGGGTTGTTTGCACAGGCTCCTTTTTTTATTCCAATTCTACAACTGTAATTCCGGCGCCGCCGAACTGCACATGCTCGTCGTGGAATGTGCGCACCGAGGGCATGGTGCTAAGGTATTGCCTTACAAGCGTTCTGAGAATACCGTTGCCTGTGCCATGCAGTATGCGCAGTTGATGTACCCCGCACACAGTGGCGTCGTCAATGAAAAATGTTACGGCTTGTACAGCCTCTTCGCCACGCATGCCGCGTATATCTATCTCCGACTTGAAATTCATTCGCTTGTTGTGCAGGTTCTCTTGCGTCTCGGCCGATAGGAACGACACCTTGCGTACCTCCTCCTTCGGTGCTTCGCTTTTTTGCAGACGACCGATGGCTACGGTCGATTTTATGCTGCCGAAGCGCACGACTGCATTGTTCTTGTTAATGGCAATAATCTCGCCAATGGCCTGTTGGCCGGCTATGCGCACGAACATCCCCTGTCTGAAAACGATGGTTTCTTTCCGCGGTGTGGCGTTTTCGGGGGTTGTGGCAGCGGCTTGTTCTTTTTTGCCATTCTTTTTGCGCTCATGGCGCGATATTATTTTTGCCATTTCGCGCTCTATGCGCATGTGCTGTTCTTGTTGTGCCAGCTCCTCTAATTCTTTGCTGAAATCGGCCAGTTCCTTACGCGCTTTTCGGGTTTTCTCTTTTTCGGCCTTTGCCTCGACGATGGAACGGATGGTGTTCTCTATTTTTGCGTTTGCCTCGCGCAACAGGCGGTTGGCTTCTTCGCGGGCCTCTTTTAACAGTTGCTTGCGACTTTTCTTCAATTCCTCGCTCGACTCCTGAACCTTGCCAAGCATCTCGTCAAGCTCTTTTTCTTTGCGATGCACATTCTGTCGCTTTGTCTCCCAATAGCGTTTGTCGCGTACAATATCTTGCAGATATTTGTCCGATTGTATGTAGTCGCTGCCAACAATATTCGAGGCGTCTTGTATTATTTCCTCGGGCATGCCTATCTTGCGGGCTATCTCCACTGCAAACGAACTGCCGGGGTTGCCTATTTGTAGCATGAACAATGGGCGCATTTCGGCGCGGTCGTATAGCATGGCACCGTTTACAATGCCCGGCGTGGAGTCGGCAAAATGTTTTAAATTCTGATAGTGGGTGGTGATTATTCCAAATGCTCCGCGCTCGTTGAAACGTTTTAATATGGCTTCGGCCATGGCACCGCCTATGAGCGGTTCGGTGCCGTTGCCAAATTCGTCAATGAGTATCAGTGACGCCTTGTCGCAATGTCGCAAAGTCTGTTTCATGTTTAGCAGGTGGCTTGAGTATGTACTCAGGTCGTCCTCGATGCTTTGTTGGTCGCCTATGTCTATGAACAGGCTTCTGAAAAGCCCGGCACGACTGCGCTCATGTACGGGGATGAGCAAACCGCATTGCAACATATATTGCAGCAGACCGGCTGTTTTCAGACAAACGGATTTTCCTCCCGCGTTGGGTCCGGAAATCAGCAGTATGCGACGTTTTTCGTCAATCTGTATGTCCAGCGGCGACATTTTGCGGCCGTGTTTGCGTAACGACTGTTCCAACAATGGGTGGTATGCCGCACCAAAGTCCATCATGGGACGTTTCTCGACAGATGGTTTTATGCCTCCTGTCTGTTCGGCAAGCAACGCTTTGGCACGTATGAAATCTATCTGCCCCATGAACTCGTAGGCGTGCAGCATATCTGCTGTGTGCGGACGTAGCTCGTCGGAAACTTTTGTTAGAATTAATATAATCTCGCGTCTTTCTTCGGCTTCCAGTTCGCGTATGCGGTTGTTGGCAGCCACTACCTCGGCGGGCTCTATGAATACGGTTTTTCCGCTTGCCGATTCGTCGTGTATTATACCGCCCATCTTGCGTTTCATCGAGGGGGCAACGGGTATCACCAAACGGCCGTCGCGCAATGTGGGCGAGGCGTCTTTCTCCACAAGCCCGTCGGCTTGCGCTTGTCGCAAAATGCTGTTGAGGGTTTTTGATATACCGTTCGATGTGCGAGTTATTTCGGAACGAATGTGCGCAAGCGTGGGCGAAGCGTTGTCCTTGATATGTCCGAATTTATCTACAATGCCGTCTATGGAACGTATTATTTGAGGAAAAGACTCTACTTCGCTTGTCAAGGCGTGTAGGTGGGGGTATAGATGATTGCCCTCGCTGCTGTCGTCGCTGCTGTTGCTCTTGCGCAGGAGCGATAGCATACGCCCTATCGTGTCGAGCGAGCGTCGTAGCGCAAACAACTCCTCTTCGTTCATGTACATGCCCGGAATTTTAATGCGTTGCAAAGGCTCGCGTACATCAAGATAAAAATCATTGGGAAAACCGCCTTCGGTGCGCAGTAGTTTAACAAACTCATCGGTTTCGCACAGACTGTTTTGAATAGCGTTGTAGTCGGTCATGAACGTCATGGCATCTACACGCTCGCATCCCATGGCACACAAACACAGCCCTTTGAGCATGGCACGAATGGCATCAAATTCTATTTTGCTTTCGAAATTATGCGGATATATCATATTTTGCTGAAAAATCTGCGCGAAGATACAAAAAAAGATACTTTTTTGGGAAAATAAATTTATTTTATTATGTTTGCACATAGACAACATTTTTTAGCTATTTGCAGATAAACTGCGAATATATACTGCACTTGCTGTGAAATAATAAAGTACACTTTGTTTATCTCGCTCGTTTGTTGGTATATACAGCAATACAATGGTGCTTGTCTGAGCCGTATAGCTATGATTTTTTTTGATTAATCTTAAATTTTAAAAATTATGAAGAAAATTACTTTGTTTATTTCTCTTTGGGTTTTCTTTGCATTAACGGCATTTGCCGACTTGCCGTTTCGTAACCACCGTTACGATGCTTTCAAAGTTTTGCCAATAACACAAAACGACATAGTGTTCATTGGTAACAGCATCACAAATATGAACGAGTGGTGGGAAACATTCAGCAGCAATCACAATGTAAAGAACCGCGGAGTTTCGGGTGCCATAACAGATGAGGCCCTTGCCAATATCGAGGCGGTGGCAGTGGGAAAACCGGCAAAAGTATTTTTTATGCTTGGTACGAACGACCTTGGAACAGCCGGTATAAACAATACCGAGCACGTGCTGAACAACATGACTCTGATGGTCGATCGTTTGCAAAAGGTTTCTCCCAATACCCAAATATACATACAGAGCATTTTGCCAAGTACGGTTGGTTTGCGCACACTCGAAATACAGCAGGCTACCAATGAGGCGCTCAAAGAATTGTGTCAAGAAAAAGGCTTGACTTATATTGATTTGTGGGACGATTTACTAAGCCTGACAACAAGCACAACCCATACGCTTGACTACCTGCATCTGAAAGCATCGGGCTATCAGATATGGGCCGAAAAAATAGAGGAGTATGTCGGTAGCGATTGTGCTTACCCTTCGAATTGTGTCGATGTACAAAACAACGGCGGAATTTCGGGCTCATACGGAATGCGTGCAACAACGTTCAGCACCCTTCCTGTGAACGAGGGTGACATCCTTATTATTGGTGACGAAATGATACATGGCGGCGAGTGGCACGAACTGCTTCAAAGCGGCAAGGTCAAAAGTCGTGGTACGGGATGGGGCTATCCGGGCCCATCGCTCGACATTACTTTGCAGGAAATTCCTCTTATCCTGAACAGTCGCAGTGGCAGTTGCCTTCCCTCGAAGGTCCTATTGTATGCAGGCGTAGCCGATGTAAATGGTTCTACCGACCTCTCGACACTCCAAACAAAGTATCAGGACATTGTAAACAAGATAAAGGAGCTTGCTCCAAGCACCCAAATATATTTGATGAGCTTGCAGCCTACCGCTACTGCCAATATAAATACAAACCGCGTTGTTCCTTTCAACGAAATATTGCAAACAATAGCTGCAGGCGACGCGCAAGTGGAATATGTCGATATATACAGCGATTTTGTAAGCAACAATGTGGGCAACAGCGCATATTTCAGCGGTAACTATCTCTATGGCATGGGCTATGTGAAGGTGGCACAAAAAATTGCTGCGGCAATGGGCGACGCAAGTGTTGTTGCCATAACCGACGAGGAGGCAGCTGCCAATTATCGTACATTTGAACTCCGTACCGTATTGGGCAATGCCATTGTCACAGCAGCCGGTTTGAAGGCCGGTGAAGGGGTGGGGGAATACCCCGCAGAAAGTTTGGTTGCATTAACCTCGATAGTCGATGATGCTTATGAAATGCTCATGAACGGTGGCACACAGGACGAATACGAGTCGATGGCAGCGCAGGTGTCTGCCGCTGTGAATTCGGCCCTTTCGAGCGTTAATATGCCCAAAGCCAGCAACAGCGAAAAAAGTTACTATTACTACATGAGCACACCGTTGCGCGAAAACCGTTATCCTACATCCTATGGCGCAAATGCCGATATCGTGGGACAAACAACCAAGAGCGATGCCGCAATGTGGAAATTCGTTCTGCGCGATGATGGCACATATAATATAGTCAATTATAGCGATAAGACGTATGTGTCGCCTGCAAGTAACAACGACACAGCGTTGCGTACACAAACAGCGGTGCCGGCAACAGGATGGGAATTTAAGCCTGCTGCCACTCCCGGCTATTTTATTATTGTAAACGGCACAGCGCAGTTCAACCAGACAAACAATAACACCCTTGGCTATAAAGTATATAACTGGGGTGGTGGAGCTAATACCAATGACAGCGGATGCCAATATCTTATAGCCGAAGCCAAAGTCGTTGAAGGCGAGGACGAGGATATTGCCGAACCGTCGAACATCCCGTTTGTGCCAACAGCCGTAGTCGATGGTGAACTTGCCAAGAGCAGACTATGGTATCTGATGCGAATTACCGAGACCGGTCTTTTGATATATGACAACGACGGAGCCGAATATGTCTCTTTGGGACGCGTTCTATCTACATACGAGGATAAGGACCTTTGGTGCTTTGCCGGCGACGATGCAAACGGCTATGCTATATACAACAAAAACGCAGGAGCAGGAAAAGTATTGGCATCGTCAAAAAATATGACAACGACCGCCGGGTTTGGCGGAACGGGCGGTAGTACCTATCCCACCATGCAGGATGAGAATTCTCTTCCGACAGACTACATAGGCAGTTGGGATTTCGAGCCATCCGACAAAATAGCCAATGTCGATGGCTGGTTTATGCGTCTTCATGGTACAAGCTTCGCGGTGAATAATTTTGCAGGCAGCGAGAGAAATCGTCTTGCATTCTGGGCCGAGGGTACCGATGCAAATTCGACATTGCAATTCGAAATAGCCGAAGCCGATGTCGAGGTGCTTGCTTCGCAAGGCGTTCTGACATCGACCACAGCCGGTTCCTCGTGGTGCTCAAAATGGGAAAGCAATTTCTTTAAAGGATTTGTACTGACAACCAGCGCAAATAACATAACGGTGAAAAACGACTGTCTTGCCGGTTATTCGGGTACGGCATATAGTTCTACATATACGCTTACCGCCCCCGAGGGATATGTCATAACGGAATATAGCTTCGACTATGTGAACTCCGACACCGGTAGCCACACCATCAATCTGAATATAGATGGACAGAACTATGCCTCATCGTCGTCGGTGCAGCACCTTGACGTGACAGTAGCCGACCCAGCGCGTGTGGTTACATTCGTGCAGTCCGATGAACGTCTGAATAAAGGTATCACGTTCAGCAATTTTGTTGTTGTCATGCAGCCCGCAACCGAGGAGCCCGAACCAAGCTTCGAGGTATTCAGAACTGCGACATCCGGCGATATCCCCTATCGTATTCCGGCTATTGCAATGGCCAAAAACGGCGATATTATAGCTGTTGCCGACTATCGTCACAGCCGACAAGATATAGGTATTGCAAGCTATGGCCGTATCGACCTTCATTCACGTATAAGCAAGGATAATGGTGCTTCGTGGGAACCAATAGATTATATTGTAGAGGGACAAGGCAGCAGTGTGGGTTCCGACCTTATGTATGTGGGATTTGGCGACCCATGTATCGTTGCCGACCGCGAGAGCAATCGCGTGTTGGTGCTCAGCTGTGCAGGTAACGTATCGTTCCCAAGCGGTACACGCAGCAACCACCAGAACATAGCTCGTTTTTACAGCGACGACAATGGTGCCAATTGGAGTGCGCCCGAGGATATAGCCGAGAGCATCTATTCGCAATTCGATGCAAGTGTAAATCATGGTCCGGTGCGTGCCATGTTCATCGGCTCGGGTAAAATACACCAAAGCCGCTATGTGAAAGTAAATAACTACTACCGACTCTACTGCGCTGTGCTTTTGAAGAACAAAAACAGTGTCAATACCAATTTTGTGCTTTACAGTGACGATTTCGGAGGTAATTGGAGTGTGCTTGGCGGTGTCGAGAACGCGCCCATACCCAGCGGTGCCGACGAACCCAAAGTCGAGGAATTGCCCAATGGCAATATCGTCATCAGCTCGCGCATGAATGGCGGACGTTATTTCAATATATATACATTTACCGATGCACCCGCTGCACAAGGCTCGTGGGGTACCATGGCTACATCGAACAGCAGCGTTGGCGGTGTTGTTGCTTTGAATAACTCATGCAACGGCGAAATAATGATGGTGCCCGTTGTTCGCAACGAGGATAAAGCCGAAATGTGGTTGGCACTGCAATCGTTGCCCTTCGGTAGTGCGCGTAGCAATGTGGGTATATATTATAAGGAACTCGCCACCGAGGCCGATTATAATACCCCTGCCAATTTTGCCAAGGAGTGGGATGGACGTCACCAAGCATCGTTCTTGCCATCGGCATATTCTACCATGTGTTTCCAAAAAGACTCTACAATAGCATTCTTGTACGAGGAGGATACATACGGTGTCAATGCATATGGCGGCTATAATATAATGTATAAGAATTATAGTATCGAGCAGATAACAGACAGCGCGTATAGTGTGTTGAAGGGTCGCGAGCCGAATGTGGCTCCCGAGGGACCCAGCGATGCCACATTGGCACTCATCGAGGAGGCCGAGGAGTGGCTGGAATACATCGGCGTTGGCTATCCTGTGGAGAGCGAGCGTGCCACACTGCTGGCTGCAATAGAATCGGCCAAGGTAAATCCCACAGCGTCGGAGGGTTCCAAACTCGAAGTCGTTCTCGACAACTATCTGGGAACGTCGAACGTGGTAACACCCGTAAGTGGAAAAATGTATTCGTTTACAATGGAAGCCAAGAACGGCAATAAGTTCTATCTGAACTACAATGGCAGCGATATCCAGATGGTGGCACGTGGCGACGGCGAACTGCCCGAGACGGCAAAATTTATCTGCGAGCAAAACGACAACGGCTCGGTGACACTCTCCACAAGCGATGGTAAATACCTTGTTTACCATTCAAAATACGCTGGCGTAAATTGGTTGCAAGGAAATGGCAGTACCACCGGCTTGCAAACCGAGAAGGATGCCATGGCCGAGATTACATTCGAAAAAATTATACCTTCGTCGTTTGTTGCCGGTACCATACAACAAATGTTCGGCTATTTGGCATGGAAGAGTATTCGTGGCTATCGCACCGATAACGGCAACGCCGAGTGGGGCTACATGGTTCTGAAAACCGACGGTAGCGACTACGATGGAGCCAACGGGCCTTTCTGGAACGACGGTTACTCATCGGCATTCCGCGTCGAGGAATATGATATTCCCGAGGGTATCGAGGAAATTCTTGACACAACCGATAGGAACGAGGGTATTTACGACCTTACAGGCCGTAAACTCGAAAGAATTTCCGGTCGTGGAGTGTACATAGTAAATGGTAAGAAGGTTCTTGTTAAGTAACAAACAAAACGTTATAGTGCTCATAAGGTCGGCAGGCTGCCCTGCCGACCTTATGTGTCGGTAGGGTGCAGACGTTGCTGCATCGGCGTGTGCAAACTAATGAAAATGGGGCGTTTGCCGTGTCGAAATTTGTTGCTGTATATTGCAAAGCATATAGCGTTGTCTGTATCAACAATAAGCAAAACGTAATATCAAATTTAATATCGAGGCAAAGGATATCGTGCTGGTAGATAAAGCGTTAAATGCTCTGCAATACTAATCGGGAGTGACACACTTGGGGAAACTCCCCAAAGTATAGGGAAACCCCCTGCAAGCATTAGGGAATAAACGTTGCAGGGGGTATATTATGCCCCTATCTTTGCAGCAGAGACAAGGAAAAAAGTTTAACCATTCAAAACTTTAAACTATGAAAAAGATGATGATTATTGCAGTGATGATAAGCGCATTGCTTATGCCTGCACAGGTTTCGGCACAGAGTGCAAAAGAAAGAAAAGGCAACAACAAAGTGCAAGTGGATAAAAAACATGGCGATAAGAAAAATGTGTACAACAGAGAGGGACGCAAACCGGCAGTACATAAAAAAGGGAAAAACAAACCCATGGTACATGTACACAAGCCTGCACCCCGTCCTGTGGTTGTAGTACACGAGCACCATCACGCTCCTCGTCCCGTTCCGGTTCATCGTCCGGTGGTTGTGCACAAACACTGCAATAGCGATGCCATAGGCGCAGCGGCGGTAGTTGTGGGAGCAGCGGCACTTATATCGCTCCTTGCAAATTAGGGCACAAAGTACACATATAGACTGTTTCATGCCTGTTGGCACTCGGCAGTTTCTGAATTATAAATTTGTAGTTAGTTAGGCGATTTGGTAGTACGGAACATAGTTCCGTACTACCTTTTTTCTGGTAATAGCATGGGATATATAAAATGGCGGTGTGTTAGTTCCTGCAAATCGTAAGAGGCTGTGACAAAAAGTAAATTTTGACACAGCCTCCTTGGAAAAATAGGTTGATAACAATTTTTTTTTGTTTTCAGGGTGTCTCGCGACAGCCTGTTGATGTGGATAATACATGCGAGTCGTCATAACTCGCTCCTTTTTTGAAAATAATTTATCAGTGGTCATTCACACGAAAACCTATGAAATATTTAAGGCATGCTCATCTGCTTATATTCCATGGTCTTCACTTTGCAAAAATATTAATGCTTTATTGGTTACGCAATCATAAAAAATTACGATTTTCAATGATTTATATAGCAACATGTTATTATAGGCAGCTGTATAGCAATAAGTAACTATTATAATTTGTTTTTTTACATATAATTGCTATTGCATGTTCCCCGCAAGAGTGTTAATTTTGCTACGCAAAATTAATATGTTGTTTATAATTTGGGGAATTTTGGCTTTTAACGACTGAAAGCCCTTGTAAAGAATAGTATAATGAAATTATCGGAACTGAAAAATGGGGAAACGGCTGTCATTGTGCGTTTGTCGGGGCATGGAGGCTTCCGTAAGCGTATAATGGAGATGGGGTTTGTTCGAGGCGAAAAAGTGAAATCGGTACTCGATTCTCCCATGCACGACCCTGTTAAATACCACGTGATGGGCTACGACGTCTCATTGCGACGCAACGAGGCTTCCATGATCGAAGTGTTGCCCGAGGAGGATGCAAAAAAGGAGCTGACCCCGGTACATTCATTCGGTTGTTTGTCGGCGTGTGAAAATTGCAACAGCAGTCTTGGTTGTAATTGTGTGCATCGTCCTGCCTCTACACGTCGTAACAATGTCATTGATGTTGCTTTGGTGGGCAATCCCAATAGCGGCAAAACCTCTTTGTTCAATGTGCTGTCGGGGCGCAGCGAGCATGTGGGCAATTACAGCGGAGTAACCGTCGATGCCAAAGTGGGTAGTTTTAATTACAAGGGCTACCGCATAAACATCACTGATTTGCCGGGAACCTACTCGCTCTCGCCATACTCCCCCGAGGAGCGTTTTGTGCGACAACATATATACCGGAACACCCCCGATGTCATTATAAACGCTGTGGTAGCCTCCAATTTGGAGCGCAATCTGTATCTGACGACAGAACTCATTGATATGAACCAAAGAACGGTCGTCGCGCTTAATATGTTCGACGAATTAGAGTCGGGTGGTGCCAAAATAGACTACGAGCATCTGGGCGGTATGTTGGGAATACCTATGATACCAACCGTTGCCAAGATAGGAAAGGGGCTCGATAAACTGCTCGACACAGTCATAGAACTGTTCGAGGGAAATAACAAAATAATTCGTCACATACATATAAATTACGGCAGTGTGATGGAGGAGGAACTATCGCCGCTATCCTACGAACTGCATAACGCCGACGACCTGCCGCAACAGTTCCCTGTGCGTTATTGGGCACTGAAACTATTGGAGCAGGATGCCGACGCTGTGTCGCTGTTACAACATTGTAAGGAGGTGGCATTGTGGAAAATAAAGGCCGAGACTGCCGCAAAAAGAGTACAAACGCATTTGGGCGTCGATGTCGAAACGGCTGTGAGCGATGCCAAATATGGTTTCATAAACGGAGCATTGTTGGAGACTTTTACTCCCGGCAACAAGGATACGCAACGTAAAACACGCCGAATAGACCGTCTTGTGGCAAATAAATGGCTCGGTTTCCCTCTGTTCTTATTGCTCATGTGGTTGATGTTCACAGCGGTGTTCCATCTTGGTGCATACCCCCAAGAATGGATAGCATGGACATTCGATTGGATTGGCGAACAGGTTACAAATATAATGCCGCAAGGAGCCTTGCAGGACCTTCTTGTCAATGGCATAATAGGCGGAGTGGGCAGCGTGGCGGTTTTCCTGCCGCAGATATTAATACTCTATCTGTTTATATCGCTCATGGAGGATTCGGGTTACATGGCACGTGCCGCTTTCATCATGGACCGCATTATGCACAAAATGGGTTTGCATGGTAAGTCGTTCATTCCCATGCTTATGGGCTTTGGATGTAATGTACCGGCTATAATGGCAAGTCGTACCATAGAGAGCCATAGCAGTCGCATCATAACAATCCTTATCACCCCGTTCATGTCGTGCAGTGCCCGATTGCCGGTGCTCATACTGTTTGCCGGAACATTCTTTCCCGCGCACGCTCCCATTGTGCTCATTGGGCTGTATGTGTTGGGTGTTGTTGCCGCAGCCATGACAGCCCGTCTGTTGCGAAAAACAAAATTCAAGGCCGACGAGACACCCTTTGTCATGGAACTGCCTCCCTATCGCATGCCCACTTTGCGTGCCACATTGCGTCACATGTGGGAAAAATGCGAGCAATACCTGCGCAAGATAGGCACAGTGGTGCTTGCCGCAACCGTCATAATATGGTTTTTGAGCTACTATCCGCGCCCCGACGAGGGCGATGTGTCGCAGGATATTGCCAAGACACATGCCTCTGTGGGTGATGCCTATGAAAAATCCTACATAGGAATGATAGGAAAAAGCGTCGAACCGCTGATGCAACCATTGGGGCTTAATTGGCGTGCCACAATAGGCATAATAACCAGCATTCCGGCAAAAGAATTGGTGGTGAGTACATTGGGCGTCCTGTATAGCACCGACGACGACAGTAATCTGCAAGAAGCGTTGCAATCCTCGGGCGATTTCTCGAAGCGTTCGGCTGCATCGTTCTTGGTATTCATATTGTTGTTCTTCCCATGTATAGCCACTGTGGCAGCCATAGCCTCGGAAACAGGAAATAAATGGTGGGCGGTATTCTCGGTACTCTATAATACCGCTGTGGCATGGCTTGCAGGCTTTTTTGTTTATCAAATAGGTGCTTTTTTTTGAAATAGACTAAAACCAATAAGAAATGAATAATACGTTATACTCAAAAAGAACAAAACTTGCCGATGTGATAGCCTCGGACAGTAAGATACTATCCATATTGCAACGTCTGAAAATAAATCTCGGTTTTGGCGACTCCACAGTCGAGGAGGTATGCAACAGCTACAACCTATCGACCGACCTTTTTCTGAATATCTGTAATATATATTCGTTTGGCGATTATACCCCCGATATTCACGCCCTGCAAGGTAAGGACATAGCCCACATAACAGGCTATCTGCGTGCATCGCACACCTATTATAAGGAGGTTTGTTTTCCGGCCATTCACAGTAAAATACATTTCCTTGTAAAGGAACTCGACGATTTGAGCCGCAAATTGATAGACAAATTCTACGACGACTATGACAGCGAGGTCATAAACCATTTCCGCTACGAGGAAAGCGTTGTGTTCCCCTATGTGGAATCCTTGCTTGCGGGCAAGGCCGACAACGGCGAGTTCAGTATATCTAAATTTCAGGAAAACCATAGTAATATAGGCGAGAAACTTAACGATTTAAAGAACATCATAATGAAGTATCTTCCCTCGCAATATACCACCGCATTGAGTTTCGAGATACTGAACGATATGTATGCTGTGGAAAACGACCTGTACAAACACTCACTCATTGAGAACAGGCTGCTTGTTCCACTTGTAGAAAAATTAGAGCAACAACGATGAGCAGACAAGAAAAACTTAAAATAGTTATCATTGAGCCTTCGGAGATAGTTGTCGAGGGGCTCAAAGAAATCATCGGCCGTAACCCCGAACTCGAAATAGTGAATACGTATGCAAACGCAGGGTATTACAGCGGCATGCTCGCATCGGTCGATGTTGTCATAATAAACCCCGTTGTCATAAACTACAACGAGCGGTTCGATATTCGTTCCTATCTGTGTGCCAATGGCGAGAATACCACCCTTATGGCGCTTACCTATTCGGGGTACGACGAAAACGTCATGAAACAGTACGACGGCAGCATAAACATATACGACAATGCCTCGCGCATAATACAAAAAATATTCTCCGCCGTCGATGAGGCCCGTCAAAATCCTCGCAGCGACGTGAACGAACTATCGGTGCGTGAGCGCGATATACTTGTTGCGGTGGCAAAGGGAAGGACAAACAAGGAAATTGCCGACGAATTTAATATATCCATCTACACCGTAATATCGCACAGACGCAATATATCCCGCAAATTGGGTATAAACAGTATTCCCGGTCTTACGGTATATGCGATAATGAACAAACTCATTGATATAACCGATTTTTCCTGAACAATGGCCGAGGAACTAAAAATATCAGCAGGAACAAAACCGCAAAAATATGCCTTGCTCTATAAACAGGTGCAGGCATTGGTGAACGGTGAACAGGATGTCATAGCCAATATGGCAAACGTGTCGGCTATGATATATGCCACATTCGGTTTTCTGTGGGTGGGCTTCTATCGTGTGAGCGGCGAACAACTTGTCTTGGGTCCGTTCCAAGGCCCCATAGCTTGCTCGCGCATAATGTATGGCAAGGGCGTGTGTGGCACCGCATGGAAGGAACGCTCCACGCAGTGTGTCCCCGATGTAAATAAATTCCCCGGGCACATAGCATGCAGCAGCGAGTCGCTCAGCGAGGTCGTAGTGCCACTGTTCGATGCCGAAAAAAACGTTGTAGCGGTGTTGGATATTGACAGTCGTGAATATTCCACGTTCGACGAGTGCGACGTCTATTGGTTGCAAAAAATAGCAGAATTAATATGATTATATAGCCATGTGTGAAACAGAAAAACAGAAAGCACAAAAAGGGCTGTTGTACGATGCCAACAACGATGCACAGTTGTTGCACGAACGTACGCTGTGCAAGGAACTATGCTACGAATATAACAATACAAAACCATCGGAGACGGCAAAACGCGAGTCTATAATAAAATCCCTTTTTGCCAAAACGGGTGAGAATTTTTGTATCGAGCCAACGTTCTTTTGCGATTATGGCTATAATATCGAGATAGGCGAAAATTTTTATATGAACGTCAATTGCGTAATCCTCGACGGTGCCAAGGTAACCTTTGGCGATAATGTATTCGTGGCTCCCGGTTGCGGTTTCTACACAGCAGGGCATCCTATTGATGCACAGCAGCGTAATAGAGGCTTGGAATATGCCTATCCCATCACAGTGGGAAATAATGTGTGGATAGGAGCGCAGGTGTGTGTACTGCCCGGTGTCACAATAGGCAATGGGGTGGTCATAGGGGCAGGCAGCGTCGTTACAAAGGATATTCCCGACAATGTGGTGGCTGTGGGCAATCCTTGTCGCGTAATTCGTAAAATAGACAATGAATGAGCGCGTCGCCTTGTGAATAATCATTTAAGCGTCTTATAATGCAGTATGTGTGCCGAAATAGCCGTTGCCAATAGAATAAAAAATATTCGCAACCATAGAATTTCGGTTACATAAACCGTACAATATAGAAGCGTTCCCCATACCAAACTGACCGAAATAATCTTGATGCGTAATGGTATGGCCTTGTGCTCGCGGAAATTCTTGATATAAGGCCCTAAATGCTTGTGTTCAAGCAGCCAATTGTATAGCTTGGGCGAACTGCGGAAATACAATGACGCTGCCAACAGCAAAAAAGGCGTTGTTGGCAGCAGAGGCAGAAAAATACCCACAATGCCAAGCGCAAGGGCAAGTGTCCCCATCAGTACAAGAAAAATCCTCATAAAATAGTTTTGTGATTACAAGGCGCGAAGATACGCAAAATAACTATAATACGAAAAAACATACGTTCACAATGCGTCATTTGCCTTGTCCTCTATTCCGTTTCTTATAATAGTTTTTCAAAAATTGCACAAATGGGGTTAATTTGTGCAATTTTTTGAGTTTTTAAAATTCGTTATATTACATTTGCCGCGGATTTTAAAAATTAAGAAAATGAAAAAAATAATTTCCTTAATCGCCGCAATGGCACTATGTATGCCTGTGTTGGCGCAAAACTACAACGACAAAGCCGATAACATAGTAGGCGAGTATCTAACCGACCGAGGCGGCAGCAAGAGCAAAGTGCGGGTAACCAAAGAGAGCGGTGGCACATACAGAGCGCAAATATTCTGGGTGGAAAAACCGCTGGACAAAAACGGCAACAAGCGTAAGGACGTCAAGAACCCCGATAAAAATCTGCGCAATGTCGATATAGACAAGGTTGTTATAATAAGCGGTCTTAAATACGATGCCGAGGAAAAAGAGTGGAACGGTTCAAAAATATATGACCCCTCGAAAGGTATGCGCGTAAGTGTCGAAGCAGAATTTGTAGAGCAAAACAAACTGAAATTGTTCGGTAATATATGGGGTATCGGTACCACAATATATTGGCAGAAAATAAAATAATAGCACGTAGCAGGGCTATGAAATTCCGATTGGTCTGTTCAAAATTGAACAGACCAATCTTGTTGTAGTCGGTCATTTGCCCGATAATAGCATTGTGGTTTTTGCAAGGGATTTTTAGGAATATCCGCACGGTGGGGCATCGGTGCAAGGAACTTATCTCGGTTTTTATAATTTTTTAAATATAGTTAGTGGGAATTAGGTTTATTTTCACTAACTTTCGCCCAATTTCCAGAATGTCACTCATGCACCCTTGTGGCAACAAAATGCAAACATCCTTGTCTGTTTGTGGCATGCGTTGTGCGCAAGGGCTTGAAATGTTTTTGTATATTTTATTATTCTCAATTATGAAAAAAAGATTTTTATATCCGGCATCAGCCATTGTCTTAGCGTTGTTGGTGTTCGCTTCGTGTGCTTCTTCGCCTGCGAATGAATGTAAGGAGACTCTTGTAACCCTCTCGGGTAATGCCTACATAACGGCATGGCCCCAAGCAAATGCCGAAAATGGAAAACCCTCGGGCGAGCAAGCTCCTGCCGCAGCCTACATCGATGAACAACGTTGCGAAATTTGCAATTGGAGCGACACTGCCACAGTGGTCAGTTTCTATTTTCGCGTTGCCGGCAGTGGCAAGCTGAACGTTGCATTGCAAGCAAAAGGACACTCGCTTGTCGAGGTTTCGGCGTTGGGCAAGAACAAACAAATAACGCTCGACAGTGACACACTGTCGCGTGTTGCGGTGGGACAGTTCGATGTCGAGAAACCGGGATACGTGAAAATGGATATTCGTGGTGTTAAAATAAACAGTGGCAATGGTTTTGGCAATGTGGCAGCCCTTCTTGTATGCAGCAATGCCCAAGAGCAGGTTGCTTGTGTTGCCCCCGAGTTCAGTACCCATTTTGGGCGACGTGGTCCCTCGGTGCACTTGGGCTACGCTCTTCCCACCGAGAATGTCGAGTGGTTCTACAACGAAATCGTGGTGCCCGAAGAGGGCGATATTCCCAGCAGCTACTATATGGCATGCGGATTTGGCGAGGGCTATTTTGGAATGCAAAATAACAGCCCCTATCCGCGCAGGGTGTTATTCTCGGTATGGAGCCCATACAATACCGATAATGCCGCCGAAATTCCCGACTCGTTGCGTGTGACGCTTGTTAAAAAAGGAGCCGATGTGAAAGTACAAGATTTCGGTAACGAAGGTGCCGGAGGACAAAGCTATATGCACTATGAATGGAAAGCAGGCGAGCGTTGCCGCTTCCTCATGGGTGTGCATCCCGACGACAATAATGGAACAGTATATACAGCCTATTTCTTCGACAATGCAATGGGTAAATGGCGTCTTGTAGCATCCTTCCGCCGTCCTGAAACATCTACTTGGTACACCCATGCACACTCGTTCTTGGAAAATTTCAACCCCGTAATGGGTTATATAAACAGAAAAGCCAACTACCAAAACCAATGGGCACGCACTGTCGATGGCAAATGGGTGCCGGTGGCACGCGCCCGATTTACCTGCGATGCCACAGGACACCAAGAGCAACGTCTCGATTATAGCGGCGGCGTCTCGGGCGATGGTTTCTTCCTTACCATGGGTGGTTTCTTCGACGAATACATGGCAACGGGCACCTTCTTCGAGCGCAAAGGCAACGTCACCGAGGCTCCCGACATAGATTTTTCTACATTGGAATAGAACGTACAGGAATGGCTCCGAGGACGTGCCTTGCTTGCGGCATGTAAATGAATAATAAACAGCTGTTTATCATCAAGCCGACCCGAAGAGGGACGGTTTGATGATTTTTATACTATTTATTGATGGTTGCGCAATGTAGCCTCTTTTCCTTGACGGTAGATATAAAAAAGTTGCCCGATTTAATCGGGCAACTTTTTTGTGATTCCGGAGCGATTCGAACGCTCGACCCACGCCTTAGAAGGGCGTTGCTCTATCCAGCTGAGCTACGGAACCAACCTTGTGCAAATATGGTTTTGCGGTGCAAAGATAGTGTTTTTATTTGCTGTCACCAATAAATTTGTACTTTTTTTTATTTTTTGTCGTGAATATGGGTGATTTTGTTCTATGTGTTGCGCTCCGCGCGAATATAGCCTGCGCCCTTGTAAAAAAAAGAATTCGTTTTTTTTTGCTCGCTTGTTGCTGATTTGCGCTTCGCGCGAATATAGCCTTTGGGGCGGCAAGCCGCACTCCTTTGGGAACATAAATGTTCCGTCGTCGCAAGGCTTGTGCAAGCGAGTACAAAGCAAATTCATTTGCTTTTGTAAACGAGCGCAGCCAAGGCTCGCTGAAAGCAATGCAACGCTTATTTCGCGTTGCCGCTGTAAAAAACCGAAGTAAACTTCGTTTTTTCGCTCGCTTGTTGCTGATTTGCGCTCCGCGCGAATATAGCCTGCGCTCGCAGTAAAAAAACTGAAGTAAACTTCGTTTTTTTTGCTCGCTTGTTGCTATATTTGCAAAAAAATATGAAAGGATGTAAATGGGGCTAACTTGTTGCATATACAGCCTTTGGAAATATAAACAATGTAAGATGATTTCAGTGTGCATGGCCACATATAATGGCCAGAAATATTTAAAAGAACAGATAGATAGCATTTTGTGTCAGTTGGGCGACAATGACGAACTGGTTATATCCGATGACCATTCCACCGATGCTACGGTGGAAATCATTAAGTCCTATTCCGACGACAGAATAAAATTCTACTATAACGAGATGCCCAAGGGGGTGACACATAACTTCGAAAACGCGTTGTTGAAGTCGAAGGGCGACATCCTGTTTCTTGCCGACCAAGACGATGTGTGGCTTCCCGGCAAGCTTGATGCTTTGGTCGATTTCATGAAACAGGGCGACTACGATGTCGTGGAGTGTAATTGCGCTTTGGTCGATGAGAATTTGAATGTGACCAAGGATTGCTACTACGACGACAATTTCAAACAGGATAAACCTGTGTGGCAGAATTTTATAAAAAATTCTTGGTTGGGTAGTTGCATGGCGTTCAAGCGTTCGGTGTTGCTGGCGTCGTTGCCTTTCCCCGACAAGGTGGCGGCACACGACTTGTGGCTATGCCTGTTTGCCCAGATACATTTCAAATGTGGTTACACGCCACAGGTAATGCAGTTGTACAGACGCCATTCGCAGACGGTGTCATTTGCAGGCAAAAAAAGCACCAATAGCTTGCGCTATAAACTTAGCTATCGTACCTATCTGGCATGGCATTTGCTGAAACGAACTATTTTTAAGCAGAAAAAATATTAAAATATACTAAAACCCGTTATTTTTCGTTAGAAACTATAACGGGGCATGTTTGCCTGTTACAACAATTTTTTTGATTTATAAATTACATAATATATAATAAGAATATGAAACTATGTTTTGTAAACCCACCGTTTAAAGCCGAGTATGGAAAATTTTCGCGTGAGTCACGCAGCCCGGCTATAACAAAAAGCGGTGCGTTGTATTATCCTTTGTGGTTGATATATGCCGCTGCCTATTGCGAGAAGGCCGGTCACGAGGTTTATTTCCTTGATGCTCCTGCAAAACAGATGAACGAGCAACAGTCGCTCGATGCTATAAAACAAAATGCTCAGGGTGCCACACTGTTTATATACGATACAAGTACACCATCTATAAAAAGCGATGTGGCCTTTGCCGAGCGTGTGAAAGAGCTCTTCCCCGGTTCCTTCGCTTTGCTCGTGGGTACACACCCGTCGGCTTGCGCCGAGGAGACACTTGGCTACTCGACAAAAATAGATGCTGTGGCCATTGGCGAATTTGACAATACCGTATTGGAGCTTGCCAACACATTGCAAAATGGTGGCGACGTGCAGCAGGTACGCGGCTTGTGCCTGAACACTGCCGAGGGCTGCAAGCGCACAGCCCCCATGCCCGCTATGCACGAACTTGACGAACTGCCTTTTGCATCGCAGTTCATTGCAAAATATCTCGACCCACGCGACTACTTCTTCGCTGCGGCCACATATCCCTCGGTACAGATTTTTACCACACGCGGATGTCCCTTCCGCTGTAATTTCTGTGTCTATCCTCAGACGATGCACGGGCATGCTTTCCGCGCCCGTTCGGCAAGCAATGTAGTTGCCGAATTTGAATATATAGCACAGAATTTCCCCGATGTAAAAGAGGTTGTTATAGAGGACGATACCTTCACTGCCAACAAAAACCGCGTAATGGAGATTTGCGAACTGTTGGTGCAGAAAGGGTTGAACAAGCGTCTGCGCTGGCTGTGCAACGCGCGTGTAAACCTCGACTTGGAGACAATGAAGGCCATGAAAAAAGCCGGTTGCCGACTTATCATCCCCGGAATAGAGTCGGGTAGTCAGGATATACTCAACAATATAAAGAAAGGCACCAAGGTAGAACAATTCTACTCCTATGTCGAGAATGCCAAGAAAGCAGGCTTGCTCATACATGCATGCTACATGGTGGGTAACTGCGGAGAGACGAAAGAGACCATGCAACAGACTTTGGAATTGGCGTTGAAGCTAAACACCGACACCGCACAGTTCTTCCCCTTGATACCATACCCCGGCACCGAGGCCTATGAATGGGCACGTAGCAACGGATATATCGAGCTCGACTACACAAAATACTGTTTGCCCGACGGCACACATAACACAGTATTGTCGCTCCCGCACCTGACAGCCGACGAAATGGTCGATTTCTGCAACATGGCACGCAAGAAATATTATCTGCGTCCGCGATATATCCTGCATCGTCTGCGTGTGGGTCTTACAGATTTCTCCGACCTTAAACGCTCGCTCAAAGCGTTTGGCAAACTGAAACGTTTCCTTTTCTCGAAGAAATAAGAAGGTGTTTTCTATATAAAAACGACGAGAGAAACGGTTTTCATGAGAAAATGATTTTAGAATTAAAAAAACTTCTAAATACACATGAGTGAACTTGTGTCCATAGTAATGCCGGTGCATAATGCTGCCACCTATCTGCAAGAGGCCATACAGTCGGTGATGTCACAGTCGTACAAAAACTGGGAACTCATTATAGTGGATGACGCATCGCAGGATAACTCCTTGGAGATAGCGCGTGGCATGGCTGCACAGGACAGCAGAATACGTGTGCTTGTGAACGATAATCCCACAGGCTATCCGGCAACACCGCGTAACATAGCTGTCGATGCGGCAAATGGGCGCTACATAGCATTCCTTGACAGTGACGACACTTGGTTGCCCGATAAATTGGAGCAGCAGTTGCCGCTGTTCGGACACGACGAAAAGATAGGCGTGGTGTTCTCGAACTATGAGAAGGTTGACAAGAACACCCGGCGACGCAACAGGGTGGTGGAGGCTCCTGCCGAAACCACATACAGCAAACTGCTGCTTGGCAACGTGATAGGTAACGTCACAGGAATATACGATACAAAACGCGTGGGCAAGGTACACTTCAAACGGGTGCGTCACGAGGATTATGCCATGTGGCTCTCCATACTGAAACGCGGTTTTGTGGCCCGTAATACGGGCACTGTCACCGCGCTCTACCGTGTCACCGACGACTCGGTATCGTCGAGCAAACGTCGTCTGCTGTCGTGGCAGTGGAATATATACCGCAATGTCGAGGGCTACGGCCTTGTGCGTTCGGCATACTACTACATGAACTATGCCATACGTGGCTTCCTGAAAAGCCTTAAATAAAATTCCCTTCGCATGAAACCGCAGCAGCTGAACGAATTTTACCGATTGCTATGCAACGGCACATATAAAAATGTGGCGACATCCTATGCCATAGGGCGGTACAAGACAATGAAAATTTGTCTTTATCTGTCGTGCGAGCCTTGTTCCTTTATAGAATATGGCGATTTCCTCCCTCTGTCGTTGCCGAACGAATTGTGCGAAATATTTATGCAGGACGGATATTTCGACGAGCAAGGTACAGCCACCGAAAAGGCACAACGCATGCTTGTGTGGCAGGTGTGGCTGAAATACTATAACGACGAGGAGCCATTTGCGGCTGTACACCTGTTCGACTTTTCCGACGATGGTGTGGCGCAGTCGGGTGAATTTGTCGATCTTGGAAATTGTCGCGAGGAGTGAGAATGGTTTTTGCAAACAAATAGAAATGGAACCACATGACTGTGGTTCCATTTCTATTTGTTTGAGTGGTCTTCGTCTGTTCATTCCTCCAATTCACATCCGCTGAACATAAAATCCTTCTCGGCGACATCCTTGCTGAAGCAGTAGAACGTCAGTTCGGCGGTGGAGCATACGGTGTCGTCGTGCTTTATGCAGGCATCGATGAATACAAAATTACGCTTAGTCTCTTTTATTCTTGCGCGTATCTCAATTTTTATATCCTTGCCCGTAGGTACCGGCTTCTTGTATTTAATATTCAGGTTGGTTGTCATGCCCGACGTCTGCATTTTGCGTGCAATGAGCCATCCTGCGCTCTCGTCCACCAATGTTGCCTGAATACCGCCATGCAGCGTGTTGAACCAACCTTGAAAATTATCGTCGGGAGTCCACAGACATACAACATCGTCGCCATCCTCGTAGAACTCCATTTTCAGTCCGCATGGGTTGGTGGGGGCACAAGCAAAGCAGTTATATCCTTTATCGGTCAGTGGTAACCATGGGTTTTTTATTTTTTTCATGTTGTGTGTATTGGTAATGCGGGTTAATTGAATTGGCAGGGGCTTTTTAATTTAAAGCAAAGGGTCTGTTTCAAATGCCAAACATAAAACAAGTAGCAGTGGATGACACAGTCAATAGTAAGATAATTATCCCCATGCAACCCTCTTTTTGGCTTCCCGGTTAATAACCTTTTAATTTATTGATAAATTCTTTTAACTTCTTTAAGACTATAATTATTGCTCCAGTCAATAGAACAAACACAATAAACGGTATGGAAATAATTTTTATGCAACAACCCTCTTTTTGGCTTCCCGGTTCGATGCCTCTTAGTCTGTCTATATAATCCTTAGCTTCTTTAAGGCCGCAATTATGGTCCTCCTTATACTCTTTTACTGCCAGCAAAAAATTCCCCGTATTTATCAAGTCGATATATTTTTTATCCTCGGGGTTTGTGTTTTCGATTTTGTTGTTGTTTTCCATAATTCCTTTGTTTACTTTTGGCAAATATAGCTATAAGCGAGCGAAAAATATCAAGCTTGCTTGAATATTTTTCACAGCGAGCGCAATCTATATTCGCGCGCAGCGCAAATGGGCTATAAGCGAGCGAAAAACCGAAGCTTGCTTGAATATTTTTCACAGTGGCAACGCGAAATAAGCGTTGCGTTGCTTTTAGCGAGCCTTGGCTACGCTCGTTTACAATAGCAAATGAATTTGCTTTGTACTCGCTTGCACAAGCCTTGCGACGACGGAACATTTATGTTCCCAAAGGAGTGCGGTTTGCCGCCCCAAAGACTATATTCGCGCGCAGCGCAAATGGGCTATAAGCGAGCAAAAAAAATATCAAGCTTGCTTCGGTTTTTTTACAGCGAGCGCAATCTATATTCGCGTTCAAACGCAAATATTAAAAATAAGTGGAAAAGCAACGCGCCTTTCCACCTAAATAGTTTTATTATAATACATTCTCGTCTTTTTATC
Source organism: Bacteroidaceae bacterium (assembly GCA_017416705.1). Lineage (GTDB taxonomy): Bacteria > Bacteroidota > Bacteroidia > Bacteroidales > Bacteroidaceae > HGM04593. Next base: position 23,515 of record JAFQBG010000038.1, read on the forward strand.
TGCGCCCGTTGGTCATCTCACCGAACATTTTTTATTTTCATCGTTAATTAGTAACAAAATAAAAATCGCCATTTGTGCTATATCAATCTTTAATATAGGTTTCTTCATAGGTTAGTTCGGTGATTGTGGATTGGGAAGTAACCGTTAAAGTCCTTGAAGAAAAGATTCCATACTTGTATTCTTGTTTCCAATATGTATCTACTAACCCGCTAAAATACACATTGTTGTCTTTTACATAGTACGAACCTTTGTATGGCCCATGACTTGTATCCCAAACTTTCACGGTTGTTGCATCTACAAATTCAATATAATGAGTGTATGAACTTGAATATCCAAAAATACCTTCAATTTCGTTTGAATATTTCCATACAGTCCCTTGCAGAGCATTACGCCCGTCTTCATCATCTTCTGAACACGCTGTAAAACACACGAAAGATGCCATTATAAGCATCATAGATAACATTTTTTTCATAAGTATTATAATTGAAATTCAAAACTCATTTATTTTCTTCTTGTTGCTTTCTGAATTGGCTTTTTGTTGTTATTCCTTCTCCGGCTTCATTATCGTCAATAATATCCTTGCTTAGTAACCAATGATATACATTCTGATTGCTAACAGTGACAACATAGGCTTGTTCAAATTCCCACCCAAGTTTTCCCATATAATTCATTGCATCTACCATTGAATTGAACGAAATTTTCTTTCCTTTTTCATCCACAAGTTTGCTGTTTTCGTATGGGTTCTGCCCCATGTCAATCTCAACTGTAACTTTTGCGCTTAGAAACTTCTGTGTGCCAAGTAATTCACAGAATACTTTGTGTGGTTCGTCTGCATTTACAATCAAGCTGGTGAATAACATAACGAATAATAATGTCGTTTTTTTCATAAGATTTAAGGTTTTATAGTTTTGTGCAATATTGCCGTTGTTTATTGTGGCAGTAACTACACAAAAAAAACGTAGGGCTACTGCCGTACGTCATCAAGGCTCACCACAAGCCTACCTACAAACGGAGTATCCCTACGAATATCGCAGGTACTCAACAGTAGGTTTTATGCTCGTGTTCATTCGAGGTGGTGATTCTGATGACGTTGAGCAAATATTTCAAATGTCTTGCGTTGGTTTTGCCAACACGCTTGCAAATATATAAAACCTTTCCAAAATGTCAAAGGACTATTGTACTTTAATTCACTTTGATTAGTTTTTCTCTTAACTTGCCTTAATCTAAAAAACTATGCTGAAACCTATTAGCATAGACAAAATCGAAGACTCTTGTGCTGGTAAAACAGAAAGAACTTGTATTAAGTATGGGTTCGGTGATTTTTATTATGGTGGAGTGGAAAAAGGAGTACAGATAACAAGAGTACAGAGAATAGATAACAGAGCAAAATCGCGTGCTGTTGTTTTTGTTAACTCCCTCCGAAAAAAAATACTTGCTTTTTTGGGTCCTCCCCCATGATTTTGCCGGGATAGCTCAGGAGTGGCCTCGTGGATTGCGCTCGTTTACGCCAAAAAGAAAACGGAGAAAGTCGAAAAACTTTCTCCGTTTCAGTACCCAGACCCGGGATCGAACCGGGATGGGTTGCCCCACTGGTGTTTGAGACCAGCGCGTCTACCGATTCCGCCATCTGGGCAATTGCTTAATTGCGATGCAAAGGTACGGCTTTTTTTTATACACGCAAATTTTTTTATGGTTTTTTTGAAAAAACTTTTTGTTTTCTTGGCTATTATGGTAAAAAGTTGTAATTTTGCAAGCCGATTATTATCAACCCATACAAGGGTTATGGCACTTTAGGTCTCTGAGTTAGTTCTACGATGGTCCAGCCAACTATTCGGGGCTAACGTGAAGAGGGTTACTGCTTGGTCTTAAATTCCGTAACGGACGGGCGGTGGAGTGTCACGATTAATGGAATTATTAACTTATTAAACAAATTAAAGTGGATACTTTAAGCTACAAAACAATTTCAGCAAACAAGGCGACAGCACAAAAAGAGTGGGTTGTCGTAGATGCTACCGACCAAGTTCTTGGTCGTCTTGGCTCAAAAGTTGCCAAGATATTGAGAGGTAAGTACAAACCTTGCTTTACACCCAACGCCGATTGTGGTGACAACGTTATTATCATCAACGCAAACAAGGTTAAAATGACAGGTAACAAATGGACAGACCGCGTATATCTGCGTTTCTCGGGCTATCCCGGTGGTCAGAAGTCTTTCAGTCCTTCGGATGTTGCCAAAGGTTATAAAGGCTACGAGCGTTTGTTCAAGCATGTGGTTCGTGGTATGTTGCCCAAATCGCGTCTTGGCGATCACTTGATGAACAACCTCTATATTTATGAAGGTCCCGAGCACAACCACGCTGCTCAGACTCCCAAAACAATTGATATTAACTCTTATAAATAAGTAAGCAGATGGAAATGGTAAATGCATTAGGCAGACGTAAAAGCGCAGTTGCCCGTATCTTCGTTACCGAGGGTACCGGAAAAATTACTATTAACAAAAAGGATCTGCAGGATTATTTCCCCTCGAGCATTCTTCAGTATGTTGTTAAACAACCCTTGATGAAGTTGGATGTTCTTGAGAAATACGATATTAAAGTTAATTTGGACGGCGGTGGCTTTACAGGCCAGTCACAAGCTTTGCGTTTGGCTATTGCCCGCGCTCTTGTGAAAATAAACGCTGACGACAAAAAGGCTTTACGTTCCGAAGGATTCCTCACACGCGATGCTCGTGAAGTTGAGCGTAAGAAACCCGGACAGCCCAAAGCTCGTCGTAGATTCCAGTTCAGTAAACGTTAATATTCGGCCCGAAAAGAGACGTTTAGTATCTAAACCATCGGGACTCCTCCTTAATATTAATATAAATAGGTGGGCTACCCGAATGGTTGGTTAGAATTAATTAAAAAGAAGGTAAACGATTTAAAATTTTAAACAATGTCAAGAATTACATTTGAAACACTTTTAGAGGCCGGTGCACACTTCGGTCACTTGAAACGTAAATGGAACCCTGCTATGGCTCCCTATATCTTCATGGAGCGTAACGGTATCCACATCATCGACTTGCACAAGACAGCTGCTATGGTTGACACAGCTGCCGAGGCTCTTAAACAAATTGCAAAGAGCGGCAAGAAAATTCTTTTTGTAGCAACAAAGAAACAGCTCAAGGAGATTGTTGCCGAGAAGGCACAGGCAGTAGGTATGCCTTACGTTATCGAGCGTTGGCCGGGTGGTATGCTCACAAACTTCCCCACTATCCGCAAGGCAGTGAAGAAGATGGCTACTATCGACAAACTCACACAAGACGGCACATATTCGAACCTTTCAAAACGCGAGGTTCTTCAAATTTCACGTCAGCGTGCTAAGTTGGACAAGAACCTTGGTTCAATTGCCGACCTTACACGTCTTCCCTCTGCAATTTTTGTAGTTGACGTAATGAAGGAGTACATCGCTGTTCACGAGGCAAATCGTCTTGGTATTCCCGTATTCGCTATCGTAGATACAAACTCGAACCCCGGCGATGTAGATTTCGTAATCCCCGCAAACGACGATGCAACAAAGTCGGTTGAGGTAATCCTTGATGCTTGCTGCGCTGCTATTGCCGAAGGTATAGAGGAGCGTAAAGTAGAAAAAGTTGACAGCGAGGTTGCCGAGGGCGAGGAAGAGAATGTAGAGGCAAAGAAAGCAGTACGTCGTCGCACAACACGTGCACGTGCTAACAAAGGCACAGACGCTCCTGCAACAGAGGCTGCTGCCGAATAATTATTATTAACGATTAAACAGAATTAATACTATGGCTGTAACAATGGCTGATATTGCCAAGCTGCGTGCTATGACCGGAGCTGGTATGATGGATTGCAAAAATGCTTTGACCGAGGGTGAGGGCGATTTTGACAAGGCTATCGAGATTATCCGTAAAAAAGGACAGTTGGTAGCTGCTAAACGTAGCGACCGCGAGGCTTCCGAGGGTTGTGTTCTTGTGAAAGCAGAGAATGGCTTTGCTGCTATCATCGCTCTTAAATGCGAGACCGACTTCGTGGCTCAGGGTGCCGATTTCGTGAAACTGACACAAGATATCCTTGACGCTGCTGTGGCTGCAAAATGCGCTACAATAGACGAGGTTAAGGCTCTTCCCCTTGGCGATGCTACCGTACAGGATGCTATCGTTGCTCGTTCAGGTATCACCGGCGAGAAAATGGAGCTCGATGGCTATAAGACACTTGTAGGCGAGAACATCTACACATACAACCACCAGAAGAAAAACATGCTCTGCACAATGGTTGCTTTGAACAAAGCAAACGATGAGGCAGGTCACGAGATTGCTATGCAGATTGCTGCATCGGCTCCTCTTGCTCTCACAAGCGAGGACCTCAATCCCGAACTGATTGCCAAAGAGCGCGCTATCGCCGAGGACAAAGCTCGCGAGGAGGGTAAACCCGAGAATATGATAGCACGTATTGCTGATGGTCGTATCCAGAAGTATTACAAGGAGGTATGCTTGCTACAACAAGGATACTGCCAGAACGAGAAAATCACTGTTGCCGACTACCTTAAAGGTTGTGACAAAGAACTCACAGCAACAGGATTCCAACGTTTTACTCTGCGTGCAGAATAATAAATCCTATTATAAAAAAATGAGACGACACATTGTGTCGTCTCATTTTTTTTATATCAACCCCTGCCTGCTATGATTTTTTGCGCCCGCCCCCGCTTGCTATGCGTTTTGCGCCTGCCTCGCTTGCTATAATTTTTTTCCGAATATAAAGCCCGGGGCCTTTTTTCACTTGAATGTAAGCCTTTTCAGTTGCTCGTCGCTGAATGGGGCAGAGTGTATGGCATTGATATTCAGTGATAACTGCTCGGTGGAGCTTGCTCCCACCAATACCGATGTCACCCCCTGTTGTTGCATAACCCATGCAAGCGCCGTCTGCGCCATGCTTTCGCCGCGTTCTTGGGCCACGTGGCGCAAATTGCTTAGCTGCTGTTGCAATTCGGGTGTCAGAGTATCTTTTTTCAGTGTTCTGTTGCGCGACATGCGGGAGTCTTCCGGAATACCGCTGTCGTAGCGGTTAGTGAGAAGCCCTTGCGCAAGGGGCGAGAATGATATGAACCCTATGCCTTCGCTGTGGCAATAGTCCAATATCCCCTCGTGCTGTGGTGCGCGGTCTAATAGGTTCAGGCGGCCTTGGTATATGAGTGGCGGCACGTCGCGTGCTCTCAGATACTCTTGCGCATAACGAAGTGCCTCTAAGGGCCAGCGTGATATTCCTGCATACAGCGCCTTGCCCGAACGTATGATATCGACAATGGCTTGCAGCGACTCATCGAGTGGGGTCAGTGGGTCGTAGCGGTGTATGTAGAACAAATCGACATATTCCACGTTCATGCGGCGCAGGCTTTGGTCGATGCTGCTTATCAGCTGTTTTCGTGAACACCAACTGCCGTAAGGGCCTTCCCACATGTCGTAGCCTGCCTTGGTGCTTATGAACAGTTCGTCGCGGTATGGGGCAAGGTCGGTAGTTATTATTTTGCCAAACGTCTCCTCGGCCGAGCCGCTTGGCGGCCCGTAGTTATTGGCAAGGTCGATATGGGTGATGCCTTTGTCGAATGCGGTGAGCAGCATCCGGCGGCTACGCTCGAACGGGTCGTTGCTGCCAAAATTGTGCCACATGCCAAGGCTTATCTTGGGAAGCAATATGCCGCTGTTGCCACAACGTCGATACATGGTATCTGCATGGCTGTATCTGTCGTGGGCGGCTATATAATTCTTGTTGTTCATATATTTCTTGTATTGTTGTGGGACAATGGAGGTGTCTTACATGCTCAGAATATTGCTCACAGGCGTTTTTAGCACCGCGTCGCTGTTGTCGTTGCTGTTTACGCTCCTCCATAGGCGGTTGAGGCTTTTGTTTCCATGTATCTTTTTTAGTGACAATATTATATCCTTGTTGCGCCCGGCGTTGTCCAATTCGGCTAAAATATCTCCTATCGTGCGGTTGGCATAGCGGTTGCTCAACTGCAATATGTCGCCCTTGACGCTGAATATAATCCTTTTACTTATAAGATATTTTATTATGTCGTTTGTCACATGCTGTGGCAGTTCATAGGCCCATTCCGCATTGGCGGCAAGCTCGGCCGAACGAAAACGACCGCCAAACGGATATACCGATTCTATGCGCTCCAAGATGAGCAGGCACAGGAACTTATGATATTTGTGGCTTATGCTGTTATAGTCGTTCTCGCGCTCCTGCTGCTCGGCTTTTTGCAGAAAATAGTTCCATTTGGAGCCGGCAAGACACACCGTCCACGAGAAATATATCAATAGCAGGAATATCATGAGGCTTGCGAGGTCGCCATATATGCTGCGGTAGTTGAACGACGATATGATAAAAAAACTAAAATATTGCATCAGCGCAAAAATGGAGCCGCATACCACTGCCGACAGTAGCGCATAGTTTGTTTTTACCTTTGTATTGGGAATAAATTTATAGGCAACGAACAGCGTCAGTATATAGGTCGATACGGATACTATGAATACATTTAGTTTCTGTATTATGGCGTTGTTGAATATAGACGACACGCTCCACCATAGTGCCAATGCAAGCACGATGATGAATGGCAATACCATTACAAACGCAAATGTCTTTAACAGTTTCTTGAAACTACGTCCTTTCTGGTTCCATAGTATGTTGAATGTGGCGTCTATGGTGCTGAATATGGAGAATACCGAGTAGAGCAACAGGATGAGGCCTATACCGACGCCCAACCATACTGCCACTTTGGTGTTGTAGAGGTAGCTGTTGGCATACAGCAGCAGATAATCCGATACGGCCTCTTGCCCTTGGAATATGCGACGTACCTGTTGTATGAACAGTTCGTCGTAGCCAAGCCCCTTTGCTATGGCTATCATGAGCGACATCACCGGCACTATGGCAAACAGGGTGTGGTAGGTAAGTGCAGCCGATGATAATTGCAGTTTGCTGAAACTGTCGATGAGCTTTATGAGCGACCACGTTATGCGGAACTTGCTCATTTGGCGGTAGTATTTCACATATCCACGCTTTATAATGCGTCGAATGTAGTTGTATATTTGCTCCAACCAATTCATACTTTCTCTATTTTAGATACTGATTGATATTGCCGCTTATTTGCAGTAGCGATATTTCGCATAGCTTGGTATTGTATTCAGCCACCAATATGCGGTCCTCGGCATCGAACAGGCTTTTTTGTGCTTCGCGCATCTCGATACCCGATAGGTCGCCAATAAGGTATCGCTCGTATGCTATGTCGTAGTTCTGGCGTGCCGCAATAACATTCTGACGCTCCAACGACAACAGACGTTTGTTGTTTATGAACGACTGCCACAGGTTGTTAAGGTCGGCATAGAGGGTGAGCTCTAAATTTTCTTTTTCCAGTTCGGCATTTGCAATGGCAAGTTTGGCACTGCGTCGTTGCGTGCTGCGTTTGCCGTCGAATAGTTTGATGCCTAATGTTATTCCTATGTCGGCACCCCAGTCGCTACGTTGCTTTGTGTTGCCTATTTCGTACCTGTTTTGTGTGTAGCCATAGCCTGCATTGAGCCTCAGATAGGGGTAGTCGCGCGAGGCTATACTTTGGAAATCTATGTCGGCAAGGCGTTGTTCGTGCGATGCCGCTATGAGCGATGCGTTGTTGGCGAGTGTCGCCTGCCATAGCTCGTCGAAATCCATTTCGCTGTCGGTGTATATGACTGTGTCGGCTACAATAAATTTGTTGTCAACGTTGCGTTCGGCCATGAGCTCGTACAGTCGTATGCGCGATGTCATAAGCTGCTCATATTGTTTTACGCTTTCGGCACTGTCGGCATTGAAATCGACACGGGCTTGTAGCAAATCTAGGCGCGAGTTATCGCCTATGATATATCGGTCTTGGACTATACGCAGGCGTTCACGTGATAGTTTCACTGCATAGCTCAGGTTGTTCATGCGCAGACGCTGTTGTATGAAATTGTAATATTCGGCGGTGAAGACGGCTATGAAATTTTCCACCGAGATACGTGTCTGTGTCTGGCTCAGCAGGTGTAGTTCCTTTAAGCGTTTGTAGTCGGCTTGCATTTTGAAACCGTCGAATATGGTCCATTGCAGGTCGATACCGGCACGCAACGTGTTGTCGGTGATGTTGCGTTGGCTTGTCTTGCCGCTGCCGTCGCGTGGGGTGGTGTCGCTGTTGTCGAGCGTGGTGCTAAATCCCGTTGTTGCCTCAATCGAAGGCAGCATGCCGGCGTTGGCTATATTGCTGTTGTTGCGGGCTATGCTCTCCTCGTTGCGTATTATGCGCAGTGAATAGTTGTTTTGCAATCCGCGTTCAAGGCACGATTTCAGGGTGTTGTCGCTGTTTTGTGCCATAGATGACAGGCTGCATATAGCTATGGCTGACAATAAAATTATTCGTTTCATTCTTGTTCTTTGTTTGCAAGGTTGGTTGATACGTATGAGTATATTGCCGGTACAATGTACATGGTGAGTATGGTCGACAGACACATTCCTCCCACAACGGCTGTGCCCATTGCAATGCGTCCGTTGCATCCTTCGCCGCTGGCGAACATAAGGGGCATCAGTCCTAATATGGTCGATGCGCTTGTCATGAGAATGGGGCGCAAACGCTGTATCGAGGCTTCGCGTATGGCAATGTTTTTCTCTATTCCGTTGCGTTGTCGTTGGTTGGCAAATTCCACTATAAGTATTCCGTTTTTGGCCACAAGACCAACGAGCATTATAATACCTATCTGACTGAAAATGTTCATGGTCTGGTCGCCTATAATCATGAATATGAGCGCACCGCAAACGGCAAGCGGCACAGTGAGCATTATTATCAGCGGGTCTTTAAAACTCTCGAACTGTGCGGCAAGTATCAGGTATATGAGCAACAGTGCCAAGGCAAATGCAAAGAACAGGCTTGACGAGCTTTCGCGGAACTCGCGCGAGTCGCCGGTGAGGGCTGTGCGGAATGTGTCGTCGAGGGTGCTTTCGGCTATCTTGTCCATCTCGTCCAGTCCGTCGCCTATTGTCTTGCCTTCGGCAAGTCCTGCCGATATGGTTGCCGATACGAAACGGTTGTAACGGTAGAGCTTTGGCGGTGCTATGCTCTCGACAAGGTCGATGAGGTTCTCTATTTGTACCATGTTGCCGTCGCTGCTGCGTATGTATATTGCTTTCAGGTTGCTGGGGGTGTTACGCTGCTGGCGATTTATCTCGCCAACTATTTCGTATTGCTTACCGTTCATGTACAGGTAGCCTAAGCGTTGTCCGCTTAATCCGTATTGCAGTGTCTGGGCTATATCCTTGGTGTTTACTCCCATTATATTGGCCTTCTCGCGGTTTATCTCGATGCGTAGCTCGGGCTTGCTGAATTTCAAATCCACATCGGCCATTTGGAATGTGGGGTTGTCGTACACCTTGTTCAGGAACTCGGGCAGGACCTCTTGCAGTTTCTCTATGTTCATCGATTGCAGAACATATTGTATGGGCATTCCCCCTCGACGGCTGCCGAATGTCGATTGCTGTTGCACGAAGGCACGTGCATCGGTTCTGCTGCGTACTGCCTTTGATAGTCTTTCGGCTACCTCCATTTGGGTGTAGTTGCGCTCGTTTATATCGCGCAGGGTTATCTGCACATTGCCTGAACCGCTTGACACTCGGGCTGTTATGAATTTTGCGTCGGGCACAAGCGAGTCGGCAAGGGCGTTTATCTCCTCGGTGTAGTCGCGCATGTATTCGTATGTGACGCCTTCGGCACCCGAGGTACGTATGGTTATGCTTGAACGGTCCTCCAATGGTGCCATCTCGGCGGGTACTGTGTTCCACATATATACACAGCCTGTAAATACGGCTATCATCACTACGATAGATATATATTTGTGTCTCAGGAAATAGTCGAGGCTGGTGCTGTAATAGTGGTTCATGCCTTCGAAGAACGGCTCGGTCTTGCGGTAGAACCAGCTTTGCTCCTTGCGTCGTTTAAGCAGTTTGGTAGCCAACATGGGGGTGATGGTGAGGGCGGCAAACGACGATATTATGACGGAACCGGCTACCACGAAACTGAATTCGCGGAACAGACGGCCTGTTGTGCCCTCCATGAATACAATGGGCAGGAATACCGCCAACAACGTTATGGTGGTGGATATTACGGCAAAAAATATCTCTTTCGCGCCTTCTATTCCGGCTGCGCGGGGACGCATGCCGCGCTCAATTCTTATGTATATGTTCTCGGTCATCACAATGGCATCGTCCACAACCAAGCCCACCGAGAGTACTATGGCAAGCATGGATAGCACATTTATGGAGAACCCTAAAATGTACATGAAGAAAAATGCTCCGATGAGCGAAACGGGTATCACTATGCAGGGGACAAGTGTCACGCGCCAGTCGCGCAGGAACAGGAATATTATGATTATTACAAGTATAAAGGCTTCATAGACGGTGTTTTTTACCTCGTTTATGGAGGCGCGAATGAAGCGTGTGTTATCGAATCCGTAATTGTAATTGATATCGTCGGGAAGGTCTTTTTTCATCTTCTCCATGCGGTCGTACACTGCCTCGGCTATGTTTATGTGGTTGGCTCCGGGCTGTGGTATCACAACAACGCCCACCATGGGGGTACCGTTCATTTTCATGTAGCTTTTAAGGTCGCGTGCGCTTAGTTCGGCGCGTCCCACGTCGCTGAAACGTACTATGCGTCTATCGTTTTCTTTTATAATGAGGTTGCTGAACTCCTCGGTGGTGGACATGAGGCCCAGTGTTCTTATGGCAAGCTCGATATTGTCGCCCTCGATGCTTCCCGAGGGTAGTTCGACGTTTTCTTTATCAAGGGCATTTTTTATATCCATGGGGGTGACGCCGTAGCCCGACATTTTAACAGGGTCTAACCACAGACGCATGCAGTAGCGTTTCTCGCCCCAAATGGAGACGCTGCTCACCTCGGGGATTGTTTGCAACTGCTCTTTTACGGTAAGGTCGGCTATCTCGCTTATTTCGAGCAGCGAGCGACTGTCGCTGTGTATTGCTACCATGAGTATGGGCATGGCATCGGCATCGGCTTTTGAAACCGTTGGGGGGTCGCAGTCGCGCGGCAGGTTGCGTTGGGCACGCGATACCTTGTCGCGAACATCATTTGCGGCTGTTTCAAGGTCCACCGATAGCTCAAATTCCACTGTTATGCGGCTTTGTCCTTGCTGGCTGATACTTGTCAGCGAACGTATTCCGGGAATGCCGTTTATGTTTTGTTCGAGCGGCTCTGTTATTTGGTTTTCTATGACGTCGGCGTTGGCTCCGGGATAGGAGCATGTCACCGATATTATGGGGTTGTCCACCGAGGGGTATTCACGTACTCCAAGGCTTATGTAACCAACGGCGCCAAATAGCAAAATGATGAGGGTTAGCACCGTGGCAAGTACGGGACGACGTATGCTTAGTTCGGATATGTTCATATTGGCTTATATTTCTGTTTCTTATTGAACATTGTCGAGTTTTACTGTTTGTCCGGTGCGTAGTTGCATGGTTCCTGTTGTTATTACGGTGTCGCCCACAGACAATCCACGCAGTACCTGCACCACCGATTCTGTGCGCAGCCCTTTGGTTATCTCCACCGGTGTGGCTTTTCCGTTTTTGTATGTGAATACCTTGTCTATTCCCATTTCCGATACAATGGCTTGGCTGGGGACGGATATGGCATTTTCGTAGGTTTGCGTGGTGAGGCTTATGTTTGCGTATCGACCGGGGACAAGACGTCCGTCGCGGTTGTCGTAGAGCGCGCGCACGGTGAATGTACGGGTGTCTTTGTCAACGTGCGAGTCTATGGCATAAATCTTGGCGGTGCGTTTTTCAAGGTCGCCTTCGACAAGAAACTCCACCGGTGTGTCGGTTTTCACCGTTCCTGCATATCGCTCGGGTATGGCGAATTGCAGTTTCAGCCTGTTGGTCTTTGTCAGTTTCGATATTATTGTGCTTGACGACGCGTAGCTGCCCACACTCACCTGACGCAGTCCGATAATGCCGTCAAAGGGGGCACGCAGCTCGGTTTGTGCTATTTTGGCTTTCACACCGTCTATCTCGGCACGCAGAATGGCAAGGCTTGTCTGTGCCTCTTGGAATGCCTCCTGACTGACGGCCTCTTTCTCTAAAAGCACATTCTGACGGTGCATGCGGTCGGTGTACAGTTTCAGCTGCGACTCCAATTTGCGCAGTTCGGCTTGCAGTGGAGCGTCGTTTATCTTTGCAAGCAGCTCGCCCTTGGACACGCGGGAACCCTCTTTGAAAAATATATCGGTTATCTTGCCTTGTGTCTCGAATGTCAAATCGACTTCCTCGTCGGGAATGATACTGCCGCTTACGAAAAACTCGTCGCTAAGGGACGACTCCTTGATTATCACTGCTTTTACGTTCAATTCGCGACTTTGCTTGCCTTTTGTGGATGTCGGCACAGCCTTTAAATCTTCGTTTACTTTGGGTGTGAATGTACGGAAACCCATTATGGCAGCCCCTATTACTATGGCGGCTACGATACCCCATTTAATGTACTTGTTCATGTATGTTTTTATTTTACTTTTTTGCAAAAAAATGGTTTGAATTGCCTTTTTTTAATGAATTTGCTAAAATAGTAATATTCTGTTATTGTAGCAAATAATGTCAAAAAAAATGTATGATAGACTTTTGCGGTTTCGGATATAGCCGATTGCGTTTACATACACGCCTGTTTGGATATAAATTGTTCTTTTTTAGGCATTTTGCTGTTGGCGTGTTCTTTTCTTTTATTTTGCAGTGTCCCTTGTTTTTGTAATCTGTTGTGAATTTTAAGCGGCTTATTACATATTTTCACTATCTTCGCAAAAAACCACGAAAAATAATTTGGAAGCAGTCTAATTTATGCCGCCAAGTTTTTGTAGAGCAGAAACAGCTATTTTTGAATATGAAAAACGGCGAAACAAACGATGTGGCTTCTAATTAAGAAAATATTTTTTAGGAATTTAAACAGTTTCTTAGCTAATGAAAAATAGAGGTTCTTGCTTTTTGCCTATCTTGTTGGTTGCGCCGTTGGCGTCTTGTGTGCAGTCCCATGTGGAACAAAAACCCAATGTGGTGTTTATTTATGCCGATGATTTGGGCTTTGGCGATTTGGGTTGCTATGGAGCGCAGAATGTGAAAACGCCCAATGTCGACTCGCTTGCCGCATCGGGGTTGCAGTTTACCAATGCTCACAGCGTAGCATCCACCAGCACACCGTCGCGTTATGCGCTGCTCACCGGCGAGTATCCTTGGCGCAAAAAAGGCACCGATGTGGCTGCCGGCGATGCGGCTATGATAATTGCTCCCAATCAATATACCGTAGCCGATGTATTTAAGTCGGCCGGTTATGCAACGGCGGCATTTGGAAAATGGCATTTGGGATTGGGTGCCGAAACAGGCCGACAAAATTGGAACGAACCATTGGAACCGGCCCTTGCCGACTTGGGCTTCGACTATTCATATATAATGGCGGCAACAGCCGACAGGGTGCCATGTGTCTTCATCGAAAATGGCAGGGTGGCCAACTACGATGCTTCGGCACCTATTCAAGTGAGTTATAGAACCAATTTCGAGGGCGAGCCTACGGGACGCGACAATCCCGAACTGCTATATAACTTGAAACACTCGCATGGACACGACATGAGCATTGTGAACGGTATTGGACGCATCGGCTACATGAAGGGTGGTGGCACTGCTCTGTGGCAGGACGAGAATATCGCCGACTCCATCACCGCGCGAGCCGTCCGATTTATAGCCGAAAACAAGCAGCAGCCTTTCTTCATCTATTTTGCCACTAACGACGTACATGTGCCTCGTTTTCCTCATGAACGTTTCCGCGGTGTCACCAACATGGGGCATAGGGGCGATGCCATTGCGCAATTCGATTGGTCGGTGGGTGAGATAGTCAATGCACTGCGACGATATGGCCTGTTGGAGAATACCATAGTGATACTCACAAGCGACAACGGCCCTGTCGTGGATGACGGCTATGCAGACATGGCGCGGGAACTGTTGAACGGTCACGACCCCATGGGTGGCTTGCGAGGCGGAAAATATAGCTGCTACGAGGCCGGAACACGTGTGCCCTTCATTGTGCATTGGCCTAAGGGAATTAAAAAACACAAGAAACCGAGCAGCCTGCTGTCGCAAATAGATTTTATGGCGGTGGCCTCTGCCATTGCCGATGTCGAACTGCCAAGCGGTGCGGCTCCCGATGCCCATCGCGATGCCGCAGAACATTGGTTGCATGCCGTCGATAAGGGGCGTGCCTACGCTGTGGGCATGGCTTCGAACCACACGCTGTGGCTCAGCGATGGCACATGGAAATACATTCAGCCAAGCAACGGTCCGGCCATGGTGCCTTGGGGCCCGAAAATAGAAACAGGCTACAATGTCAATCCTCAACTATACAAAATGTCGGGTGACGATGCCAATGTGTGCGAGGTCGAGAATTTGGCACATGGTAATCCCGAAACGGTGCGGCAGATGGAGGCATTTTTGAACGAATTGCGCAAGAAACCTCAACAGCAAGAAACAGTCTTTAAATAGCTCATAAGACCATGACAAAAGAAAAAATAGAACTCACCAAGGAGCAACAAAATGCGATGGCGTCGCTTGGGATAGCCGCGCTTAACGATATGCAATGCGCCGCTGTGGCGCATTGCCGCTTGTCGAACGAGATGGTGCTGCTGGCACCAACGGGAACAGGAAAAACGCTTGCCTATCTGTTGCCGCTGATGGAAAAAACAGGCGGAGCCAACGGTCGCGGTGTTCGCGCATTGGTGGTGTTGCCATCGCGCGAACTGGTGCAGCAGGTGGCAACGGTGTGGCGCGGCATGAACAGCGGGATATCCATGCTGACACTGCATGGCGGTCGTCCCGTTGCCGATGAGGCTGTGCGCCTGCAAAATGTCAATCCGACAGTGGTCATGGGAACCCCCGGCCGTCTTATCGAGCATCTGTCGAAAGGCAGTTTGCCTGTCGATGAATGTACCACCCTTGTAATCGACGAATTCGATAAATGCCTCGAAATGGGATTTTGCGACGAGATGCAACGCCTTGTGGGGCTGCTTCCGGCTGTGAAGGCGCGTTATTTGCTATCGGCAACCGATGTAGCCGAGATACCGGTCTTTGTGGGTGCCGATAGTGCCGCACGACTCGATTTTCGTTCCCTCGACGAGCTGCCGGTGGGCCGTACATCGTTCTACAAAATAACCACCACGCCCGAAACACGCTTGCAGACATTGAGCGAATTGCTATGCTCGTTCAGGAGCGAACCGGCCATAGTTTTTTGTAATTTCCGCGAAACAGTGGACGAGGTAGGAACGTTCCTTGCCAAGCAGGGCTTGTCTGTGACAATATATCATGGCGCATTGGAACAAAAATCGCGCGAATTGGCCCTGTTCCGCTTTTGTAGCAGCTGCACCAATATACTTGTGTGCACCGACCTTGCCGCCCGAGGGCTCGATATAAAGGATGTGAAACACATAGTACATTTCCAACGCCCCATGACAGCCGATGTATTTACACACCGCAACGGGCGCACAGCGCGTTGGGGAGCCCAAGGAACGGTATATATGCTATCCTACCACGACCACCCGTTGCCTCATTTTGTGCCACGCGAAATAAACGAGTATGGAATACCCCGAAACACTCGTTTGCCCGAACCGGCCTTGTGGACAACGCTCTACATAGGAAAAGGCAAACGCGACAAACTGAGCCGCGGCGACATCGCAGGCTTCCTGATGAAAAAAGGCGGTCTCGACCAAAGCAAATTGGGCCTGATAGCCCTATACGACCGATGCGCCTATGTAGCCGTAAAACGCAGCGTCGTGCGCGAACTCCTGCGCACTGTTGCCAATGAAAAAATAAAAGGAATGAAAACAATAATAGAGGTCGCAAGGGTCTGAATTTTACAAAATGTATCAATAATAGGGTAAATCCCGTGCGGCTATACCTATTTTTGAATTATTTTAAGAAAAAAAAGTTTTTAATCCATAGAGTTATAGAAAAAAAAACTAACTTCGCAACCTATTTCACAACGCTATTGTCGTTTGTGTTGTTAAGAGTATGTTAACCACTAAGATAAAAATTATGAAAAAATTTAATTTTAATGCCGGTCCCTCAATAATGCCGCGCGAAGTTATCGAGGCCACAGCGCAGGCTGTTCTCGATTTTAATGGAATAGGATTGTCTATACTCGAAATAAGTCACCGTTCAAAGGATTTTCAAGCTGTAATGGACGAGGCGGTAGCCCTATTCAAAGAACTGTTGGATATCCCCGAAGGCTATTCGGTTGTTTTTGTGGGTGGCGGTGCAAGCATGCAATTCTGCATGGTGCCATATAACTTTTTGGAAAAGAAAGCGGCCTATTTGAACACCGGTACATGGGCCAACAAGGCTCTGAAAGAGGCTAAAAACTTTGGTGAAGCAGTCGAGGTGGCTTCATCGAAGGACAAGCTATACAGCTATATCCCCAAAGACTACGTGATACCCACCGATGCCGATTACTTCCATATAACAACAAACAACACCATATATGGAACCGAAATAAGAAAAGACATAGATTCTCCCGTTCCGCTCATAGCCGATATGTCGTCGGATATTTTCTCTCGTCCGGTGGATGTAAGTAAATATACATGTATATATGGTGGCGCACAGAAAAATCTGGCTCCCGCGGGTGTCACATTTGCCATTGTCAAGAACGATGCGCTGGGCAAGGTGTCGCGCACAATACCCACGATGCTCGATTATCGCACCCATGCCGAGAACGGTTCGATGTTCAATACGCCGCCGGTGTTGCCCATATATGCGGCTATGGAAAATCTTCGTTGGATAAAGGCGCAGGGCGGTGTCACCGAGATGGAACGTCGTGCCAAGGAGCGTGCCGAACTGCTTTATGGCGAGATAGACCGCAACCCCTTGTTCCGCGGAACAGCAGCAGTGGAGGACCGCTCGCTCATGAACATAGACTTCGTTATGGCCGACGAATACAAAGAACTGGAGGCCGACTTCATGGCTTTTGCACAGTCCAAAGGCATGGTGGGAATAAAAGGCCACCGTTCGATAGGCGGTTTCCGCGCATCGTGCTACAATGCCTTGCCATTGGAGGCAGTGCAGGCCCTTGTCGATTGCATGAAAGAATTTCAGAAAAACCATTAATAAAAACATTGTGCAAGTATGAAAAAAGTCCTTGTAGCAACAGAAAAACCCTTTGCGGCAGTGGCGGTAGAGGGAATACGCGAAGTGATAGAGAACGCCGGCTATAAATTGGAATTACTGGAAAAATATACCGACAAACAGCAACTGCTTACTGCAATAGCCGATGCCGATGCCGTTATAATACGCAGCGACAAAATAGATAACGAGGTGCTCGATGCCGCAAAAAATCTGAAAATAGTGGTTCGTGCAGGTGCCGGTTACGACAACGTCGATTTGCAGTCGGCAACCATGCACAACGTATGCGTCATGAACACCCCGGGACAGAATGCCAACGCTGTGGCCGAACTTGCATTTGGCATGATGGTATATGCCTATCGCAATATGTACAATGGCACATCGGGCATGGAGCTGAAAGGCAAAAAACTCGGTATTCACGCCTATGGCAATGTAGGGCGTAATGTAGGCCGCATAGCAAAAGGCTTCGGCATGGATATATACATATACGACTGTTTCACCCCACAGGATATAGTCGATGCCGACGGCGTGAAACGTGTCGATACAGTCGAGGAACTATATTCTACATGCGATGTGGTTTCGGTGCACATACCGGCAACCCCCGAAACAAAAAAATCCATAGGTCGCAAATTGGTTTCATCCATGCCTAAGCCCGCCTTGCTTGTGAACACCGCGCGTAAGGAGGTAGTAAACGAGGAGGAATTGTTGCAGGTAATGTCCGAACGTGCCGATCTTAAATATGTGACGGATGTAGCCCCCGACGCAATAGAAGAATTTGCAAAATACCAAGGCCGTTTCTTTGCAACCCCTAAGAAAATGGGAGCACAGACAGCCGAAGCAAATATAAACGCCGGAATAGCGGCTGCACGACAAATAGTCGATTTCATAGAGAACGGAAACGAAAAGTTCAGAGTAAACAAATAAAATCATGGCTGTAATAAAACCATTTCGCGCAGTGCGCCCACCAAAAAGCATGGTCGAGGATGTGCAGAGCCGTCCCTACGACGTACTGAACTCCGACGAGGCACGTGCCGAAGCAGGCAATAACGAGAAGTCGCTTTATCACATAATACGCCCCGAGATAGATTTCCCCGTCGGCACCGACGAGCATGCTCCCGAGGTGTACGAGAAGGCTGCCGAGAATTTTGCAAAATTCCAAAAAAACGGTTGGCTTGTACAAGACGACAAAGAGCAATATTACATATATGCACAGACAATGAACGGCAAGACACAATATGGTCTTGTGGTGTGTGCCTATGTCGATGATTACATGAACGGTGTCATAAAAAAACACGAACTGACACGCAAAGACAAGGAGGAGGACCGCATGAAACACGTGCGTGTGAACGATGCCAATATCGAACCGGTGTTTTTTGCCTTCCCCGACAATGCCACCCTCGACGCCTTGGTTGCAAAATACACCGCCGAGGAGCCCGAGTACGACTTTACAGCCGCCCTCGATGGTTTCAGACACCGACTATGGATAGTAGATGCCGACGAGGATATAAAAACCATCACAGCCGAATTTGCAAAAATGCCGGCATTGTACATCGCCGACGGACACCACCGTTCGGCAGCCGCAGCGTTGGTGGGTAAGGAAAAAGCCGACAACAACCCATGCCACAGAGGCGACGAGGAATATAACTATTTCATGGCGGTATGTTTCCCGTCGAGCCAACTAACCATTATAGACTATAACAGGGTGGTGAAGGACCTCAACGGCCTCTCGTCGCAGGAATTTCTGTCGGCATTGCAAAAGAACTTCGATGTAGAATGTAAGGGTGCCGATATCTACAAGCCCAATGCACTGCATAATTTCTCGCTCTACCTCGATGGCGCTTGGTACAGCCTTACAGCCAAAACTGGCACATACGACGACAACGACCCGATAGGCGTGCTCGACGTTACAATATCGTCGAATTTGATACTTGGCGACATATTGGGCATAGAGGATTTGCGCACGAGCAAACGCGTCGATTTTGTGGGTGGAATAAGAGGCCTCGAAGAATTGAAACGTCGTGTCGATAGTGGCGAGATGAGAGCCGCCTTGGCGTTGTACCCCGTCTCCATGAAACAACTTGTGGATATAGCCGATACGGGCAATATAATGCCGCCCAAAACCACATGGTTCGAACCGAAACTGCGTTCGGGGCTTGTAATACACAAATTGTCTTGATGTTACCCGACGACGTATATAAAACCATAGAGAAAGCAGGCGAGGGAATTTACTCCGAGAAACGGAGTAAATTCCTCGCCTTTGCCATTCCTGTAACCACAGCCTCGGAAGTAAAGGAACAGGTCGAGGCTTATCAGAAAAAATACTACGACGCACGACACGTGTGCTATGCCTATCGTCTTGGCGAAAAAGGCGAGCAGTTTCGTGCTAACGACAATGGCGAGCCTTCGGGTACGGCAGGTAAACCCATTCTGGGGCAGATAGATAGCCGCGAGCTCACCAACGTATTGGTTGTCGTGGTGCGATACTTTGGCGGAATTAAGCTCGGGACAAGCGGCCTCATTGTGGCATATCGTCTGGCAGCAGCCGAGGCACTCGATGCCACCGAGCATGTGCAAAAAACAATTAACGGCGAAATAACCCTTCGCTTTCCCTATCATCTGCTCAACGATGTTCTGCGCGTTGTCAAGGAGGAAGAACCCAAGGTGGTAGAACAAATTTTCGACAACGACTGTCTCATGCGTCTCTCCATACGTTTGTCGTTGTTGCCTCGCCTTGTTCAGCGGTACGAAAAACTTGTCATAAGCAGCAAAGGGGAACTCGAAATAGAAATTTAAGAAAATTAAGACTTTTTTCGTAGAAAAGTATCTAAAAAAAAGGAATTCTCATTTTTTTTTTTTTTCTTTGTAGATTGATAGACTGTTATTTTTTTTGAAAATCTACTAATCTTTATTTTTTTATTATGAAAAAAATCTACAAAGTGCTTGGCCTGTCAACATTGTTGGCAGCTCTGTTGCCGTTGCATGTAAATGCGCAATTTGAGTTAAAGTCCGAGACTCCATCGAATCCCGAAAATGTTCCGGCTCCGGTACATCCCATTCCTCATGAACGTCAGTTGAAATGGCAAGAAACCGAGTTCTATGCTTTCTTTCACTATGGAATGAATACCTTTACCGGCTTGGAGTGGGGATTTGGTAACGAGGCAGAGTCAAAGTATGCTCCATTGGCGTTGCCTAATCCTGAGCAATGGGTTACTTCGGTGAAGGCTGCCGGAATGAATGGTGGTATTGCTGTGGTGAAGCACCACGATGGTTTCTGCCTGTGGCCAACAGCAACAACGGAACATAGTATCAAGAATGCCGGTAATGAGAATGGTCGCAATGCCAATATTCCCAAGTTGTATGCCGAGGCAAGTCGTAAACATAATATGAAATATGGCTTTTACATATCTCCTTGGGATCGTAACTCGGCGCACTATGGTAAGGATACCTATGTAACAGAAGTCTTTCTGAAACAGTGCGAGGAATTGGCTGAATATGGCGATGACCAGTTCGAGATGTGGTTCGACGGAGCACGCGGCGGCGATGGTTACTATGGTGGCGAAGGTGGTACACGTGAAATTGACGCCGACATCTACTACGATACTCCAAACCTTCGTACTCGTGTACACAAGATTGCACCAAATTGCGTGCTTTGGGGCGTAGGTGGTGAGGCTCGTTGGATTGGTAACGAGTCGGGCTATGCAGGTGAAACAAACTGGGCGATGACCGATTATATGTCAGAAACCGTTATACGCGAAGAGGGTGATATAAACGGTTGGTTCTGGAACCCGGGTGAAAGTGATGCAAAGGCTACAAGTGCAGGTTGGTTCTGGCACCAAGGTGAAAGCATGAAGAGTGCCGAGCGTCTTTTCCAGATGTATCTTGAGACCGTAGGACGTAACGCAACCCTTATTCTCAACTGCCCTCCCGATCAGTATGGCGTTCTTCCCGACAATACCGTCAACGAATTGGTGGAATTGGGCAAGATGCTGCACGAGCGTTTGGCTGTGCCGGTATATGGTCTCGATGAGAGCACCGAAGCTGTTGATTTTGCTAAGAGTGCCGTAATTGAAGTAAGCGAGACACGTTCCGGTGGCAAATATGAGGCTGCTAATCTTGTCGATGGTGACAAGAATACATATTGGGGAACAAATGATGACAATCTTACAGCAACAATTACACTCTCTTGGGATACTCCTCAGGTAATTCGTTATCTTGTTATGCAGGAGCCTGTTGCTTTGGGACAGCGCATAAAGGACTTTAAGATAGAGTACAGTGCAGATGGCGAAGCATGGACAGAACTATGTCCTGCTATGCAGACAACAACAGTAGGCTACAAACGTATTATTCCATTAAATGGAAAAACAAGCGAGAGTTATGGAAGTGGTTACAGTGCAAAGAAATTGCGTGTAACAATCCTTGATAGCCGAGCTTGTCCTTTGCTCTCTAATCTGAACGTATATTGATAAACATCGACACAATAATAAAAAAAAGAAATTATGAAAAAGAATATATTATTTTCAGCAGCGTTGATGTTTTTAGGCCTTACATCTTCAGCGCAAACAGCTATAACATTCGACAGCGATGATTATAAGGCTATAAGTGTTTACGACCAGTGGGAGGAAAGCCCTTTCCGTACAGGTGTCCTCGAAGGAAATGCAGGAGTTACTGAAAATCCCGACACTTCGGTCGATGATGTGATTGGTATGGCACCAAACTCTACAAACAAGGTTGTGGCTCTGCAACGCAGTCGTTTCGGTAGTAATGCGTTTGGTGTCAGAATAGACCTTAAAGAGCCTATTCGTGTAACAAAGGAGTATCAGTACATTCATGTAATGGCCTACCTCAAAGATAAACCTGTTGACAGTCGTATGATGGTCATGGGCTTAGGTAAAAGAATTGAGGATAGTTGGAACTGGCAGACAGGAGAAGAAGAGCAGTTTTGGGCTTGGACAACTAACGACGTAAAGGCGAAAGAGGGCTGGCAGGATATTGTAGTGAAGTTTAAGGGCTTTTCTTATTCAAAAGAAGAAAATGCGAATAGTGGAATTGATATTTACTCTTTGGTTATTGTTCCTGATTTACGTTCACCTCATGCCGACAAGAACGATTGGGTTGCATATTTTGATGAAATTGTGGTAGATAACAATCCCGATAAACGATTCTCGACAGAAAAGTATTCTTTGTCATTTGCCGAGAATGCAACTGCTACACGTACAGACCGTGTTTTGCATAGTGTAGGCCTCAATAACTATTCATCGACTACAAAAAGCAAGATGGTGTATAGTAACAACATTCTCGATAATGTATTCTCGGCAACACCGGGTGAATCGGTACAGCCTAAATTCAATTATTCAGGCGCATGGATGAGCGGATACGTGTATGTCGATTGGGGTAATGACGGTGTCTTCAAAGGTACATTGAATACCAACGGAACTCCGGCCGATGACAGTGATGTGGTAAGTCACAATGCTGTAATGATAGACGATGTATGGTACAAGAGTGACGGAACAACTGTTTCCAATGGTAATACAATTGCGGCAGGCGTTCCCAATTTTACTATACCGGCAGATACTCCTGTTGGTTTCTATCGTATGCGTTACAAGGTCGATTGGAATAGTATCGACCCGGCAGGCGACGAAGATTTGATTGCCAATGGTGGTGGTATAGTTGACGTCATGCTCGATGTTCATGGCGACAAGGTAAGTGTAAATGCTTCGCAGCTTAATGGCGATATCGTGTTGGCTTCAGATGAAACTCCGTTACAGAACTATATCGCGTCATACGGACAGACTTTGACTGTTAAGATTATTCCGGCTCCCGGTTTTGTTCAGAATGGATTTACATTGAAGTATGGCTACAATGTGAATGCAGCAGAACAATTAGATCAGAACGGTAATCCTAACTGGATTGAAGTAAACGTTCCAAATACAGCAATTGCGGTGGACGGTACTTATACTATTCCGGCAGAATATATGCGTGGTGGAACTGTGAATATTGCAGGCGATATGCAACAGGCCTACCAATACACCGTAAGTACTGTCGATTCCGACGGTGAGGGTGGTGTTGTATATGGCGGTAAGGAATACAAATCGGGTGATGTCATTGACGCAAGCCAATTCTTTACAGTTGATGATGTTACAGCTATTGTTCTTGATGGTTACATAGCCGAAGTATCATTGGATACCCAAAACAACATAATTGTGGTTGAGTATAAAAAAATCAAGGATTATCATCAGATAAGTTCGCTCAGCGAGTTGAAGAATAACGCAGCCTATCATATCAAGGCCAAGACCGGCGAAGGGTATCTTGCATGGAATACAACTATTACCGATACTTATCTAAGTTTGCGAGGTATGACAAACTCCTCTTATAACAATCTGCCATCGAATCAGGCTGTCGTAAGTATATACCAAGAGGCTGTGAGCCCCTTTGACAAGACCGTTGTCTGGCAGATCATTCAAGAAAACGGCAAGTACTACCTTTATCAACCGGCGAAGCAGGAATATGTTACCCGTGAAGGTCGGGATTATAAATTTACAGCAGAAAAGAGTGAATTGGATATAATACGCGATAATGGTGATGGTACTTTTAGTTTTCACGCAGGTGGAAGCTATAATGAATCTTCAACATATTTTGCATGTATCGTTACAAACGAGCCTTTGACAGCCGTTCGCAACTGGACTTGGGATGACCATGGCTCGATAATGTATATCGTGGAGAATCCTAATATTGTTTTGGACGATTTGACAGCTGTGGAGGATGTAATCATTAATGAAGATAATACACGCAAAGGTATATATAATCTGCATGGTCAGAAACTCGAAAAACTCCCCGCTTCCGGTATTGTTATTGTAGATGGACACAAATATCTTGTGAAGTGAAAGTTTTACAATATATATAGGAAACAGAAAATTAAAAGTCTTGTTTAAAATATAAAAACAGCCAAAGTTTTGACAAAAACTTTGGCTGTTTTTAGTGTCTGCTTTTTGAGGCAGCTATGGCTTTTTGCGCGAGAAATATGAAACAATAAGAGTGAAATGCTATTTTTGGAATAATCTCATAATCCGCTAAGAATAAAAAGTTTATGCGGAAAGTTCAAGAACGAGGTAATGAGTTGGCAACTGTTCTGATTTCTACATACTTGCGTGATTTGCATTGATGTACAACTCATCTTGGAACAA
>JAFQBG010000039.1 GCA_017416705.1 Bacteroidaceae bacterium
GGTGAAGCCATTGAAATAGAGGAGTTGTTCCGATTGATAGTCGATGCCGATATGAATGTTACCTTTACCGGTGGCGACCCGATGTTCCACCCCGAAGGTTTTATTCAGTTGGCGCAGATGATAAAAGAACAGACCGATAAAACAATCTGGTGCTATACGGGATACCGTTTCGAGGATCTGCTCGTGCATCCTCTTCGTCGCAAATTAGTTGAGTTATGTGATGTAATTGTAGATGGTCGCTATATCGAGGCAGAACGAGATTTGTCATTGCATTTTAGAGGAAGCCGAAATCAAAGAATCATTGATGTACCAAATTCACTTCAATTTAACAAAGTGTATCTGATAGAATAATCAAGGGTGATAAAAAAGTGCAGACAAGAAAACTATAAGAGAAAATGTATTTGTTCATTTCTTTGTCTGCATTTTTTTTGTACCTTTGTTCCATCAAGAGTTATCACATTGTAGCATAACAATGAAGAACTCAGAAATACGAACGGTTGCTATTTCGTTACCCAATTTCCATGCAATCCGAATAACCATTTAATTCTAAGATAATTGCAAATTCTGCAATTTTTTACAAAAAAGTCCCCCGAAATTTTAAAATTTCGGGGGAGTATGCTATATATGGGGTTATGCGTGCGGGGTTACATGAGCAGATAGTTCAGTATGGCGTCCATGTCGGGGAATTTAGGTGAGCCTAAATGCAGCCATTCGCCGTTGAACTCGCTTGCTCCGTTCTTGCCTCGGTCGTCTATGAGGTAGTCGCCTTGACACAGTTCCTTGTGGTGGGTTATTATGACGCGTTTGTGGAATATGTCGTTCATGTGTTTTTTCACCCATTCTATCTTGTCGTTGGCGGCGGTGGGGTTGTTCCAAGGCGAGGTTGTGAGTATATATACGTCGTAGCGTTTTGCCAACAGATGTACGGCTTCGATGGCTCCCGGTATGGGGTCCATGAGGGAGAATATTCCCGGTATTTCGTCTATTCTTCCTTTGTACTGCTCTTTGGTTTCTTCACTTATTTTTGATACTCCCGATTCAAAATCGACAAGTACGCCGTCCATGTCGAAGTAAATTCTTTTTTTGTTCATAGTCTTTGGTCTTTAATTTTGCAGCGGGTGCATGCTGCTCTATGTGCTTAGCGCGAAGATAATTGTTTGTTTGCTAATTTGCAACGATGTGCTGTGTTTATTTTCTACTTGTATTTTACTTCGCCTATCAGACGCATTAGTCTTAGTATTGCTTTCTGGCGTTTGTACATGTATTTTGATGGGCGCGACGAATTCATCTTGCGTGGGTTGGGGAGGCTGGCTGCTATGAGGGCACATTCGTTGCGGCTTAGTTGTGAGGCTTTTTTGTCGAAATGGTGCTGTGCCACTGCCGATGCTCCGTATATGCCGTTGCCCATCTCTATGCAGTTCAGATATACTTCCATTATTCTTTCTTTGCCCCATATTAGTTCTATGAGCATGGTGTAGTATGCTTCCAGTCCTTTGCGCAGCCATGAGCGTCCGTTCCACAGAAAGACGTTTTTGGCTGTTTGTTGGCTTATGGTGCTTGCTCCGCGCAGTCGCTTGCCGTTTTGGGCGTCGTGGCGGGCTTGTTCTATTGCTTTGAAGTCGAATCCGTTGTGTTGGGTGAACAGGTTGTCCTCGGACGATACTACTGCGAGTGGCAGGTGGGGCGATATTTTTTCTATGGGCTGCCAATTGTAGTGTATAGGGGCGTTGTCTTGTATTTTACGTATGAGCATGAGCGGTGTGCCCGGTATGGGTATGTATTTGTACACTACGACCCATGCTATGCTTGCAATGAGCAGCGTTATGATTGTTTTTGTAAGTATGCGTAGTATTTTCATGTTTTTTACGATGGTGGCTTACTTACTTTGTTTTATTATCAACGTGTCTGTCAAGCCTCTTATGCCGTACGTCGGCGGTTTTTATATTAAAGGGGTTGTAAAAAAAATATTTTGTACAACCCCTTCTCTTTTACTTGCTTGTGTTTGCAAGGTATATGCTCATGTCGATATATACTATGCGCGACTGGTATTTTTTGCTTGGCTCTACTGTTATGATGTTACATAGCGTTTCGGTGTCGAGCTCGCGTTTTTTTACATTTTCTATGTCGAGTATTCCGTATAGTATGTGGTCTTGGTCATCGGGTGTTATGACGCGGAACGCGGTGCGGCTGCTTTTGCCGTCGCCGTATGTGGTAATCATGTTAAGTATGTTCAGATACTTGGTGACGTATGATTTTATCTCGTCTTGGGGACGCTCCAAGGCCTCGGCTGAACGCCATGCGTAGAATAGGGCGTTGAGGCTTACGGGGTTGTAGGATAGTATCTCCTTGGCTACCTTGTAGGCGTTTGCGTTGTCGCCCTGTGCCATGTGGTTTTTAAGTTTTGTTTCGTTGGCATCGTTGCTGCCGCGATATTCGGGTGAGTATATGTGTCCGAAATAGACCAACGCTATGTCGTCCAAACGTATCAGTGGGTCGTCGCTCAGATACACATTGACAATGTCGTTGTAGTAGCTTTTCTCGTTTTCTACTGTCTCTTTTATCAGTTTCAGGTCGAGTTGTGACTGTGCTTGTGCCGATATTAGCGATGCAAGCAGCATTGCGAATAGGATTGAAAACTTTTTCATGATACTTATTATTTTGTTCTTATTTTTAGTATAACTCCTCCGTTGGCCGGTATGTTTATTTCCAATGGTTTGTTGGGGGTGAATATTATGTGCTGTTCGTGGTTGGTGAGCAGCTCGGTTGCTTTTATTTTTTCTTCGGTTTCATATACCGAAAAATATGCGAATGCTTCGTGGGGTATGCATATTTTGGTGTTGCTTTCGTGGTCGCCAAAGTTTACGGCTATTAGTATCAGCTCGTCTTCGGTTCCGCGAAGGTAGCTGTATATGCGGTTGCTGTCGTAGTGCTTGCTGCATGGATTGGCGTATTGCAGGTCGTAGAAACGGCCTTCGCGCAGGGCCGACTCGCTGTTGCACAGTGTCAGTACCTTGCTGTAATAGCTTTGTATGTCTTTTTCTGTTTCTGTCAGCTGTTCGTCGTTGAACTTGCCCGAGTTGTTCCAACGGCGCAGTGTCTGTACGCTCCAATAGTCGAATATGGTGGTGCGACCATCTACTCCGCTGTAACCCTCTTTGTCCATGCCTCGCTCGCCAAGTTCTTGCCCGGCATAGAGCATGAATGGTTCTATGCCTGTTGTTGCCGATACGATGAGTGCGGCGTATGCTCTTTGGGGTGACACTGCAAAGAAATCGGATGCTATGCGTTGCTCGTCGTGATTTTCGAGGAATGTGAGCATGTGGTTGCGTATGTCGGCGGTGCTTTGCAGGGCGTATGTTATGCTGTTGGCCGATGCTCGACCGTTTATAACGGAACGCAGTGTGTCGTATAGGCCTACTTTGTCGTATAAATAGTCGAAGCCTCCGTCGTAGATGAATGTGCGATATATGTGTGGCTGGTATATCTCGCCTATGAATATTATGTGTGGGTATTCTTCTTTTATTTTGGGTACGGCCCATTTCCAGAATTCTACGGGGGTCATTTCTATCATGTCGCAACGGAAACCGTCTATGCCCTGCGATGCCCAGTATTTAAGTATTTTGAGCATTTTTACCCATGTGTCGGGGATGGGGCAGAATTGGTGGTTGCCGGTGCGGTAGTCGATGCCGTAGTTTAGTTTGGCTGTGTCGTACCAGTCGTTGCGGGATGGCGTTCCGAAACAGTCGTTGCCGGTGGCGCGTAGCGGGTGTTCTTCGTATGCATCGGCGGCTGTGTCTTTTGCGTCGATGTTGCAACCATAGGATTGCTCGCCAAGGTAGTAGAAATTGTTGTGTCCCATGAAGAATGCACCGGGGTCGTCGTTTTGTCCGAAATCGAATGTGCCGGCGGGACGGTTGTCGCTCTTGTAGTGACGGGCAACGTGGTTGGGGATGAAGTCCATTATGACTTTCATGCCTGCCTGATGTGTGCGCTTTATGAGTGCTTGGTATTCTTCGCGACGCTTGTCGATGTTTACGGCAAGGTCGGGGTCGGTGTCGTAATAGTCTTTTATGGCGTAGGGGGAACCTGCGTTGCCTTTCACTGTTGCCGGATGTGTGCTTTCTATGCCGTAACGGGTGTAGTCGGTACGTGTGGTGTGCTCTATGACTCCGGTGTACCAAATATGGGTTACTCCCAAATTGCGTATGGCTTTGAGCGCGGTGGGGGTTATATCGTTGAACTTGCCGCAGCCGTTTTGTTCTATGGTGCCATTTTCTATGCACTGTTCGGTGGTGTTACCGAATAGTCTTGGCAGCATCTGGTATATTATGATTCTTGACATTCTTGTATAGTTTTTTGTGTGAATGTGTTTCTATGCGTTTATCTTTTTTATCAGTCCTTGAAGCACTGCTCCGGGGCCACATTCGATAAATTCGGTGGCTCCGTCATTTGTCATTCGGCGCACGCTCGATGTCCAACGTACAGGCGATGTCAGTTGTGCTATCAGGTTGGCTTTTATCTCTTGCGCCTTGGTGTGGGGCATGCCATCTACGTTCTGATATACGGGACATAGCGGTGTGCTTATTGTGGTTTCGTTGATGGCGGCTTCCAATTCCTCTTTGGCGGGTTGCATTAGCGGCGAATGGAATGCGCCGCTTACGTTCAGTGGCAGGGCGCGTTTTGCTCCTGCTGCTTTCAATGCCTCGCAAGCCATGTTCACTGCTTCGATGGTGCCCGATATGACGATTTGCCCCGGGCAGTTGTAGTTGGCTGCAACTACTATGTTGCCACCGGCGGTGATGTCGGCGCATATTGTTTCAACGGTTTCATCGGGTAGCCCCAGAATTGCTGCCATTGTCGATTCTTGTATCTCGCATGCTTTTTGCATTGCAAGGGCGCGTTTATAAACGAGCGACAAACCGGCTTCGAACGTTAGTGCGCCTGCGGCTGTCAATGCCGAAAATTCTCCCAAGGAGTGTCCGGCTACCATGTCGGGCGTAAATTGGTCGCCCATGGAAAGCGCCGAAACAACCGAGTGTATGAATACTGCGGGCTGTGTCACTTTGGTCTGTTTCAGGTCGGCATCGGAACCGTTGAACATGATGCCGGTAATGTCAAATCCTAATATTTCGTTTGCTTGGTCGAAATAATTTTTTGCAATCGGGTTGCTTTCGTATATATCTTTTCCCATTCCGCTGAACTGCGAACCTTGTCCGGGAAAAACAAATGCTTTCATGTTTTTTTAATTTATAATGTGTAATATTCCGCGAATATAGCTGTTTTTTTGCAAAATATCTATCTATTTGCCCGCAATGTCTTTGCTTTTAAGAAAAAATAGTGCTGCGACGCCTGAATTCGGCGCAAATGATAGCTGTTGCGGTGGATACGTTTAGTGACTCCGATGTTGCTCTGTGGGGCGGGAAATTTGGGATGAATAGTCGTTGGTCTACCTCCTTTGCACACTCATTGCCTATTCCTTTGCCCTCGTTGCCCATTACTATTATGCCGTTTTGGGTTAGCTTTTTGTCGTATATGTTTTCTCCATCGAGGAATGTGCCGTATATGGGCACCTGTTTTTTGATATTCGACAGGAACAGGGGAAGGTCGGTGTAATAAATATTTACACGTGCTATGGCTCCCATTGTGGCTTGTATGGTTTTGGGGTTGTATATATCGGCGGTGTTGGTCGAGCAAATTATGTGTTCTATTCCAAACCAATCGGCTATGCGAATTATGGTTCCAAGGTTGCCGGGGTCTTGTATGTCGTCGAGCGCCAAGCATAACTCTTTTTGTGGAATAGTCTCGTCGAGCACGTTGTTGCGTTGGCAAAAAATGCCTAAAACCCCTTGTGGGGTGCGTAGAAAACTCGCTCGTTCCAGTTCCTGCTCGCTTACTTCTATTATCTCGGTATTGGTGCTGTTTATACTGTTTTCGCTTAACCACAATTTTGTGGCTATTATTTTTTTGCACTCAATTCCGGAGCCAAGCAGGTCGGTGACGGTTTTGCCACCCTCGGCTACAAACAGGCCGCTCCCCTTGCGAAATTTCTTTACATCGAGTGAACGTATCAGTTTCAAAAGCGATTTGCTCAACATAAAATTGTGATTTGTATTGTTCAAAGTGTTGCAAAGCTACCTTATTTCTGCGAGGTTTTTTGTATATTTGTAAAATTTTTTACCTTGATAGGCAATTTTAAACCTATTTTGTTTGCAATGGCTGTGACGCTCTGTTCATGCGCTATGCGGGAATATGGCTCACGTTGTAACGTTTGTTGGATAATTAAGGAATTGTGACGTTTTTAAGAAAATATATATTATTGTTTTTTTGCATGCTGTTGCTTGCGGCTTGCTCGGTTACGAAATTTGTACCCGAGGGCAAGATGCTGCTCAACAGTGTGAATATTGTGTCGTTGCACCATAAGGATATGGCTGTGAAGGCACAATCATATATACGTCAGCGTCCGAATTCGCGTTTGTTCAGCCTTGTGAGAATGCCATTGTACACCTATTCGCTTGCCGGGCGTGACTCTACAAAATGGATTAACCGTGTTTTGCAAAGAATAGGCGAGGAGCCTGTTATTTTCAGCGAGGAGCATGCGGAACAGACAAGGTCGAACATTGAACAGATGTTGCGCAACGAAGGTTTTTTGCATGCAACGGTTGATATGGAACTGCGTTCGGTGAAGGAAAAAACAGTCGATGTCTATCTGTTTCTTAACGAAAAGGAGCGTTTTGTAGTCGATAACATATCGTACGAGGTGGATGATGATATGTTGATGAAAATAATTGACGACAATGCCGACAAGTCGCTGCTGACACAGGGTATGCTGTTCAGTGTCGATAAATTGGAGGCAGAACGCAGGCGTATAGTCGCATTCCTGCGCGACAACGGCTATTATCGTTTTCAGAAGGACTACATAACGTATGTGGCTGACACTGCACATCATTCAAGTAAGATAAATCTGAAAATGAGGATTGCCCCATTCAGGGCTTCGGCGCAGGAGGAACCGGGCAAGCATAGGCGTTACATGATAAACAGCGTATCCTATGTGTGCGATGCCGGTTTGCGCCTGAACAACGATGTGCTTGCGGCATGTGATACATTGCAACATAAAGATAGTTATATATTCCACAAGGATGGTGTGCCGTTCCGGCCGAATGTATATTTGCAAAATACTTTTGTGAAGCATGGCGATTTATATTCGCAGAGCGATGTGGACAGAACATATAACTCATTCTCGCAATTATCGGCATTGAGGTATGCCTCGGTGCGCATGATGGAGTCGTCCGATAGTTCGTTGCTCGATTGCTATGTGATGCTCGAACGCAACAAGCGTTGTTCGGTTGCTTTTGAGTTGGAGGGAACAAACACTGCCGGCGACTTGGGCGCGGCTGCATCGGTTACATTCATGGATAAAAACCTGTTCAAGGGTTCCGAAATGTTGTCGTTGCGCCTTTTTGGAGCCTATGAAGCCATATCGGGCCTGAGCGGATATACGCGCGACAGCTACTACGAATATGGTGCCGAACTGAGTCTGAGACTTTTCGGCGGTGTGATGTCGTCGCTGGTGCCATCGCGAAAAAATTTGCAAAAGTCATCGACGTTGTTCTCGTTGAAGTTCGACTCGCAGGAACGTCCCGAATTTGACAGGCAGATACTGTCGGGTTCGTGGAGCTATATGTGGAGTAAATCGCCGCAATCTATGCACAAATTGGATATTTTGGATGTGAACTATATTTATGTACCATGGATATCCGATACATTTAAAAAAGAATATCTCGATAGTATATCGAACCGAAATTCAATATTGAAATATAACTACGAGAATTTGCTGATTACAAAATTGGGATATTCGTATAGCTATAATTCGTCCTATAAGTCGGGTGCGGAACAGCAAAATATGGTGTTTGCTTTCAGAACCAATGTGGAATGTTCGGGAAATTTGTTGCGAGGATTTAACAAATTGTTTGGCGGGCATAGAAACTCCGACGGACAATATACGTTCATGAATATTGCCTATGCGCAGTATGTGAAGGGCGATGTGGACTTTACCACAAATATAAGAATAGACACCAGAAACTCCATATTGTTTCACATGGGGCTGGGCATAGCCTTCCCTTATGGTAATTCCAATATTTTGCCATTTGAAAAACGCTATTTCGCAGGTGGCGCAAATAGTTTGCGAGGATGGACGGTGAGGGGATTGGGCCCGGGACGTTATCGTAGCAAGGATAGCAATATCGACTTCATAAACCAGTCGGGCGATATGAAATTGAATTTCAGCGTGGAATTTCGTTCGCGGCTGTTTTGGAAATTACACTCGGCAATATTCATTGATGCCGGAAATATATGGACGCTGCGCCATTACGATGAACAGCCGGGCGGACAGTTCGATATAAACAGATTTTATAGGGACATAGCGTTTTCCTATGGAATGGGCCTAAGATTTGAACTCGACCTTTTTGTGTTTCGTCTTGACGCAGGAATGAAGGCGGTGAACCCTGCATATAGCGGAAAGGATAAATATCCTTTGCTCAGGCCCGATATAGGCCGGGATTTTGCAATACATTTTGCCATAGGTTATCCGTTCTGATGGTTGCTATGTTTTATATAAAACGAATATTGAACACAGAGTGTGCAGGCGGTAAAAACTATCGAGCCAAGCTACATGCTTTTTCGTTCGCTTGCTATTGTATTTGATTGAAAATAAAAATATTATATATGAAATTGAGATTTATGAGTCTTGGTAGCGGAAGTTGTGGAAACTGCTACTATTTGGGATTAGATGACTACGGAATATTGATTGATGCAGGTATTCCGTCAAAGACAATTCGTGCTACCTTGAAAAAAGAAGGAATACCATTTGAGAGTATTTGTGCCGTATTTGTCACTCACGACCATGCCGACCATATAAAGGCATTGGGGGTAATTGCATCGAAAGCAAATATCCCGGTGTATGCAACCAAGGAAACGCATGTGGGTATAAACAAAAATTATTGCATGAACAAGCCTTTGGACCCCATGTATGTGCGCTACGTGGAAAAGGGCGAGAAAATGACGTTCCGCTCATTCGAGATAACGCCATTCGAAGTGCCTCACGATGGCACAGACAATGTGGGCTATTTCATAGAAGTAGGTGATTTGAAATTCTGCATAGCAACCGACTTGGGGCACATTACCGACACCGTTTCCTACTACGTGGAGCAGGCCAACCATCTGGTAATTGAGGCTAACTACGAGGAGCAAATGCTCTACATGGGGCGTTATCCGCAGTTTCTTAAAGACAGGGTGGCCGGCCTGACAGGGCATTTGAGCAACCAAGATACAGCGCGTTACATTGCAAAAAATTTCAATTGTAACTTAAAAAACATCTGGTTGTGCCATTTGAGCGAGGAGAACAATCATCCCGAGCTTGCGTATAAAACAGTGCAGATGGAGCTTGCCTCCTATGGAATTATAGCCGGTAAGGATGTGATGTTGAACGTTCTGAAAAGAGCGACACCGTCGGCCATGTATTATCTCGACTGAAAAACACAGTGGCAATATAAGCCCGCTGTGCCCCTTATAAAGCAATAAATTTGAAAAAATACGATGAATATTTTATTTTTATTGCGCTAAGCACTAACTTTGACAGCAATATTGCAGAATAAGGGCAGCATTTATACGGCCAAGTTTTTTATAGGGTAAGAATGGTTGGTTAATTTATTTTTCTATGAGAGCATGGCAAGCTATGTAGCCAAAGAAAAAGAAAAACCATTTTTGAGTATAAAAAACGGCGCGATGAATAGTCTGCAATGAGAAAATAATTTAGGGATTTAAACAGAAACTAAATAAAAAATAGAAATATGAACTTTGTACAGGAATTAAAATGGCGTGGTATGATACAGGATATGACGCCGGGAACAGAAGAACAGCTGCAAAAGGAGATGACAACAGCCTATCTGGGTATCGACCCAACTGCCGATTCGTTGCACATAGGCCACCTTGTGGGAGTTATGATGTTGCGTCATTTTCAGCGTTCGGGGCACAAACCCATTGCGCTCATCGGTGGCGCCACCGGTATGATTGGCGACCCCTCGGGCAAGTCCAAGGAGCGTGTGCTCATCGACGAGGAGCGTTTGCGCCACAATCAGGAGGCATTGAAAAAACAGTTGTCGCGTTTCCTCGATTTCGAAAGCGATGCCCCCAACGCCGCTATCTTGGTGAACAACTACGACTGGATGAAAGAATTTTCGTTCCTCGATTTCATTCGCAATGTTGGTAAAATGATAACAGTGAACTATATGATGTCCAAGGATTCTGTGAAACGCCGTTTGTCGGGCGAGGCAGGAACCGATGGCATGTCGTTCACCGAATTTACCTACCAGCTGTTGCAGGGCTACGACTATGTTCATTTGAACGAAACACATGGATGTAAATTGCAGCTTGGCGGTGCCGACCAATGGGGTAATATTACAACCGGAACCGAAATGATACGCAAAATGTCGGGTAACGAGGTGTTTGCCCTTACTTGTCCTTTGATAACAAAAGCCGATGGAAAGAAATTCGGTAAGACCGAACAAGGAAATATATGGCTCGACAAACGCTATACATCGCCATATCGTTTCTACCAATTCTGGCTGAATGTGAGCGATGATGATGCCGACAAGTATATAAAGATATTTACATCGTTGACAAAGGACGAGATTGATGCTATTGTGGCAGAGCATAGCGAGGCACCCCATTTGCGCTTGTTGCAGAAACGACTTGCCAAGGAGGTAACAGTCATGGTGCATGGCGAGGACGAGTATAACAAGGCTGTCGAGGCCTCTAATATTCTGTTTGGCAATGCAACATCCGAGGCATTGCGTTCGCTCGACGAGGATACATTGCTTGCAGTGTTCGACGGTGTGCCTCGTTTCGAGGTTCCTGTTGCTCTTTTTGCCGAGGGCGTTAAGGCTGTTGACCTTGCGACCGAGCATGCTGCCATATTCCCTTCAAAAGGCGAGATGCGCAAGCTGGTGCAGGGTGGAGGAGTCTCTGTGAATAAAGAAAAATTAGCCTCGTTCGACCAATTGCTCACTATGGACAATTTGTTGAATAATAAATACTTGCTTGTTCAGAAAGGCAAGAAAAACTACTTCCTTGTTATTGCAAAATAATAGGGAATACTATTTTGTTGCTTACAATTTAGGCTGCTCCGAATTTAAATTCGGTGCAGCCTAAATTGTATATTTGTAATAAACCATACGGTATATTAAAACGCTGTGCCTCCTCCTGCGTTCACGCCAAATAGTGACTGTAATTGGTTTTTTATGGTTTTTTTCTTTCGCCAAGGCGAAAAAACGTGCTAATTATTTGCAGATGTCAAAAGGAATTCTTACCTTTGCATCGCTTTTCGAAAGAAAGCGCACATATTGAATGGTGACTATAGTTCAGTCGGTTAGAGCGTCAGATTGTGGTTCTGAATGTCGTGGGTTCGAATCCCACTAGTCACCCTGACAAAAAAAGAGTATCAGTTGATACTCTTTTTTTGTTTTTATTCCTTTTTTTGTTTTCAGAATGTGGCTTGTCTGAATTCTGTTTGCAACCATAAAGTCTGTGTGGGGGCGGGCATGTGACTTCTGCTCGATGAAATCTTCGGCCGACTCTTGTTCCGGGTTGGCAGCTGCGCGTGTTTTGCTTAGTTAGAACTGGATATGTAGCTTAATTCTGAAACCATCCTTGTCTATTCCGGGCAGGTCGCGGTAGGTGATGCGGCGTACATAGTCGATGCGCAATACTCTGAAAATATTTTCTATTCCCACTGCAACCTCGACGTAGGGCTTGGAGCCTAAGTAATGGTATGTGTCGTTCTCATAGGGGAATTTGAAAAGTTTTCCGGTGTTTTGCAAGTCGGGGCGGTTCTTGTCGCTTAGGTTTCCGTACATGCCTCGGCACGATATTACTTCGCGCCAATTGAGTTTGCGTATGAGTGGTAATCGGTTGAATATTAATCCGTTCATGTAGTATGTCATGTCCCACGATGCGTATTCGTCGTTGAAAAATTCCATGGCATTCATTAACCAGAATGATTCGTCCTGTATTGTGTATGACAGGTTGGCGTTTGGTGTGATGAGCAAGGGGAATGGCACCTCGTTCCATACTTTGCCGGCTTTCAGAATACAGTCGGTGTAGCCAAATGCCGAGAACCAGAAGCGTTTTTTAAAGCTTGCCTCGGTGTGGTGGTATGTGAAGTCGCTTCCCATGACTCCCTTTAATCCTATGCGGTGTTTCAGGCTGAATACGGGGTGTTCGGGCAGCACGGAGTGTCTGTTCCATTTTGTCTGCGTGAATTTTTCTTTTGGCGCGTACCTTAAATATATTTCAATTTCCGATTGTTTTAGGTCTTTTACAAAGCTCGTGGTGCTTACGCCGTTGTTGGTGCTGACACGCTCGAAGGGGACAAGGCTGGTGGCTATGTCGGTGCGGTTGCGCAGTGTCAGGGCATAGGAAAAATGGTTGTAGAACTCTCTTGTGTATGTGAATTCTGCTATTCGGGCGTATCCTATCTTGTTGTCCTCCTGTCGTTTTATGCTTAGAAATATGTTGTCCTTGTTGGTGTATAGGTAGTTTTGTCCATATTGGTATGTGTCGTATTCGTAGTGCAGACGCAGCGAGTGTATGGGGAATTCGTTGGGGTGTTCCTTTTTCTTTTTGAATGAATACTCCATTTCTCCCATATATTTCCATCGTTTGTCTTTGCAACCGTATGCAACGAAGAAACGCCCGAACAGGTGGGGGTTCAAATAGGCCGATGTCATGGCTCCTGTTCTGAGCCTTGTTCCTTCCAATTCGTTGTGGCTGATGGTGGTGTTTACGGGGCCATAAAAAATCGGTGGCTCGTGCTCGCGTATCGGTATCCAGCCGGTAAATAGGAACGACACGCCTTTTTCGAACCAATAATATACGGGGTTGGAGCGAAGTTCTTTCATCATCTTGCCCACCGATTTTTCCTTCTCGCTGACTTCGGCTATACGATTTTCGGTCCAGTATGCTTCGTCGCGTCTTGTGGAATTGTCATCCTCGACAACGTTGCCGGGAAACTCCAATACTTCTTCTGCTTTTTCGTCGTCTTCCTTGTCGAACCGGTAGTTGTCGTACACAACGTGTCGGTTGGCATATAGTCCGTTGACAAAATCAAAAACTTTGAACTCGGTTACAAGCGTTTCCTCGTTCAATATTCGTGTGCCGTCGTCCAAACGGCTGAATTTTTGTTGTATGTTCATGTATTCCACGAAATTCATGTTTATATCGTGTGGTACATTCATCTGGACAAGTTTTATGAAGAATGTGGAGTCGGCCGTTATGTACACGTGTCCGGTGAAACCGAACGACTCCGAGTTGAATGGGGTGAAAGCAAGGTCTATGCACCGTTCGCCCTCTATTTCCAGAGTGTCCATGATGTAATAGCGGTAGAATGTTGGGCCAAGCTTCGATAGCGGGCTCATGAATTTGTTGCCGAACAACGATACGTTGTCCTGAAAAATATCTACATCCTTGAATGTCTCTTCGTATAATGCTTCGAGCGACTCCGCCGAAATTATATCGTCTATACCTTCGCGTTTACGCGCTTTTACAAATTGTCGCTTGCGCCGGGGGTCGTTGCTGTAATAGTCCTTTGCCAATAATTCGCGTGCCGATACGTGCAAAATGGGTTTTCCCGACACGAGCGAGGTGTCGATGTATCTGTCGAGAAACGAGAATTTTTTGCCAAAATGGCTATCTTCCGATGAATTAAAATTGTTGAGCGCAATATTCATTTTCTCGTGCCTGTCCCTGCTGTAATATGCTTTGTTTTCGAGGGAATTGTCGTCGCGACGTTGAATGATATTGCGTGCCAGTATGACGGCCGGGTTGTTCTTGCGCCTGTATTTCTCTTTTTTTGGCTTTATGGTTATTTCCGACAGCTGGTAATTTTCGGGCGACATCACAATGTTTATGGGGAAACGCGTTTTTTGCGACAGAACTATACGTTTTTCCTTGTATCCGATGCTCGATGCTATCAATGTGTCTTTTAGTGCCGTTGCGTAAAATGAAAAATTTCCTTTGTTGTCGGTGGCGCTTCCTGTGGTGCTTCTGCTTATTCGCACCGACACGTAGGGTAGTGGCTCTTTTGTGTCGCCATCTGTTATTTTTCCGTAAATTCTTATTTTTGTTGCATTTTGTTGCCCCATGACGCTCAGAGGCAATAAAAAACACGCTATTATATATATATAAGGTATAATAATTCTCATAACAACATCGGTATATCGCCGAAAACTATTTAAAGAAAAAAAGTTTTCGAAAATTTTGGCAAAAGTAGTTATTTTTATTGTAAAAGCAGCTACAACTATTGTTAAATTAAGAATATTTTGTAATCAAGAGGCATTGTGGCTGCTTTTATGATTGTTATGGCGAATTGTTTTCTTTTTTTGCCAAAAAATGATGATATTCTAACCCCTTGACTAACAATCTATAAGTATAAAAGTTTAATTTTTTAGTAAAAAAAGTGTCGATAAATTTGCGGGAACGGTTTTTTTGCCTTTACTTTGCAAAGTTTTCGGCACTCATTTAGAGTGTATGAAAGCGA
>JAFQBG010000040.1 GCA_017416705.1 Bacteroidaceae bacterium
CAAGTAGATAAAGAATGATGCGGCTTCCACACATCGTTCAAAATTAGTTGTTAATTTTATAGATTTTTTTACAATGGCAAAAGAAATTGCTGGACTTATCAAGTTGCAGATTAAAGGTGGCGCAGCAAATCCTTCTCCTCCCGTTGGACCCGCACTCGGTTCTAAGGGTATCAACATTATGGAGTTTTGCAAAGCGTTTAATGCCAGAACCCAGGATAAGGCCGGAAAAGTTTTGCCTGTTATCATTACTTACTACGCAGACAAATCATTCGATTTTGTAGTAAAAACCCCTCCTGTGGCAATTCAACTCCTTGAAGTTGCCAAGGTTAAAGGTGGTTCAGCAGAGCCCAACCGTAAAAAGGTTGCTTCTATCACATGGGAGCAAGTAGAGGCTATTGCAAAAGACAAAATGGTCGATTTGAACTGCTTTACTGTTGAGGCTGCTATGAAAATGGTAGCAGGTACAGCAAGAAGTATGGGTATCAGCGTGAGTGGAACTTTTCCCGGAAACAATTAAAAAATTAAATTAGAATGGGTAAACTGACAAAAAATCAAAAGTTGGCAGCCGCAAAAGTTGATACAGCTAAGGCTTATCTTCTTACAGAGGCCGTTGATTTGTTGAAGGAAATTACCTTTACAAAATTTGACGCATCTGTGGATATCGACGTACGCTTGGGCGTTGATCCTCGTAAGGCAAACCAAATGGTTAGAGGCGTAGTGTCTCTTCCCAGCGGTACAGGTAAAGAGGTTCGCGTACTCTGTTTGTGTACACCCGATGTAGAAGAGGCTGCAAAAGCTGCAGGCGCCGACTATGTTGGTCTCGATGAATATATCGAAAAGATCAAAGGTGGTTGGACGGATATTGATGTTATCATCACCATGCCGTCTATAATGGGTAAATTAGGTGCCCTTGGTCGTGTATTAGGCCCCCGTGGTCTTATGCCTAACCCCAAAAGTGGCACTGTAACTATGGATATTCCCAAAGCTGTTAAAGAGATTAAGCAAGGTAAGATCGATTTCAAAGTTGACAAAGCAGGTATTGTTCATGCTTCAATCGGTAAGATATCTTTCTCGCCCGAGGCTATAATCGCTAACGTTAAAGAGTTTATGGCTACAATCATAAAACTCAAACCTTCGACAGCGAAAGGAACTTATGTTAAGAGTGTATTCCTCTCGACCACAATGAGTAAAGGTCTGAGAATTGATCCTAAATCTATCGATTAATTTGATTGAACTATGAAGAAGGAAGATAAAGTTAGGAAAATCGCCGAACTTGGCGAGATCATAAAGGAATATGCACACTTCTATTTGGTAGACGTAACAGCTATGGATGCTGCCGCTACCAGCGCAATGCGTGCTAAATGTTTCAAACAAGAGATAGAAATGGTTGTAGTGAAGAACACTCTTCTTCACAAGGCATTCGAGGCTTCTGAGATAGATTTCTCACCCTTATATCCCTGTTTGAAAGGTACTACAGCTCTTTTGCTTTGCAACACAGCCAATGTTCCTGCAAAACTTATAAAGGACGTTGCCGGCAAGGCCGAAATTCCCGCACTCAAAGGTGCGTATGCCGAAGAGAGCTTCTATGTGGGTGCCGATCAGCTCGAAACTCTTATCCATATCAAGAGCAAGGGCGAGCTTCTTGCCGAAGTTGTGGCTTTGCTGCAATCTCCTATCAAGAACGTTGTTTCGGCTCTACAATCAGGTGGTAACACCATACACGGAGTTCTTAAAACACTCGGTGAAAGAGAATAATTATTATCAATTAGTAAAAAACAATTTAAATTTATACGAAAATGGCAGATTTGAAAGCTCTTGCAGAAGAATTGGTTAACTTGACAGTAAAAGACGTTAACGAACTTGCAACTATCCTTAAAGAAGAATATGGTATCGAACCCGCTGCAGCAGCAGTAGCAGTAGCAGCTCCCGCTGCAGGTGGCGCAGCTGAGGCAGCAGCAGAGAAAACAGAGTTCGATGTAGTTTTGAAGAGCGTAGGCGCTAACAAACTCCAAGTTGTTAAAGCCGTTAAAGAGGCTTGTGGCCTTGGCTTGAAAGAGGCTAAAGACCTCGTTGACAACGCTCCCAGCACTTTGAAAGAGGGTCTTGCTAAGGGTGAGGCTGAGTCTTTGAAGAAGACTATCGAAGAGTCTGGTGCAGAGATTGAACTTAAGTAAGTAAACTCGACCCTGATAAGGGTTAATGGTTATGAACCCCCTGTAGAGGGTTCATAACCTTTTGTGCGTAAAAAACAAAAGTAAGTTCTAAAACATTAGCCACAATGTCGTTGAAACCTAATAATCAAAGAATTAACTTTGCCTCTATTAAAGATCCGATGCCCTGTCCGGACTTTTTGGAAGTGCAATTGAAGTCTTTCGAGGACTTCTTACAATTAGATACCCCTCCCGAAAAGAGAGTGAATGACGGATTGTATAAAGTTTTCGCTGAAAATTTTCCCATTACCGATACGAGAAATAATTTCGTCTTGGAATTTTTGGATTATTATATCGATCCACCCCGTTATTCAATCGCTGAGTGCCTTGAGCGCGGCCTAACATATAGTGTCCCCTTAAAAGCAAAGTTAAAACTTTATTGTACCGACCCCGATCACGAGGATTTCGATACAGTTATTCAAGATGTTTTCCTTGGTCCCATCCCTTACATGACCAAGCAAGGAACATTTATTATAAATGGTGCAGAACGTGTTGTGGTGTCGCAGTTACACCGTTCACCCGGAGTATTCTTCGGACAAAGTGTACATGCAAACGGAACACCGCTCTATTCGGCGCGTATCATTCCGTTCAAAGGTTCTTGGATTGAGTTTGCTACTGACATAAACAATGTCATGTATGCCTACATCGATCGTAAGAAAAAATTACCCGTTACAACGTTGCTTCGTGCCATCGGTTTCGAAAGTGATAAAGATATTCTCGAAATTTTCGATTTGGCCGAGGAGATAAAAGTAAGCAAGGCTAACTTAAAGAAGGCTATCGGCAGAAAAATGGCCGGTCGCGTTGTAAAAACAAAACAGGAGGATTTTGTAGATCCCGATACAGGTGAAGTAGTTTCTATCGAGCGTAGCGAGGTTGTTGTAGATCGCGAAGCTATCTTGGAGGCCGATTTGGTTGAACGCATATTGGATAGCGGTGTCGAAAGCATACTTTTGCACAAGGAGAGCGACGACCCCGATGCTCTTGACTATTCGCTCATTTTCAATACACTCGACAAGGATACAAGCAACTCCGAGAAAGAGGCTGTGAACTATATCTTCCGTCAGTTGCGTAATGCCGACCCGGCCGATGACGCAAGCGCACGTGAGGTTATCAATAACCTGTTCTTCTCGGAAAAACGTTACGACCTTGGTGATGTAGGTCGCTATCGTATAAACAGAAAGTTAAACCTTACGACAGATATGTCGGTTAGAGTGTTGACTAAGGAGGATATAATTGAAATTATCAAATATCTTATAGGATTGGTTAATTCAAAGGCAGTGGTAGATGATATCGACCATTTGAGTAACCGTCGTGTTCGTACTGTCGGCGAGCAGTTGTCCAACCAATTTGCTGTGGGATTGGCACGTATGGCACGTACAATACGCGAGAGAATGAACGTTCGCGACAACGAGGTGTTCTCTCCCACCGATCTTATAAACGCAAAGACAGTTTCGGCTGTCATCAATACATTCTTCGGTACAAATGCGTTGTCGCAGTTCATGGACCAGACAAACCCATTGGCCGAAATTACTCACAAACGTCGTCTATCTGCATTAGGCCCCGGTGGTCTGTCACGTGACCGTGCCGGTTTCGAGGTGCGCGACGTTCACTATACACACTATGGTCGTCTTTGTCCTATCGAGACACCCGAGGGTCCGAATATCGGTCTTATCTCGTCATTGTGTATATATGCCAAGATAAACGAACTTGGATTTATAGTAACCCCCTATCGTCCGGTTGCCGACTCAAAAGTTGACATAAACAACGAGAATGTTGTTTATTATACAGCCGAAGAGGAAGAGGGTCAAATAATTGCACAAGGTAACGCACCCCTTGACAACGAAGGTAACTTCATACGCAAGAAGGTAAAATCGCGTCAGGATGCCGATTATCCTGTTGTGGAGCCGGGTAGAGTAAATCTAATGGACGTTTCTCCTCAGCAGATAGCATCAATAGCCGCATCGCTCATTCCGTTCCTCGAACACGACGACGCCAACCGTGCGTTGATGGGATCGAACATGATGCGCCAAGCAGTTCCCCTTTTGACAACCGAGGCTCCTATTGTGGGTACAGGTATCGAGAA
Organism: Bacteroidaceae bacterium; assembly: GCA_017416705.1. Lineage (GTDB taxonomy): Bacteria > Bacteroidota > Bacteroidia > Bacteroidales > Bacteroidaceae > HGM04593. Next base: position 4,294 of record JAFQBG010000040.1, read on the forward strand.
ACAACTGGTAGAGGATTCTCGTACACAGATAGTTGCCGAGGGCGATGGCGTAATAGAATTTGTTGATGCTTCAAGAATAGTAATCAAGTACGACCGCACCGAGGAAGAGGAGTTTGTTAGCTTCGAGCCTGCCTCAAAGGAATATATCATACCGAAATTCCGTCGTACCAACCAAAATATGACCATCGACCTTCGTCCTATATGCGACAAAGGACAACGTGTAAAAGCCGGCGATATACTTACCGAGGGTTATTCTACACAAGGCGGTGAATTGGCATTAGGCAAGAACCTGTTGGTAGCCTACATGCCTTGGAAGGGATATAACTACGAGGATGCCATCGTGCTTAACGAGCGTGTTGTGCGCGAGGACGTGCTGACATCGGTGCATGTGGATGAACTATCGTTGGAGGTTCGCGAAACAAAACGTGGTTTGGAAGAATTTACATACGATATTCCCAACGTCAGCGAAGATGCCACAAAGGATTTGGACAAGAACGGTATCATTCGTGTTGGTGCATGCGTTAAGCCCGGTGATATTATAATAGGTAAGATTACTCCCAAGGGAGAATCGGATCCCACACCCGAGGAGAAACTGCTGCGTGCTATCTTCGGTGACAAGGCAGGCGATGTGAAAGACGCCTCGTTAAAGGCCTCTCCCTCGCTTAAAGGAGTTGTCATCGGTCGTCGTCTGTTCCAACGTGCCGAAAAAACACGTTCGGCAAAAATGGCCGACAAAGCCAAACTGCCGAAGATTGACGATGAGTTCATGCAAAAAGTTGACGAGCTTAAAGGAGTGCTCATAACCAAATTGTTGAAGCTCATAGGTGGACGCGTATCACAAGGAGTAAAAGACTTCATGGGTACCGAGATAATAGCCAAAGGCGCAAAATTCACCAGACAGGAGCTCGAAGCCATGGACTTCACATCGGTACAGTTGAGCAAGTGGACTGCCGATGCCCATACAAACGACCTTATACGCATTCTTATAATAAACTTCTTGCACAAGTACAAAGAACTTGATGCCGAAGTTAAACGCGAGAAGTTTGCACTTACCATAGGCGATGAACTGCCTTCGGGTACAATGAAGATGGCAAAAGTATATATTGCCAAGAAACGTAAAATCGGTGTCGGTGATAAAATGGCCGGACGTCACGGTAACAAGGGTATTGTATCGCGCGTAGTGCGTCAGGAGGATATGCCATTCTTGGCCGACGGAACACCGGTTGATATAATCCTTAACCCCTTGGGCGTGCCTTCACGTATGAACATCGGTCAGATATTCGAGACCGTTCTTGGTCGTGCCGGAAAAGAATTGGGTGTGAAATTTGCAACACCTATTTTCGACGGTGCCACACTCGACGACCTTTGCACATGGACCGACAAAGCCGGTCTGCCTCGTTTCGGTAAAACCGAGTTGTTCGATGGTGGTACAGGTGAGAAATTTGACCAGCCTGCAACAGTGGGTGTCAGCTACATGCTTAAACTTGGTCACATGGTCGAGGACAAGATGCACGCACGTTCAATAGGACCATACTCACTCATCACCCAACAGCCGCTTGGTGGTAAAGCACAGTTTGGTGGTCAGCGTTTTGGAGAGATGGAGGTTTGGGCACTCGAAGCATTCGGTGCAGCACACATACTTCAAGAGATATTGACAATCAAATCCGACGATGTAGCAGGTCGTTCAAAGGCATACGAAGCAATTGTCAAGGGCGATCCTATGCCTACACCAAGTATTCCGGAGTCGCTCAATGTGCTATTGCATGAGTTGCGCGGTTTGGGATTGAGTATTTCATTCGATTAATAATTTCCTTCACGTTTGTCAAGATATAAATTATGGCTTTTAGAAAAGAAACTAAAACAAAGAATAATTTTACGAAGATAACCATCGGTCTTGCTTCACCGCAAGAAATTTCGGCTAATTCGTGTGGCGAGGTGTTGAAACCCGAAACAATCAACTACCGTACATATAAGCCCGAGCGTGACGGATTGTTCTGTGAGCGCATATTCGGACCGGTAAGAGACTATGAATGTCATTGCGGTAAGTACAAACGCATCAGATACAAAGGTATAGTTTGTGACCGATGCGGAGTTATGGTAACCGAGAAAAAAGTGCGTCGTGAACGCATGGGCCACATACAGTTGGTGGTGCCGGTTGCACATATATGGTATTTCCGTTCGCTTCCCAATAAAATAGGTTATTTGTTGGGATTGCCTACCAAGATGCTCGATGCCGTTATATATTACGAAAAATATATAGTGATACAACCCGGTGTCATGGCTCGTAAGGACGACGATGCTCGTCAGGATGTTGTCGGCAAGGACAATGTATTGGAAGGCGTAGAGTGCAACCAATTGCTCACCGAGGAGGAATATCTCGAAATATTGGAGAATCTGCCCCAAGGCAATCAGGCGTTGGAAGACAACGACCCCAACAAATTCATTGCCAAGATGGGTGCCGAGGCTGTTTACGACCTATTGAGTCGTCTCGACCTTGATTCTCTTTCGTACGAGCTTCGTAACCGAGCAAACACCGATATGTCGCAACAGCGCAAGAACGAGGCTTTGAAACGTTTGCAGGTTGTTGAGTCGTTCCGTTCTTCTATGGCTGCCTCAAATGGTGGTAACCGTCCCGAATGGATGATAATGACCGTTATCCCTGTGATACCGCCCGAACTTCGTCCGCTTGTGCCCCTCGATGGTGGTCGCTTTGCCACATCGGACCTTAACGACCTTTATCGTCGTGTAATTATACGTAACAACCGTTTGAAGAAACTCATCGAGATAAAAGCTCCCGAGGTTATTCTGCGTAACGAAAAACGTATGTTGCAGGAGGCTGTCGATTCTTTGTTCGACAACTCGCGCAAAGCAAGCGCATTGAAATCGGATGCAAACCGTCCTTTGAAGTCACTCTCGGACAGCCTTAAAGGAAAACAAGGACGTTTCCGTCAGAACCTTTTGGGTAAGCGTGTCGATTATTCGGCTCGTTCGGTAATTGTCGTAGGTCCCGAATTGAAATTGGGCGAGTGCGGTATACCAAAACTCATGGCAGCAGAACTTTACAAACCGTTCATCATAAGAAAACTTATCGAGCGCGGAATAGTAAAAACAGTGAAATCGGCCAAGAAGATAGTAGATCGTCGCGAACCTATCATATGGGATATATTGGAGCATGTGATGAAAGGTCATCCCGTTCTATTGAACCGTGCGCCGACACTGCACCGTTTGGGTATTCAGGCATTCCAACCCAAAATGATAGAGGGTAAAGCAATACAGCTGCACCCGCTTGCATGTACCGCATTCAACGCCGACTTCGACGGCGACCAGATGGCTGTGCACCTTCCCCTGAGCAACGAAGCGATACTCGAAGCGCAGATGTTGATGTTGCAGTCGCATAATATCCTTAACCCCTCGAACGGAGCACCTATCACAGTGCCTTCGCAGGATATGGTACTTGGATTGTATTATATCACCAAGTTGCGCGAGGGAGCAAAAGGCTCGGGCATGACATTCTATGGTCCCGAGGAGGCCCTTATAGCCTACAACCAAGGTCGTGTGGATATACACGCTCCGGTAAAAGTCGTGGTCGAGGATCGTGACGAGCAAGGTAACTATGTAAAAGTCTTGCGCGAGACATCTGTTGGTCGTGTTATCATGAACCAATTGGTACCGCGCGAAATGGGTTACATTAACACCATCATATCTAAGAAATCGTTGCGCGACATAATCAGCGACGTTATCAAACGTGTCGGTGTAGCCCGTTCGGCAGAATTCCTTGACGGTGTAAAGAACCTTGGTTACCAGATGGCATTCAAGGGTGGTCTTTCGTTCAACCTCGACGATGTTATCATACCCAAGGAAAAAGAAGAACTTGTGCGCAAGGGTAACGAGAAAGTCGATGAAATCCTTGCCGAATATAACTTGGGTCTTATCACCGACAAAGAGCGTTATAACAAGGTTGTCGATGAGTGGACACACGTAAACTCCGACTTGGCAGATGTTCTTATGAAGACTATTGCCGCCGACGACCAAGGATTTAACTCGGTATATATGATGCTCGACTCAGGTGCCCGTGGTTCTCGCGACCAGATACGTCAGCTTTCGGGTATGCGTGGACTTATGGCAAAACCGCAGAAAGCCGGTGCCGAGGGTGCGCAAATTATCGAGAACCCCATTTTGTCGAACTTTAAAGAGGGACTTTCGGTACTTGAATATTTTATTTCGTCGCACGGTGCTCGTAAGGGTCTTGCCGATACCGCGTTAAAGACAGCCGATGCCGGTTATCTGACACGTCGTCTTGTGGACGTTTCGCACGATGTCATCATAAACGAAGAGGACTGTGGCACATTGCGTGGTCTAGTATGTACAGCGCTTAAAAATGGCGATGATGTAGTTGCAAAACTCAGCGAGCGTATATTGGGTCGCGTATCTGTACACGATGTAATACACCCCACAACAGGCGAACTTATTGTGGCATCGGGTGAACTTATCACCGAAAGCATAGCCGACGAAATAGAGAAATCGCCGATAGAAAGCGTCGAAATACGTTCGGTGCTTACTTGTGAGTCGAAACACGGTGTTTGTGCAAAATGTTACGGTCGCAACCTTGCAACAAGCCGCATGGTAGAAAAGGGCGAGGCAGTCGGAGTTATTGCAGCACAGTCTATCGGTGAGCCGGGTACACAGCTGACACTGCGTACATTCCACGCCGGAGGTACCGCTGCCAATATAGCAGCCGATGCAAGCATCAAAGCAAAACACACATCGCGTTTGAAATTCGAGGAGCTGCGTACAGTTGACACAATAGACATAGATGGTTCACCCGTTAAAATAGTTGTAAGCCGTCTGAGCGAAGTACGTTTCGTTGACGTCAATACAGGTATTGCACTATCTACACACAACATACCCTACGGTTCAAAACTATATGCAGTAGAGGACGAGCTTGTAGAGCCCGGAAAAGTAGTTGCATCGTGGGATCCATTCAACGCAGTTATTGTAACCGAGGTAGCAGGTAAGGTCGATTTTGAATCGGTTATCGAGAATATAACATTCAAGGTTGAGACCGACGAAAGTACAGGCTTGCACGAGGTTGTCATAATAGAGTCGAAGGACAAGAATAAGATACCTACCGTTCATATCAACGACGAGAATGGCAATTCGCTGCATAACTATAACTTGCCGGTGGGCGGTCACGTAGTGGTAGAGAATGGTCAGGTGTTGAAGGCCGGTGATGTTATCGTGAAAATACCTCGTGTATTTGGTAACGCCGGTGATATCACCGGAGGTCTGCCCCGTGTAACAGAATTGTTCGAGGCACGCAACCCGTCGAACCCCGCAGTGGTTTCCGAAATCGATGGTGAGGTTTCAATGGGTAAGGTTAAACGTGGTAATCGCGAGATAATAGTTACTTCGAAGGTTGGCGACGTGAAAAAATATCTTGTTGCATTGTCTAAACAGATACTTGTACAGGATGGAGACTATGTACGTGCCGGAACACCCCTATCGGATGGTGCCATAACTCCTTCGGATATACTTGCCATCAAAGGACCTACCGCCGTTCAGGAGTATATTGTTAACGAGGCGCAAGACGTATATCGTTCACAGGGTGTGAAAATCAATGATAAACACTTTGAGATTATTGTCCGTCAGATGATGCGCAAAGTACAAATCAATGAACCGGGCGACACTCGTTTCCTTGAATTGCAAGTAGTGGACAAACTCGACTTCCAAGAGGAAAACGACCGTATATGGGGCAAGAAAGTCGTTGTTGATGCCGGCGACTCGGAGAATTTGAAAGCCGGTCAGATAGTAACGGCTCGCAAATTGCGCGACGAGAACAGTGCGTTAAAACGTCGTGACTTGAAACCGGTTGTATCGCGCGATGCAGTTCCTGCAACATCTACACAGATACTGCAAGGTATCACACGTGCGGCATTGCAGACATCGAGCTTCATGTCGGCGGCATCGTTCCAAGAGACAACAAAAGTGTTGAACGAAGCAGCCATCAACATGAAGAGCGATTACCTCCTTGGCATGAAAGAGAACGTTATCTGCGGACACTTGATACCTGCCGGAACAGGACAGCGTGACTTTGCACGTATAATAGTAGGCTCAAAAGAGAATTACGACCGCATAGCATCGAACAAAAAAGCTGTGCTCGATTTCTCCGATACCGAGGAATAATATAGCAGATACAAACTTTATAATCAAAAACAGGTAGCCAAGCGGCTACCTGTTTTTGATTATAAATGTAGCCTGTCCCATATAGCATTTAATATTATTTATTTTGAATTATGGAAAATATGAAGTAATTTTGCATCCATTATAGATGCGAGATAATGAACGACACAATTCAAATAGATGTAGATAAGATTTTGGCTCAAAAGGCAGGGAAAAAAGCACGCTACGTGCCTCGCTTTATAGTTTCATATCTTAAAAAAATTATTCATCAAGACGAAGTCAATTATTTTTTGGCCAATAACAATGACAAATACGGCCTCGACTTCATTCGTTCGTTCATGGACTATTTCAATAATTCGTTCGAGGTGCGTGGAATAGAAAATCTGCCTCGTGGCGGTCGATATACCTTCGTGAGCAACCATCCGCTTGGAGCGCAAGACGGCTTGGGCTTGGGGCTTATATTGGGCGAGCAATACGAGGGCAAGATAAAATTCTTGGTAAACGACCTGTTGATGAATATACCGCAAATAGCATCCCTGTTCATTCCAATAAACAAAACAGGCAAGCAGTCTCGCAATCTGCCACAGCAGGTAGCAGCCGCTTTTAACTCCGACGACCATATTATAATGTTCCCGGCCGGACTATGCTCGCGAAAGCACAACGGAGTAATACGCGACCAAGAATGGAAAAAAACATTCCTTGTAAAGAGCATACAGTCGCAGCGCGATATAGTGCCAATACATTTCGAGGGACAAAACTCCGATTTCTTCTATCGACTGGCCAATATAAACAAGCTGCTGCACATAAAATTCAATATAGCAATGCTATATCTGAGCGACGAAATGTTTAAGAACAAGAACAAAAAATTTGTCGTAACAATAGGAAAACCAATTCCTTGGCAAACATTCGATAATTCAAAAAAGATGTCCGAGTGGGCACAATATGTGCAAGATATTGTATATAGTTTAAAGTAAAGAACAAACACATATTTCAGTATGGAAGAGATAATAGCCCCGGTTCCAAAAGAACTCCTGAAAGCGGAACTCACCGATGAAAAACGACTACGTTTCACCAATCGCAGTAATAACGAAATATATGTTCTCACAGCATTCAACTCACCCAATGTGATGCGTGAGATAGGACGTTTACGCGAGATTGCATTTCGAGCAGCCGGTGGCGGAAGCGGAAAATCTGTCGATATAGACGAATTTGATACAATGGAGAATCCATACAAGCAGATTATAGTATGGAACCCCGAGGCAAATGATATTGTAGGAGGTTACCGATTTATTCATGGTGCCGATGTACGTTTCGACGAAAAGGGCGAGCCCATGTTGGCCACAGCCCATAACATGTTTAAATTCTCTAAAAGGTTCATAGAGGACTACCTTCCCGTCACAGTGGAGCTTGGTCGTTCGTTCGTGTCGTTGGAGTATCAGTCCACACGCATGGGCTCTAAAAGTCTATATGCACTCGATAATCTATGGGATGGGTTGGGCGCATTAACAGTGGTAATCCCCAATGTGAAATATTTGTTTGGCAAGGTTACCATGTATCCGTCGTACGACCGTCATGCCCGCGACCTCATATTATACTTCCTAAAAAAACATTTTGCCGACCCCGACCATTTGATAGAGCCCATAACACCCTTGCTCTTCGAAGAGGACGAGGCATCGTTGGCAGCTGTTCTGTGTGGCGAGAATTTCAAAGCCGATTACCGATTACTGAAAAGCGAAGTACACAAGGCCGGACTCAGCATACCACCATTGGTAAATGCCTATATGGGCCTCTCTCCCACAATGAAAATCTTTGGAACAGCAGTGAACACCGAGTTCGGAAATGTAGAGGAAACGGGAATATTCATCGCAGTCAATGAGATAATAGAGGATAAGTACGTACGGTACATAGAATCCTTTGCAAAAGAAAATCCATGGGCCATAAAAATCACATCGGGTGCAAACAAAGTGTTCTATCCATTAAGTAACAACGAAAACAGCGATAGTTTGAAATAATGCGAATAACTCCGAAACAAAAAAATGCTTTCGGAGTTTTCCATTTATGAGCCGTCTCAATCATAATTAATAACATCAATGAAAACAGATAAAATGAAAGTAGAAATAATAAACCGTTCAAAGCATCAACTGCCGGCCTATGCAACGAATCTATCGGCAGGAATGGATTTGCGAGCCAATATCGACGAACCTATTGTGCTTGCTCCCTTGCAACGAGCATTGGTGCCGACAGGCCTTTTCATGGCACTCCCCGAGGGCTACGAAGCACAGGTGCGTCCTCGCAGCGGCCTTGCAATAAAAAAAGGAATAACAGTGCTAAATTCTCCGGGTACCATTGATGCCGATTATCGTGGCGAGGTTTGTGTCATTCTTGTAAACCTATCCAATGAGCCGTTTACCATTGCAGATGGAGAACGTATAGCCCAAATGGTGATAGCACGTCACGAGCAGGTAGAATGGTGCCAAGTGGAGGTCCTTGGAGACACAGAGCGCGGTGCAGGTGGTTTTGGCCATACAGGAGTATGATGGCTCGTCTGTTTTTAATACTGCTCATATTCTCATTGTCGCCGGCTGTCACGAGCGCAAGTGACAATATGATATTATCATCCGATACCATAGATATCCATGCGTCGGACGATGAGGTTGCTGTGTCGCGCAGTTTCGACTATTTCTATCATCATGCGCTTCTGTTGAAGGAGCAGGAACGTTACGACGAGGCCTTTTACGCGTTTCAGCATTGTCTGCGCTTGCAGCCCGGAGCCCCTGTCGTACTATGCGAGTTATACGCCATGTATTCCTTCCTCGGCCTTAAAGAAATGGCTGTGAAAATGGTGGAACAAGCCGTCGAAGGCAACCCCGATAACTTCTGGTACTACCAACTGTTGGCATCGGCATACGAATACGATGGCATGAAACAGGCCGCAATGGCTGTGTATGAAAAAATAACAGCCAAATTTCCCTCGCATAGCGAAATGTTCTATAAACTTGCCATGATGTATGCCGACGAAGGCATGTACGAGAATGCAATAAAAGCCCTCGACGCCTTGGAACGTATAGATGGGAAAACCGAGGATATCACCTTGCAGAAATTCCGCATATATTGCCTGATGAACAACAAGGAGGATGCTATAAACGTGTTGCACGAACTCATAGCCGAGTATCCCGAGGAATTGAGGCTGAAAGTCTTTCTGGGCGATAACCACATGACATTTGGCGACACTGCAATAGCCTATTCAATATACCAAGATGTCTTGCAAACCGACCCCGACAATGCCTATGCACAGTTATCGGTTGCCGAATATTATCGTGCCATAGGCAACGACACGCTGTTTACGCATAGCATGGAAAATCTGCTCATGAACCGAAAATTTACCGGCGAGGAGAGAGCGGCTGCGCTGGTAAGGTATGTATCGTACAAAGAGCGTCAAGACACTGCAAACTATAACATAAAATTCTTTGAAAGGCTCATGCAACTGCCCTACGAGCAGGCTTTGACATCGGAGATATATGCAAATTATCTTACATCCAAGGGGGTGGGCGAGGATAGCGTGGCTCCTGTCCTTCAACGACTATTGCAATACGAGCCCGAAAACCGCTATGCCCATTTGCAATTATTGGACTATGCTATAAAAAGAGAGGCAATAGACGAAATAATATCGCGCTGCGACACAGCCATATTGTACCACCCCGAAATATTGGAATTGTACTACTATCGTGGCATGGGCTATTACAAAAAAGAGAACTATTCTGCTGCAATATCTTCGTTCAAAACAGGGCTCGATGCACGCGAGGAGGGCTACGATGCCGGATTTATATCCGACATATATGCCCTCATTGGCGATGCTTATCACGTGCTTGGCAACATGGATGCCTGTGTGCAAGCCTACGACTCGGCGCTGGTGTATAATGACGAGAATATCGCTGTATATAATAACTATGCCTACTATCTTGTCCTCGATGGTCGCGATTTTGAACGAGCCGAGGAGATGAGCTACCGCACAATAAAAGAGGAACCCGAGAACACAGTATATATAGACACGTATATGTGGGTTCTGTTTGCCTTGGAACGCTATGACGAGGCAAAAGCATATGCCGAAAAATTGCTATCCATAGAAAAAGACCCCGGGGTTGTGGAACTTCACCACTGTGGCGATATTTTTGCAAAAAGCGGTGACATGGAGCGTGCTGTGGAGTTTTGGAAAAAGGCACGCGACAAGGGTGACAATTCAAAAACACTGAACAAGAAAATAAAGCGGCGTAAATACATCCCTAATGATAAGAAAAAATAGTTTATATATAGTATTGCTATCGGTCATGCTTTTTGTGTGTGGTTGTGGCACTACAAAACGCGAACGCACATCGTCGGCAAGCAACGCGCCCATGCTGGAACTGCTGCAACAGATGCCTGCAATGCGTCCCCTGAACAACGACATTACCGCACGCATCAGAATGGCGGCAACCATCGACGACAAAGCTTTGTCGTCGAAAGGCACATTCTGCGCCGAACAAGGCAAAGGTATCAGAATTGGTATTACCGCGCTGGGACTCTTCGAGGTGGCAAGGCTCGACCTGTCAGTCGATAAAGCCCTTCTCATAAACAAAATGGGAAAAGAATATGCGGCACTGAAATACTCCGACTATGGATTCTTGAAGCAGGCCGGACTTAACTACAAAATCTTGGAGGCAGTACTCCTGAATAGGCCTTTTTCGCCCGATGGGACCGATTTTGCAAAAGCCATGTCGCGCATGAATATAACGAGCGACGCACAGCATATAGTTGTCTCCACCGGACAAATTAATAATATGTGTTATACGTTCTATTTTAACACAGCCGGTGGCGAACTTGTGAAAACCGAGGGAATATACGACAACAGGGTGCGTGTCACATGTCGGTATAGCGACTTCGAGAAACTAACTTCGCGCCCGTTTCCCCGAAATATGTCACTTGTCATAGATGGCGTAGGTAGCGTAGTGGGGTTGGAAATGAATTTTTCCAACATAAAAGAGACGGAATATGTTTTTGGCGTCAGCGATACAAGCAAGTACAGCCCGATAGATTTTTCGCGTATTATTGAACTCGTAAAGTAAAAAACCTCGATGGATACAAAAAGCAAGGTAAAGGGAGTTATATATGCAATGGTTGCAGCGGCCACCTATGGTATGATACCGTTGTTTGCACTGCCTCTGTATGCAGACGGGCTTAACCCCGACTCGGTGCTCTTTTTTAGGTATATGTTTGCAATAGCCATTCTTGCTGCCATGATAAAATTACGCGGCAGGGAATTTGCTGTCAAACGCAGCGAGATACTCCCCCTGATGGCAATGGGCGTGATTATGTCCCTATCCTCCCTGACACTCTTTGGCAGTTATCAATATATGGATGGAGGCATTGCATCCACTATTTTGTTTGTATATCCTGTGCTGGTGGCAGTTATAATGGCACTTTTTTTCAAAGAAAAAATAACGGTGGTCACTATGCTGTGCATAGTATTTGCTCTTGGTGGAATATTGTTGTTGTATAATGGCGATAACAATGTGTCATTGAGCATAAAAGGAACAACGTTGGTTCTGTTGTCGGCTCTGTTCTATGCAATATATATAGTCAGTGTCAATCGTTCGGTCCTTAAAAAAATCCCGACGGTGAAGCTCACATTCTATATGTTGCTTTTTGGTATATCCTTGTTCATCTACCGCATAGATTTTGGTTCGTCTGTCATTGTGCCCACCAAATGGTATTTGTGGGGTAATCTTTTTTCTTTGGCCCTTTTCCCCACTGCAATATCCTTCATTTGCACCACAAAAGCCGTTCAACACATAGGTGCCACATCCACATCCATATTTGGAGCTTTGGAGCCTGTTACTGCGGTTGTAATAGGGGTGACGCTATTCGGTGAGCAACTTACACTAAGGATTGTTGTGGGGCTTGTGATGATAATAATGGCTGTGACATTCGTTGTTACCGGCGACAGAGTCAATATCTACCTGTTGCGTTTTCGTAAAATGTTTCCCAAACTGAAAAAAAGAAAATAGAACTTGGCATGCGATATTTAAAAGATATATGCTAACTTAGCGGAAATATTACTTGTATGAACAGACACTTTGTAAAACACATATTGCTATTCTTTTTGTTTGCAGCCTTTGTGGCAATGCCTCTGTCGGCGCAACGCTCGGTGAAGGAGATGCGTAAGCGTGCCGGTAATTTGCAGAAACAGATTGCCGAGAAGGAGAGTATTCTGAAATCTTCGCAAAAGGATGTCAAGAGCAAACTGCAAAATCTCGACCTTCTATCGGCTAAGATAAAAGAACGCAAGCAGCTCATTGTGTTGTTGAACGATGAGGTTGGCATGCTCAACGATACCATAGAATATTTAAAAAACGAGATAAATGCCAAGGAGCAGGATGTGGCGAAGTCGAAAAACGAGTATGCACAGGCCTTGCGTCGCGCCCGTCATTACAATTCTTTTCAAAATAAATTGCTGTTCATAGTGTCGGCCAAGGATTTCAATATGATGCTCCGACGCTACCGTTACGCGCGCGAGTATATGAATGCTCATAAAAAAGCGGGTGAGCGGCTTCAAGAGAACATATCCATGCTAAATGCCAAAAAAAGCGAGCTCGACACCATCAGAGCGGGCAAGGAGGATGCATTGGTTGCGCAAAACCGCGAGAGCGAGTCGCTGAAAAACTTGCAGAGCGAGCAACGCAAAATTGTGGATGATTTGCAGCGCGAATCCAAAAAAGTGCAGCGCGAACTTAAAAAACAACGCCAACAGCTTAACGAACTCAATGCAAAAATAGACCGAATAATAGAGCAGGAAATAGAGAAACAACGCAAGCGTGAGCTTGCCGAGGCTAAGGCTCGTGAAAAGGCTAAGAACAAGCAGGGGGGCACAGTCGCTGTACGCAACAACGAGGGGGTGAGCAAAATGAGTGGCTCCTTCTTGCAGAACAAGGGGCGTCTGCCGGCACCTATAACAGGTCCCTATCATGTGGTGAACGATTTTGGAAAACGCCAAGGGGTTATGGGCAAGGGAAATGTTCTTGTCGATAATGGTGGTATAGTCATCCAAGGACGCGAAGGAGCGCAAGCACGATGTATATTTGAAGGAACCGTCACTGCGGTGTTCCGCACAACCGATTATGCTTTGGTGCTGGTGCGCCACGGGAAGTATTTGTCGGTGTATTGCCAGTTGGACAAGATACACGTCAAGGATGGCGATGTAGTCAAGGCGGGCACCATCATTGGCGATATAGCAAAAAACAGTTCGGGGCATACGCGCCTGTTGTTCCAGCTGCGCAACGAGAAAGTTAAGCTCAATCCCATGCAGTGGCTTAAATTATGATGCTTGAAGGGGGCTATCGTCTAATTCTTATCTCGGCCAAATAGTCATAGTGTTCCCCGTCTATACATTTTTGGCATTGCATGCCACTTTCGTTGGCGTAAAATTCCAGTGTGTTATAGTCTATGTATAGCCAATCGAATGTAGCCCCTTTTATGCCCTTGTAGCGCATTTCGAAGTCCACTTCGCCATAATATTTGCCGGCAATATCTATGCAGAACGACCCATCCTCCTCTTCGAACAGATACCTTAAATCCGAGGAGTCCAGTAGCACTATGCCGTCGGGGTTTAACAGCCGTTTTATGCTGCGAAAGAACAACGGCAGCCTCTCTACCTTCCCTACAATCCCAATGCCATTCATGGCCATAATGATGGTGTCGAATTTTTCGGTAAAGGTCTCGTCAAAAAAGTTTATCGGTCGTGCGTCTATGTCGCGTTCTTTCATTACGCCTACCGATAGCTCCGATATATCTATTGCCACCACATCGTGGCCTCGGGCTTTCAGTTCCAAAGCATGGCAACCCGACCCGGCACCCACGTCCAATACTCTTCCTTTGGCGCGTGTAATCATCTCCTGCTCCAAAATGGGCATGTGGGAGAATGTACGGAACAGGGTGGATACGGGTATTTCGTCTTCGTAGAACATCGAGGATAGGACTCGTAATTTTGCTGCTTTGCCGGTTGCATGGTAGTCGGCTATGGCTCTTCCCATTGGGTCTTTTTGGGGGACAAGTATGCTGTTCATGGGGTTTTTTGTAGGTGTTCCAATATTCTTTGTGCAATATCCTCGGGGGCTATATCCATGCAACGATAGTCGCCATATATACATGGCTTGTTTCCATATATGGAGCATGGGCGGCATGGCATGTTTTTCTGTATGCAGTTGCTTGGCGACTGTCTCCATCCTAAGAAGCCGGCAAGGGGCGACGTTGCTCCCCATATCGAAAATACGGTGGTGTTTGTCAGTGAGGCAAGGTGCATGTTGGCCGAATCCATGCTTATCATGGCATCGAGGTGGCTCATTATTTTTAGTTCGCCTTCAAAATTGCTTTTGCCCACCAAGGAGTGTACGTTGTTGAATTCTTTGCACCATGTGTCTATTACCTCCTCCTCGGTTTTTCCATTGCCAAAACAGAATATTCTGATGTTTTCTTTTTCGCTGAGCAATGCTATCACTTGTCGCATATTCGGCATGGGGTATATCTTGCCTTTGTGATTGGCAAACGGAGCTATGCCCACCCATTTGTCTTCTCCTTTGGGTGGCATGAATGTGGCATACGGGCTTATATCGGCTTTTTCGTTGCCAAAAAGTGATATGAAATTGGGGGTGAGGGAAAATCCTAATTTTCTATAAACGGTCTTTTGCCTGTCGAAAATGCTCTCTATGGCTTTTTTGTTGCTGTTGCTTGGGTCGATGAGGCTTTTACGTTCGGCTTTTTTGCTCTCGGTCCTTACTGTTTTTGCTTTGCCCAATAGGAACGGCAAGGTGAGGAAATGGCTTTTTGTCTCGTTGTGCAGGTCGGCTACCGCCACTACGTCGTACTCTTTTTTTAGTCGATATCCAAATTTCAGTAACGATATGTAGTTGCTTATGGAGCTTTTGATTTTCTCTATTTTGCTTTTTGCTTTTGTGTTTGCCAATTTAATGCCGCGAAACTCCATGTTGTCGGGCATGTTGGTGAATATCGGGCGTAGAAACTCCTGACTTACAAAGACAAATCTATGATTTTTGTTTGTGGCTGCAAGCGAATATAGCAATGGTATTGTCATTGCTACATCGCCAATAGCCGAGAAACGTGTTATAATTACAGTTGGTATGTTTTTATTTTTTTCCTGCACCATAAAGTACGGGGTTGAGTGAGGGGTCGTTGTACATCTTCATCTGGCGATATACCTTCATGTATTTTCTTCCGGCTGCTATATCGTCGAGCAACTGCCCGATGGATGTGGTCATATCCTTGTACTGCTCCTGCAATACGTTTAGCTTGGCTTGACATTTGGAACGATGCTCTTCGCTCACGTCGTTGCGATTTACCTCCTCCTGCATGTGATAAATTTTCAGGGCCAAAATGGAATAGCGGTCCACTGCCCATGCGGGGCTTTCGGTGTTTATGGTGGCGTTGTCCAAGGGTTTTACGTCCTTGTAGGTGTCAAGGAAATAGCTGTCTATGAGCTCTACAAGGTCGGTGCGGTCCTGATTCGACTTGTCAATGCGGCGTTTCAGGGTGAGGGCTGCAACGGGGTCTATTTGCGGGTCGCGTATAATATCCTCGAAATGCCATTGTACAGTGTCAATCCAGCATTTCAGATATAGATAAAATTCAATGCTTTTTTCGGGATATGGATTGTTTATGGGGGTATCTACATTGTCTGTTTTGTGATAATCTGCAATGGCTTTGTTAAAAATGGGCCAACTTAATTCTGTAAATGTACTCATGATTATTTTTTTTGTTTTGTTTGTATAAATGCAAATCTAATTAAACTTTATGATATTGACAACGTTTTAAATGGAAAGTTTTTTATATTTGACACAAACATTGGAATAAACATTGGAATATAGCCTGCGCTCGCTGTAAAAAATATTCAAGCAAGCTTGATATTTTTCGCTCGCTTGTTGCAATTTGCGCTTTGCGCGAATATAGTCTGCGCTCGCTGTAAAAAAAAACCGAAGTAAACTTCGTTTTTTTTGCTCGCTTGTTGCAATTTGCGCTTCGCGCGAATATAGTCTGCGCTCGCTGTAAAAAAACCGAAGTAAACTTCGTTTTTTTCGCTCGCTTGTTGCAATTTGCGCTTCGCGCGAATATAGCCTGCGCTCGCTGTAAAAAAACCGAAGTAAACTTCGTTTTTTTCGCTCGCTTGTTGCTATATTTGCCATGATAATGAATATTGTAGCGCGTATGAAAATTGTAATGGACGAGAAAATTCCCTATTTGCAGGAGGCACTCACTCAAATGGGGCATACTGTGACGGCTATGCCAGGCGATGCTATCGATGCGGTGGCGTTGGATGGTGCAGGCGCGCTTTTTGTGCGCACAAGGACTCTGTGCAATGCTGCTTTGCTCGATGGCACCGACGTGCGTTTCATAGGTACGGCTACCATAGGCTACGACCATATTGATGCCGATTATTGCCGTCGGGCAGGCATCGAGTGGGTTAGTGCTCCGGGGTGCAATGCCGATGCTGTTTTGCAATATGTGCAGTCTTCGATATATTCTTGGTTGAAGGATAAAAAAACAGATATATCTGCACTTGCAATAGGCATTGTGGGTGTTGGCCGAATTGGCTCGCGTGTGGAGCGTTGGGCGCGTTCGCAGGGTATGACTGTTTTGCTGAACGACCCTCCTCGGCAGGCTGCCGGGGAACCGGGGTTTGTATCGTTGGACGAAATAGCCCGCGTGTGCGATATTGTAACATTCCACCCGACGCTGAGTCTGTCGGGCCCATTCCGTAGTTACCACCTGCTCGACAGTGCTTTCCTTGCAAAAATAAACCGTCGTGCTCTGCTCATAAATGCCTCACGCGGTGCTGTTGCCGATAATAACGCTTTGTATGACGCTGTTGTCGGAAACAGCCTTCTCGATGTGGCTCTTGATGTTTGGGAGAACGAGCCAAAAATAAGTCAGGAACTGCTGGAGCGAGCATTTATAGCCACACCACACGTAGCGGGGTACTCGGCCAAGGGCAAGCTGAATGCCAGCCAGATGATGTTGCAGGCATTTGCGCAATATACTTCCTATAAGGCCGAACTGCCTCATATCGAGCTTCCCCCACCTGCCAATAACAACATAGAGGCATCGACGCTCGCTGACGCGTTGCTCAAAATATATTCCCCGTTGAGCGATACAGCCAAACTAAAAAGCTCCCCGTCTATGTTCGAGTGGCTGCGAAACAACTACGAACTAAGGCGCGAACCCTCGGAATTCATAGTTCATATCGATGGAAAACCGGTTGTTTTGTAGCAAAAAATGTTATATAATTAGGTGAATTATGCACAAAAAGGGCTATTTGTGCAAAAATGTATCAATTTTTTGCCAAATCCTTTGTGTTTTTCTATTTTTTGTCATAATTTTGTCGCATCTAACAATTTATAATTCTTAAATTATACAACTATGTCAGAAATTGAAGCAAGAGTAAAAGCAATTATCGTAGAGAAGTTCGGTGTTTCAGAGTCAGAGGTTACATCTGAGGCAAGTTTCACAAACGACCTGAGTGCAGACTCTTTGGATAGAGTAGAGCTTATCATGGAAATCGAGGACGAGTTCGGTATCTCAATTCCCGAGGATCAAGCAGAAAATATCGCAACAGTAGGTGATGCTGTTAAGTATGTAGAAAAAATGGTTGCCGAGAAATAAATTTTCTCGAACCATATAACCAAACTGTTCTGATTTAATGAAATCCAGAAGAGTAGTTGTAACGGGTCTTGGTGCTGTCTCTCCTTTGGGAAATGATATTCCTACATTGTGGGAAAATATATCAAAAGGAAAAAGTGGCGCGGGGCCTATTACTCATTTTGATACAACCCTTTTTAAAACAAGGTTTGCATGTGAAGTTAAGAATTTCGATTCTCAAATTCACATGGGGCGCGATGCTCGCAAGTTCGATACCGACACGCACTATGCTGTCGATTCGGCTGTACAAGCCATTATAGATAGTGCCCTTGATTTTGAAAAGGAGGATTGTCACCGCATTGGAGTAGTTTATGGCGAGGGTATAGGCGGAATTAGAGCATTGGAGGATGAACTTGCTCCATATTTCCTAAATCCCGAGAAAGGCCCCCGTTTTTCGCCGTTCCTTATAACAAAAATGATATCGGACATGACAACCGGTATCATATCGATAAGATACGGCCTGAAAGGTCCTAACTATGTCACAACATCGGCTTGTGCATCGGCATCCAATGCCATCATCGATGCCTACGACCAGATACGTTTAGGGCGTGCCGACGTGATGCTTGCAGGTGGTTCCGAGGCTGCTATATGCCCCACAGGCATTGGTGGCTTTAATGCCATGCATGCGTTGTCAGTGCGTAACGACGAACCCGAAACGGCCTCCCGTCCGTTCAGCAAGAGCCGCGATGGCTTTGTTGTTGGCGAGGGTGCAGCCTGTCTTGTGCTCGAAGAGTATGAGCATGCTGTGGCTCGTGGTGCCAAAATTTATGCCGAGGTGGCTGGCTCGGGTCTCACCGCCGATGCTCACCACATGACAGCTCCACACCCCGAGGGCGACGGCGCTGTACGTGTAATGCGTAACGCCATAGAAGAGGCCGGATTGGAACTTACCGATGTCGATTATATTAACGTTCATGGAACATCTACATACGCTGGTGATATAGCCGAAGTAAAAGCCATTAAAACGCTCTTTGGCGACCACGCATATAAACTGAATATAAGTTCCACAAAATCCATGACGGGCCATTTATTGGGCGCGGCAGGCGCGTTGGAGGCGGTAATAACCGTTCTTGCAATGGAGCACCAGACAGTGCCTCCCACAATAAACCACGCAGAGGGTGACGAGGACCCCGAAATAGATTATGCCTTGAATTTTACATTTAATAAAGCGCAGAAACGCAATATAAATGTGGCTATATCGAATACATTTGGTTTTGGCGGTCACAACGCATGTATAGCATTCCGTAAAATTGAAAACGAATAAGTTTTTTAATAACCTTAATAACAAGATGAAACTCCTTTTTCGCAAGGATAAGGAGTTTTGTCTTTTATTGTATGGCCTGTTGGGCTTCGTTCCCGGCAGGACATATCTGTATCGCAAGGCATTGACACACAGTTCATTGGTGACGGGCCCCAAACGTAAGCTGGCTTGTAATGAACGTTTGGAATTTCTTGGTGATGCAGTGCTTTGTGCTGTTACAACCGATTATATATACAAAAAATATGGTCGTGAGTCCGAGGGCTTCCTGTCGAAGGCTCGCAGCAGGGTGGTGTGTCGTGAAAATCTCAATACATTGGCCATTAAAATAGGGCTCGATAGGTTGGTGCATGCAGGCGATGTGTTCCATTCGCACAACAGCAATGTATATGGTAATGCTTTCGAAGCGTTAATAGGTGCCATATATCTTGACAAGGGCTTCGAAGGGTGCAGCCGATTTATTGTAGATAAGGTATATAACCCTCATCTCGATATTGATGTAATAGCAAAGTCCGATAATAATTATAAGAGCAAACTCATAGAATGGTCGCAGAAGGAGCATCGCGAAATTCTATTCTCGCTGTGTAGCGAGGAGCGACGTGGCGACAGTCAGTTTTTTGTGAGCGAGGTTTTTGTCGATGGCGTACTTTGTGGCAGGGGCGAGGGATTTTCGAAACGTGAGAGCCAGCAATGTGCCGCAAAAAAAGCGTTGCAACAAATAATGTGCAACGCTCCCGATATTGTTTCTGTCCTACGATAGTTCCAGATTTAATTGTTCCCGTAGTTTTTCTACCAACGGGTTTTTGTTCTTCAATATTTCGTATTGCTTTGTGCGGTCGTAAACATGGCGTTCTACGACTACTTTGTTCACGATTATTTTCATGCGCAGCCTTGCTCCGCCTATCTCATGGGCTATGCCATCTATTATTCGCTTTGACTCTTTTTCGAACATGTCGGCAACAAGCTGGTTGTCCACAGCTATGGAGAACTCATTGTCGGGGTGCAGCGTGGGCGTTATTATTTTCATCCTGTCGGACAATGCTCTTTCGTTCTCGGGTAGCTGCATTGCAAAGGCTGTCCATGCCTGAATAAGCAGTTCCGTTGTCACCTGTTTTGTATTGGATGCCTCGGCTGTTGGTGCTGTGTCGGGGGTGGTGGATTGCGGTGTACTGCTTTGTTCCTTGCTTTGTTTTTTCATTGTTGCACTGAACATGCCGCCCAATGTTCTGCTGCTTGTCTGCTGTGTGGTGCGCAGCCCCTCGGGACGTCCTTGCATTACGGTAGGTGTGGGCGCTTGCGCTGTCGGCTTGCTTTTCTCTGCAACCGGTTTTTCGTTGCTCTTGGGCTCTTGGGCTTGTGGTGCCTTGCTGCTTGTGTGGGCAGGTTGCGGTACCGCAACAGCACTATCGTTGCTTTGCGGTTTGTTGAATATGGGTTTTAACTGTTTAGGGCCAAGCCCACTGGCATCGTCGGCTTCGTCGCTTGTGAGCTGTGCCAACTGTATTATGGTTAGTTCCACCAAAAGACGCTTGTTGCGGCTGGCACGGTAGTTCATGCTGCAATCGTTACATAGTTTTATGGCTTTGTATAGCATGCGTGCAGTGCATTTCGATGCTTGCTCCGAGTATTGCCTGCATAGCTCTTGGCTACCTTCGAACAGTGGAACGGTGGCGGGGTCGCTGCTCACAAGAAGGTCGCGGAAGTGTGCCGCTGCACCCTCGATGAAGATATTACCCTCGAAACCTCTCACAAGTACGTCGTTCAGCAATAATAGTGCTTGTGCAATTTCTCCTGCAAGGATATAATTTGTCAATCGGAAATAGTATTCATAGTCCAGAACATTCAGACTTTCTATTACCTTTGAATATGTCAGGTCGCCTTGTGTGAAGCTGACCATCTGGTCGAACAGCGATAGCGCATCGCGCATGCAACCATCCGATTTCTGTGCTATTATACGCAGTGCCTCGTGTTCGCTGTTTATGTTCTCTTTTTGGGCTATGTTTTGCAGATGCGACACGATGTCGGCGGCCTCTATACGTCCAAAATCATATATCTGGCAGCGCGATAGGATTGTTGGTATTATCTTGTGTTTCTCGGTGGTGGCAAGGATGAATATGGCGTGTGCAGGAGGCTCTTCGAGCGTTTTAAGAAACGCATTGAACGCTGCCTGCGACAGCATGTGTACCTCGTCTATTATATATACCTTGTATCGGCCTATCTGTGGCGGTATGCGCACCTGCTCATTCAGTGAACGAATATCATCTACCGAGTTGTTGCTGGCTGCATCGAGCTCATATATCGAGTAGGAACGTTGTTGGTTGAACGACATGCACGACTCACATTCGTTGCAGGGCTCGCCATTGGCTGTGGGGTGCTCGCAGTTAATTGTTTTTGCGAAAATACGTGCGCAGGTAGTCTTGCCCACTCCGCGCGGGCCGCAGAACAGGTAGGCGTGAGCTAATTTGCCGCTGTGAATAGCGTTTTTCAGTGTTGTTGTCAGGGCTTTCTGTGCCACCACCGACTCAAAAGTGTCGGGGCGGTATTTACGTGCCGATACAATATAATTTTCCATGCTCCAAGAATGTTTCGTGGTAATTTTTCTATATGTGCAAAAATAGAAAGCGAAGATAATAAGAATTTAATAATATTAGTGAATGGTGTGAGAAAAAATTTCTATCTTCGCAAAATAAAAATAAGTACAAACGAGCGATAAATACAAGCCTTGCTTTATTATTTCAATGCGAGCGCAGTGTATATTAGATGTTTATATCAAATATAAGAAAATATGAATGATAGCATAGCCGATATATTAAAGTGGATGGCGAGTCATAAGTATCTGTTCGTTACTTTGGCTTTTATTGCCATCATTGTGGTGTTCGATGAGAATAATTTGCTCAAACACATTCAAAATCAGCGCGAAATAGCTATACTGAAATCGGATATAGAGGAACTTGGCGAGCAGCAGGTGGAAATGGAAAAGAAACTGCGCGAACTCGATACCGATGTTTATGTCATGGAGAAGGTTGCACGCGAAAAATATGATATGCAGCTCGACAATGAGGATGTTTTTATATTGGAAGACTGACGCATGAAGATTATAAATATATTGTATTATGTTGGAGCCGTTGTGCTGCTTGCCGGTGCAGTCATGCGTATGTCGCATCCTGCAATAGCATGCTATGTGTACATGGCAGGGGCCGTATTATTGGCTGTCATGCAATTTATAGGGCGCGAGCGTAATGGGAATTTTGTGGTTCGCCGCCTTGTTTTTCAGCAACAAATAGGTGGCATCTGTCTTGTTGCCGCGGGTGTACTCATGTTCACCCATACCCGCAACGAATGGATTGTGGCTATGTTCGTAGGTGCGTTGCTCGAACTTTATACTGCATACCGAATACCGCAGGAATTGGAAAAAGAGAAAAACTGAGAAAGTTATTAGGATTTTTGATGTAAACATCGAATATAGTCTGCGCTCGCTTTGAAATAATAAAGCAAGCTTGATATTTTTCGCTCGCTTGTTACTATATTTACTCTCACCTAAATAATCTGAGATATTTACAATGCGCTATTGCGTGGCATATAAGTGTCGGGCGGTAGCGCATTTTTTTTGTTATATGCACCTGTGGGATATCCATGGGGTGGCTCTCTTTTTTTATGGAAATGAAGCTACTGTCAAGGGAGTGGCCATGCTGCCATAACCACCTATGTCGCTCATGCTTTTACCCCCCCCTGCCTGTCAATCTGTTCCTGCTATATAAAACAATCATCGGCTGCATTAATGCAGCCGATGATTGTTTTATATATATCGTCGATATATCTTATTTATTGCGTTTACCCATTATGGAGTATGCGATAGGAGCCGCTATGAACAACGATGATAGTGTACCAAAGATAACACCAAGTATCATTGCGAAAGCAAAACTTCTTATGCTGTCGCCACCAAGAATGAATATACACAGCAACACTACCAATGTACTGAGCGATGTGTTTATGGTACGTGCAAGTGTAGTGTTCAGTGAATCGTTGAAGAGCGAGAATCTATCGTGTTTGGGATAGAGTGTTGTGAACTCGCGTACACGGTCGAAGATAACCACCTTGTCGTTGATAGAGTAACCAATGGCGGTGAGGATGGCACCGATGAATGTCTGGTCAACTTCGAGCGACATGGGTAGTATTCCGTAGAATATTGAGTAGCAACCCAATATCATTATAACGTCGCTTGTAAGAGCCACTGTGGAACCTACACTGTATGCCACATTGCGGAAACGTAACAATATATAAAGGAATATTGCTATCAAGGCCAATACAACCGACCATACCGCGCTTGTCTTAATATCGTCGGCGATGCTGGGGCCTACCTTCTGCGAACTGATGATAGAACCACCTGCTCTGTTGTCGCGGTTGATGAATGTAGCCAAGTCGAGGTTCTCGCTTAACAAACCACCCTTCATGAAGGCGTTGTACAAGAATTCCTCTATCTCTGAATCGACTGTGGGTGTCTCCTCGTTTATACGATAGTTGGTCGATACACGAATGGTCTTTTTGTCGGTACCAAGGGCTATTGCCTGAACGTTGTCATTGACAATCTGTTCGCTAAGCAGGGCACGTACTGTTTCGGGCTCTACCTCTTTCTCGAACTGAACAACGAAGTTACGTCCACCTGTGAAGTCGATGCTCTGTCCCAAACCTTTCACAGCAAGCGAACCAACCATGATGACAGCAAGAACACCGAATATAGCAAGCGATTTTACTCTTCCGCCCATGAAGTTATACTTGGTGTTAACCATAAGGTTCTTTGACAGGTTGGTCACAAATGTCAGGTTGAGCCATTTGCCTTTGTTCATGAAATGCTCATAAACCACACGTGTCAAGAATACTGCTGTGAAGAACGAGCAGATGATACCTATTATAAGTGTGGTGGCAAAACCGCGGATGGGGCCTGTACCGAAGTTGAACAGGATGATACCGGTGATTATTGATGTGAAGTTCGAGTCGAAAATTGCCGAGAACGCGTTTTTGTAACCATCGGCAAGGGCAGCACGTGTTGCTTTGCCTGCACGAAGTTCCTCTTTGGTGCGCTCATAGATGAGCACGTTGGCATCGACTGCCATACCCAATGTGAGTACTATACCGGCAATACCCGACATGGTGAGGGCTGCTTGGAACGAAGCCAAGATACCAAGTGTGAAGAATAGGTTGAGTAGCAGTGCGGCATTGGCAACAGCGCCGGGTATCCAGCCATATATTGCACACATGTAGAGCATGAGCACTATAAATGCTATGATGAACGACCACATTCCTTGGTTAATTGACTCCTGACCAAGTGAAGGACCAACGATGTCCTCGGATACGATACGTGCAGGAGCGGGCATCTTACCCGAACGCAATACGTTTGCCAAGTCCTTTGTCTCTTCTATGGTGAAGCTACCGGTAATCTCGGAACGTCCGCCTGTGATTTCGTTCATTACATTGGGCGCGCTGTAAACATATCCGTCAAGAACAACTGCGATGCTCTTGTTGATGTTGTTTTTGGTTAGTTGTGCCCAACGACGTGAACCGTCGGTGTTCATGGCCATTGTTACGCAGGGGTTGCCATATTGGTCGTATGAGTCGGCAGCCTCTACTATTACGTCGCCTTCGAGCGATGCACGGCCGTTGCGTTGTGTCGATTTAACCGCATAAAGTTCGTATGTGGAATTGGCCTCTTTCTTGTCTATGGCATCAACAGCCCACAACAGACGAAGGTCGTTGGGAAGGAGTTTCTTTGCCTCGGCCGATTTTAGTATGGCGTTTACTGCTGCTGTGTCTTTGTAATGTACAAGACCAACTACGCAACGGTGCAAATTGCCTTGGTTGGGGAACATGATAGAGAACAAGGGGTTCTCTTTTTTTGAAGCCTCGCTGCTTTGAGCTGTTTCGCCCTCGGTGGTGGCGTCGGCTGCAAGAGCGGCCTCAACGTCAACGTTCTCTTTGGCTGCTTCCTTGACAGCGGCTGTGTCGTTGGCGGCAGATGTCTCTTCTTTGGCAAGTGTAGCCAATTTGCTGTTCAAAGAAACCAGTGCGGGGAGTATTTCCTCGGCATTGTAAGTCTCCCAGAATTCCAAGTTGGCAGAACCTTGCAACAATTTACGCACGCGCTCGGGCTCTTTTACTCCGGGAAGCTCTATCATGATACGTCCCATGGCTCCCTCTAAGGCTTGGATGTTGGGCTGTACAACACCAAAACGGTCGATACGTGTACGCAACACGTTGAACGAGTTGTCTATGGCTGCTTGGACTTCGTCGCGCAATACGGCCTCGACTTCGGCGTCGGTGGAACGTGCATTGACTTTGTCCTTTAACTGCTGAGTGGCAAAAAGAGAAGCAAGGTTCCCTTGTGGTTCGAGTCTCTTATATTCCTCGATGAAAAGGGTGATAAAGTCGGACTGACTCTTTACACTTTGCTTTTTCGCAGTTTCCACTGCTGCATTGAAATTGGCATCTGTCTTGTGTCCGGCAAGTGCCTTCACTACATCGGCAACAGATACTTCCATAATAACATTCATACCGCCTTGCAGGTCGAGTCCAAGACCTATTTGCATTTCGCGGCATTGTTTCAGAGAATATACTCCGAGCCATACATTCTCATTCTGCATAGAATCCATATAGTGCTGAACACCTTGGGGATCTTTTTCTGCTTTACCCTCGTGGTAACTTGTTACAAAAGAGAATGAGAGATAGAATACGCATACCAGCGTTAGCAGCAGCGCAAATACTTTTACAAATCCTTTGTTTTGCATTTTGATTTAAGTTTTATTATTATATAGTTTGTCGCTAATTTAAAGTTTGCAAATATAGACTTTTTTTCTCAAAAAAACAGCTACTTGCCTTTTTTTCTTTATATAAATATGACGAATAATAGCGAATAATAGCGTTGCACCTGTTTTTTGCCCGGTGCAACGCTATTATTCGTCGTCTGAAACACTGTTTTTTATCTGTTCGATGCGTCGAAAAGGCGTTTTTTCTCCTCGTCGGTCAGCGACGAATAGCCACTCTTTTTTATTTTTTCCAAAATGTGGTTTATCTGCTCCTCTTGCTCTTTGCGTCGGGCGTTATATTCGTGGTCCATTGAGTTTTTTACACCGGTGTGCGTTGCTCTCATTTTCGGCCTTTTGAACGATGTTTTTGCTATTTTGTTCCATGAATTGGAGAAAAAGTCTATTATAGAATTTATGATAGAAGTCAGGTCGTGCCCCTTGCCCAGCATGAGGGCGAAAAGCCAACCCGCTACCGCACCGCCTAAGTGGGCAAAATTGCCGCCGGCATTCTGCGAGGCAAGCAGTAGCAACGACAATAACACTGTGATGATGGCAAGTGTCACCAATCGCACATTCCCAAACAGCAACATGGTGACAGTGTAGTTGGGGCTGCGAACGGCGGCGGCTGTGACAATGGCAAGTACGGCTGCCGATGCGCCCACCAAATAGGTGGTGTCTATGTCGTTTTGGAAATATGGGAATATATTATATGCCAAAATGAAAAATATACCACCAATTATGCCGCCTAAAAAATATACTCCGACGAAATGGCGGGTGGAGTAGAAATTTAAGAATATGCGGCCAAACACATACAGTGCCAACATGTTCCATAGTATGTGCATGACGCTTGCATGTAAAAACATATAGGTGACAAGCGACCATGGGCGGTATAGCAGTAGCGATAAGTCGGCAGGCAGTTCAAAGTATGATACAAATTCGTTTACGGGTGACACCGAGTTGAACAGCGTCGCAATAACGCCTGCGAGCGCAATGGTTATATATATCGCAGCAGTTACGTAGATATACTTGCCTACAATATTCTCGTCGCGGAACTTTTTTATTATTTCATTAAATATATGGGCCATTGATATCTCCTTTTTTACGCCAATACAATATTAAAATCAAACCAAACAACATTCCCCCAAGGTGGGCAAAATGGGCCACGTTGTCGCCTGCTCTGGGGCTTAGCCCCGAGATTAGTTCGATGACACCATACATTATGACAAAATATTTTGCTTTAATGGGGAAGGGGAAAGGCATTATGAAAAGTCGTTCGTTGGGGAACATCATGGCAAAGGCCAATAGCACTCCATAGACTGCGCCCGATGCACCAACTGTGTTCCATAAATTAAGATACTCGGCCATTGATATCACTACATTGGGGGCTATTGTCACACCCGAATACATGGACAGGCTTGTCTCGAAATATATGTACTGCACAATTTGTTGCAATATGCCGGCGCCAATGCCGGTGAGCATGTAGTATGTGAGGAAACGACGCGGTCCCCACACCGTCTCCAATACACGCCCGAACATGAACAGGGCAAACATATTGAAAAACAGGTGCATGACACCGCCATGCATGAACATATATGTCACAAGTTGGTAGGGCTTGAAATCCTGTGCTATGAACAAATGCAGGCCAAGCAGGTTGTTCAAGTCTATATCCTGCCTGCGTAGCACTATGGTTGCAATGAACATCAGTATATTTATGGCAAGCAGATTCTTGGTTACAGCCGGAAATTCTCTCATGGATACTTATTGGAATTTTATTTCAGGCTGCGAAGATAGTTTAAAATAAGTAGAATAAAAAAAATGATAATCTCTTTTTAGTAATATTAAACAAAAATAACCGATATATTTTGTATCTTCGCGCCAAAATAGGAATAAATATTAAAGACACAATATGAATATCGAGACAATTCTTATAGAAAGCATTGCAGCGGCAATAAAAACGCTCTATGGGCAAGAGGCCGCTACCGACAAAATTCAGTTGCAAAAGACACGCAAAGAGTTCGAGGGCGACTTCACATTAGTAGTGTTCCCCTTCTTGCAATTATCGCGCAAGCGTCCCGAGGAGACGGCTGCCGAGATAGGCGAACTGCTGAAAGCAAACCAACCCGTGGTGTCGTCATACAATGTGGTGAAGGGCTTTTTGAATGTTGCCATTGCGCCAACATATTGGGCAGGGCTGCTGCATGATATTGACAAATGCCCAAAATGGGGTATTACCGAGCCCACAGCCGACTCGCCTCTTGTGATGGTGGAATATTCATCGCCCAACACCAACAAGCCTTTGCATTTGGGTCACATACGTAACAACCTGTTGGGTTATGCTCTGTCGAACATAATAGCAGCCAATGGCAACAAGGTGGTGAAAACCAACATAGTAAACGACAGGGGCATTCATATATGCAAATCCATGCTCGCATGGCAAAAATGGGGTAACGGCGAAACACCCGCATCGAGCAATAAAAAAGGCGATCACCTGATAGGCGACTACTACGTGGCATTCGACAAGCACTATAAAGCCGAACTTAACGAACTTATGGCACAAGGCATGAGCAAGGAAGAGGCCGAGGCCGCTTCGCCGCTTATGGCCGAGGCTCGCGAGATGCTTGTGAAGTGGGAGGCTGGCGACGCACAAGTACGCAAGCTATGGGAGACCATGAACGGATGGGTCTATGAAGGCTTCGACGAGACATATCGCAAGCTTGGAGTGTCGTTCGATAAGATATACTACGAGTCGGATACATACTTGGTGGGAAAAGAGACCGTTCTCGACGGCTTGCAGAAAGGCGTTTTCTATCGTCGTCCCGATGAATCGGTATGGGCCGACCTTAGTGGCGACGGCTTGGACGAGAAACTGCTGTTGCGTAGCGATGGTACCTCGGTGTATATGACACAGGACATAGGTACGGCGCAATTGCGTTTCCGCGATTACCCCATAGACAAAATGGTATATGTGGTTGGCAATGAGCAAAACTACCATTTCCAAGTGCTCTCGTTGTTGCTCGATAAATTGGGCTTCTCGTGGGGAAAAGGGCTCGTCCATTTCTCGTACGGCATGGTGGAATTGCCCGAAGGCAAGATGAAGAGCCGCGAGGGTACAGTAGTAGATGCCGACGACCTCATGGAGGAGATGATAGCCACCGCACGCGAGACATCGCAGGAGCTTGGAGGCAAATTAGACGGACTGACACCCGAGGAGGCTGCCGATATCAACCGCATAATAGGATTGGGCGCATTGAAATACTTTATGCTCAAAGTGGATGCACGCAAAAATATGTTGTTCAACCCCAAAGAGTCCATAGACTTCAACGGCAACACAGGCCCGTTCATACAATATACCTATGCACGTACTCGTTCCATCGAGCGCAAAGCAGCCGAGGCCGGAATAGACGTCGAGGCAGCAACAGCGCCTGCTGCAATAAGCGAAAAAGAGTGCTCTATAATACGCATGCTGAACGAATATCCCTCGGTGGTACGTCAGGCGGGCAGCGACTACTCGCCGTCGGGCATAGCAAACTATGCCTACGAACTTGCAAAAGAGTACAATCAATTCTATCACGATTACAGTATATTGCGCGAGGAGAATACCGATGTTAAAACATTCCGCATATTGCTCACAAGAAACGTAGGCAAGGTTATTAAATCGGCAATGAACCTATTGGGAATAGAAGTGCCCGAAAGAATGTAATGAGCAAGAAACGTTACTACGTTGTGTGGAACGGGCTGGTCCCCGGCATATATCATTCGTGGGAGGAGTGTCAAGCCCAAATAAAAGGCGTCAAGCAGGCGTTGTACAAATCGTTCGCTTCGCTTGCCGATGCCGAGCGTGCATACAGCGGTTCGCCATACGACTACATAGGCAGCAAAAATCAAGCAGACGGCGTGCCGGCAAGCACCGAGCTTCCAAGCGAGGTGGAGCAGAACGCCTTGGCTGTGGATGCGGCATGCAGCGGTAATCCCGGCAGCATGGAGTACCAAGGAGTATATGTGGGCAGTGGAACACGTATATTCCATTTTGGCCCATTGTTCGGAACAAATAATATAGGCGAGTTTCTTGCCATAGTGCATGCCTTGGCTCTGCTGCACCAAAAAAACAACGACATGCCGATATATAGCGACAGCCATAATGCGTTGTTATGGGTGAAACAAAAAAAATGCAAGACAAAATTGGAGCGTAACGCAAAAACCGAGGAAATATTCCGTCTTATCGACAGAGCCGAAAATTGGTTGCGCACACATAGCTACAAAAACCCTTTGCTGAAATGGGAAACACAAAAATGGGGCGAAATTCCTGCCGATTTCGGGCGCAAATAACGCGTCATTTGTTTCAATAGTAAAAAGCAATAATATATGTCAACAATAATTTTTCCTTCGCCCATATTCGGTCCCATAAAAAGTCGTCGTTTGGGAGTATCCTTGGGAATAAACCTATTGCCCGGCGATGGCAAGGTGTGTACATTCGATTGCATATATTGCGAGTGCGGCTATAATGCCGAGCGTCGTACAAAAAGCACTTTGCCAACGCGTCATGAGGTTGCCACAGCCTTGGAGAGCCAATTGCAGAAAATGCAACAGCAAGGGGTTGCCCCAGACGTCCTTACATTTGCAGGAAATGGCGAGCCGACCATACATCCGCAGTTTGCCGCAATAATAGACGACACGTTGGCACTGCGCGACAAATATTTCCCTAATGCCAAAGTCAGCGTGCTTAGCAACGCCACAATGATAACACGCCCCGCGGTGTTCGACGCCCTAAAAAAAGTCGATAACAATATTCTGAAATTGGATACCGTTGACACTGCTTTCATCAGCCGTATCGACCGTCCCAATGCAGCCTATAAGCTAAGCGACATTATAGAGCGCATGAAGGCCTTCGATGGTCATGTTGTAATACAGACAATGTTTCTTAAAGGCATTGTCGATGGCAAGGAAATAGACAATACCGGCGATGGCTACGTGCTGCCATGGATAGACACAGTGCGCCGTATAGCTCCTCGCGAAGTAATGATATATACAATAGACAGGGAAACGCCATGCAAGGGGTTGCAAAAAGCCACACCCCAAGAACTCGATAGGATAGTGGCGCTGCTGCACGACGCCGGCATCAAGGCTTCGGCATCATACTGATTACCATTCATAAATTGTTTATCTGTAATAAAAAAGCGAGGAACGTTTGTTCTTCGCTTGTGGGTCATCCATGGGTAACGGAGATAACCGCAGGTGAAAGCGCCACCTATACAAAAAAATACGGAAACCAATGTTTCCGTATTCGTGGGCCATCCAGGGCTTGAACCTGGGACCTCCAGATTATGAGTCTGTTGCTCTAACCAACTGAGCTAAAAGCCCGAGTATTCCTCTGTTCTTGAAATACGTTGCAAAGGTATAACAAATAATTTGTTGTTGCAACAGTTTTGTGCTAAAAAATGTATAAATTTTTATTATTTATATCGGAACCATCGCCATAGCTCCTTTATTCCGGGTTTTTTGCCGTGCATGAGTATGCCTACGCGATATATTTTGGATGCAAGCCACACTACGGCTATGAATGTCGCGTACAGCAGCACCAATGAAACCACTATTTCCCATGTTGGTATGTCGTAGGGTACTCTTGCCATCATTACTATGGGCGATGTCAGCGGTATCATTGAGAACCAGAAGGCTATGTCGGAAACAGGGTCGTTTATTACGGAGAGCATTATGAGCAACGCCAATATTATGGGCAATGTTATGGGTAGTTGCAGTTGCTGTGCGTCTTGGGCGTTGTCAACAGCCGAGCCTATGGCTGCAAACATAGCGGCGTAGAGTAAGAAACCACCTACCATCAGTAACAACAACGACACGCATATTGTGACAAGATACCCTGTGTCGGTTAGGGCCAAAATGGCCTGTAACAGCCCACTGTCGGGGGCATTGGCGGTGTCGGCCACCGGCAACCCTTGTTCCAACAAGGCAAGCGCCTGCGACAGCTCGGCGGGCATGATATGTGGTATTATAAGGTATCCCACGCATGCAATGAGTGCTATCCATATAACAATTTGCAATACGGCAACGCTGGCAACACCAAGTATCTTGCCCAGCATCATGTCGAACGGACGTACCGATGACACCATGACTTCCAATACTCTGTTGTTTTTTTCTTCTATAACAGATTGCATCACCATGACGCCATATATCAGCAGGAACATATATAGCATGAAACTAAGAATGTATGCTATGACGGTTGCCACAATTGTCGAGGACGATTTATCCTCCTCGTCGCCATCGTTCTTGAACGATTGCAGGCTGACATCTATTTTTATGTCGGCAAGAATTTGTGGAAGGTTCTCTATGTTGTGCCTTTTCAGTTTCTCGCCTTGTAGCACCATTTCTATTTGTGTGGCGATGTTGCTCTCTATTGTTATGGAGCTCGATTCGTTTGTGTATAACCGAACGTTGTTGGGCGATGTCAGAATATCATTCCCTATATGCAATATGGCAAAGTAATTATCCCTGAATATTTTACGGGCGGAGTCTATGGGTAACGGTATTGGCTTGAATGTTATTTCGTCGTTGTCTTGCAACTGCGGTGCCACTATGCCGCTGTCATCTACGACAATAATGTTTTTCTGCTCGCTCTCGCTATATGTCATTATGAGCATGGGGGCTACCATCAGCCCTACCATGAGCAGGGGAGTGAGCAGGGTGGTTATGATGAACGATTTTTTCTGTACTCGTTCCTTGAATTCTCTTTGTATGATTATTCCTATCTTGTTGTTCATGGTTCTTTTTGTGTGGTGTTATAGTGTTCCGTTTACTGCACGAATGAAAATATCGTTCATGGAGGGTATGAGCTCGCGGAATGAACGTAGCTGCACGCTTTCGTTGGCTGCCGCTATTACGCTGCGTACCTCGTCGTCCGATGCTATATGTATTTTTATGGTATTTATACCGGTGGGCGATACTTTGGAGTCCAAAATCTCGCAACGGCCTTCGAGGGCTTTGCGCATGCCTTGTTCATCGCCATGATAGTCGGCTTCGAATATATTTGTACCATGCTTGTGGCGTATCTCGTCGATATTGCCCGATAGTATGTTCTGCGACTTGTTTATGAGCGTTATATGGTCGCAAATCTCCTCGACCGATGACATGTTGTGTGTCGAGAATATTATCGTGGTGCCTTTATCGCGCAGTGACAGTATCTCGCTTTTCAGCAAATTGGCATTTATGGGGTCGAACCCCGAAAACGGTTCGTCAAAAATCAGCAACTTGGGCTCGTGCAGTATAGTGACTATAAACTGTACTTTCTGTGCCATTCCCTTTGACAATTCGCTCACATTCTTGTTCCACCAACTGCCTATGTCGAATTTGTCGAACCACTCTTTGAGTTTTACAGTGGCGTCTTTGTGGCTCATTCCTTTAAGGCGGGCAAAGAATATGGCTTGCTCGCCTACTTTCATTTTTTTATATAGTCCGCGTTCCTCGGGCATGTAGCCTATGCGATATGTGTCGTCGGCGGTTATTTCGTGTCCGTCAAATATTATGCGCCCGCTGTCGGGGGCGGTAATGCGGTTTATTATACGTAGCAAGGTTGTCTTGCCTGCACCATTAGGGCCTAACAGACCATATATAGAGCCTTCGGGTATGGTCAATGATACGTCGTCGAGGGCTGTGTGGTTGGCAAAATTTTTGCATACGTGCTCAACTGAAAGCAAGTTCATATATCGAAAATGTATTAAAATTTGGAATTACAAAGTAATTGCTTATTTTTGGAATAATCTCATAATCCGCTAAGAATAAAAAGTTTATGCGGAAAGTTCAAGAACGAGGTAATGAGTTGGCAACTGTTCTGATTTCTACATACTTGCGTGATTTGCATTGATGTACAACTCATCTTGGAACA
>JAFQBG010000041.1 GCA_017416705.1 Bacteroidaceae bacterium
GCCCTCGGGCAGGTTGCCATCGGTGGGCAGTGTGCCGTCCATGGAGTAACCGATGATTTGGGTGCCTGTCTCTTGGCCTGCTACTATGACAAAGCCCTTGCCGTCGCTGCCTGTGAAGGCATGGAACGTGGGGTCGTCACTCGCTGCGCTACGTGTCTGCATGCTACCTGTGAGCACGCTGCTGTCCCATGCTTTTTGCAAAGCGGGAGCCACGCTACGTGTCTGTTTGAAGCCTTGGGCAAAGAATGCCTCGGCTATATCCTGTGCCTGTTCGGCGGTTATCACCTGTGCTTGGCTGCTCAGTGTCAGTGTCAGCATGGCGATTGACAGCATAGCTGTCCTAAAAAAGTTTCTCATAATTAAATATTTAAATTTATATTTTGTTTTTGCCTATTTTAGTGTTCCATCGCAGGAGAGGGACAGTTATTTTGCTTAGTTCTCTATTTAGCTCTCCCTCGCCGGAGAGGGAGTGGCAGCAACGTAGTTGCTGACGAGGGAGTGGAATTTCCAATTGCTTTGTTTTTGTTAACTCCCTCCGAAAATAGTTCCTATTATAGCCTTCGTTTCACTTCGGCACTCCTTTGGGAACATAAATGTTCCGTCGTCGCAAGCAAAGCTACGGTACCGCTTTGCCGTCCCTCTTTAAAGAGGGACAGTTATTTTGCTTATTTAGTTAACTTCGTTGATTTTCGGCTGCGCTCGGCATAGTACAAATAAATTTGTCCTCTGCACTCGCTTGCACGAAAATTCTCCCTCGCCGGAGAGGGAGTGGCAGCAACGTAGTTGCTGACGAGGGAGTGGAAAAATTCTCACTTGTTCCGCTGTCGTTTGTCAACTCCCTCCGAAAATAGTTCCTATTTTCTCGTCCCTCTTCGAAGAGGGACAATTATTTTTGCTTTGTCCTCGGTTTTATATCAACTCCCTCGGCAACGCGGAGCGTTGCCCGTCCCTCAAAGAGGGACAATTTTATTCATTTAAAATATATAATATTATCGCATTACGGTTGCTATTCCTTCTATTTCTATTAGCAGTTCCTCGCGACAAACATCGGCAGTGACGTAATATTTTTGCGTTGCAGGGTAGTGGACATTCATGAATTGTTCCACAGCAGGAATTTGAGCACTTTGTTTCACATACACACGCAGTATATTGTAGCGGCTGTTGTCTGTGGCTCCGGGTATGTTAGCCACCGAAACAAGGTGGTTCATTATGTACATGGTGTCT
Source organism: Bacteroidaceae bacterium (assembly GCA_017416705.1). Lineage (GTDB taxonomy): Bacteria > Bacteroidota > Bacteroidia > Bacteroidales > Bacteroidaceae > HGM04593. Next base: position 1,225 of record JAFQBG010000041.1, read on the forward strand.
GCTGCTTGTGCCACGGTGTCGGCTTTGTCCATGCTGTGTTCGCCCCTGATGGCTGCTGTCCCCGATATGTATATGTTGTCGCATAGCATACGGGCGCGTTCGAATTTGGGCGTTGTCTTGTCGGGGGTGTCGCCGGCAAGAACTTGTTGCGAGTAGCTGTGGGCCGATACTTGCAGTGGGTTGTCTATGGCTCTATTGGGGCGCATGTGGCTGTTGCATGCCATAATCTCAATGCCTACTCCGCCTTTTTCTGTTCCTATGCCTGTGGCAGCAGGGTAGCCGTTGCTCCACTGTGTCTTGTTGTAGAACCGTGTGCGAGCATCGTTAAACTCCTGATAGTTTTGCCTGTTTGCATTTACCTTGGTTATTCCTTCTATGTAGTTCCATTGACGGTATATGTTGTCGATGGTAAATCCGTTGGCTTTTAATATGTTGTCTATTTTGTTGAATATGGCATCGGTTTGGGTGCCTGTGGGTGCATCTATGTCGTTTGCGCTTATGCTTTGTGTTATGAGCTCGCGTGCTTCCCCATTGCTTAGCAACAGAAAACCGTCGCCCTGTTCGACTTTTATGCCGGTATCGACAAGATATGTGGCCTCGGCGAGCATAGTGCAACCGTATGGCCTTTGAGCAACGTAGCTGACAAGGGGGCTTTGTTGCTTGTGGTGTTCGCCGACTGCTTTGTATAGGGCTTTTCTGTTGGCTATGTATTCGTTGTTATCGGCAGGGGAGTGAAAAAACACTAATTTCAAAATATGCCCATCGGTGTCGATTTGGGACAATATGTCGTGCGCCATTTCCTCAATGTCGCCGTTTATGGTTGTTGCATATATCCTGTACTCCTTATGGAACATCTGCGTTGTATCTGTGATATTTGCGCTAAGGTACTTATTTTTATTGATAAATTGTGCGTGGAACGTAAATTTGTTTTATAGTAACTTAAAACGCAGGCGTTCTGTTCCTTCGTCCCAAGAATGGCTGACTATCTTGAACACACCTATTTGTGCAGTGTTTTCGACATGTGTTCCAATGCAGGCGCATGTGTCGTAGTCGCCCACACGCACAATGCGCAGTGTGTGGCTTGCATCGGACGGCAGCTTGCTCAGGTCCACATCGGCAGGCGCGTTGTCGCGTGTGCAAAATTCTATTGTTACGGGCAGCTGTTGCTGTATGATATTGTTTACCGCCTTCTCAATGGCGTTTACATCGTCGTCGGTGAGTGGACGGGGCAGGGTATAGTCGCACTTGCTTTTCTTGCGTTCTATATGTGCATTGCGACTTCTTCCGCAACCGAACATTCTTACCATCGTTTGGTTCAGAATATGCTCGGCGGTGTGCATGGGCGGGTACTCCTGCTTGTTATGCTCGTTTAATTGTGGTGTTTCTGTGGTCATTGGTTTTGTTGGTTAATTAGGTTTACAACTACTTTTACCATAATGTCTTTTTCTTCGGTACGGCTTTCGGCAATCATCAATGTTAATGCCACAAGGGTGTTGTCGGCTATTCGTTTACTGCCATCGGTGCGATAGAGTATGCCGTTGCGTTCCATGAACCAAAGAAACAGCATTGCGGCTATGCGTTTGTTCCCGTCGCTGAATGAGTGGTTCTTTGTAACAAGGTAGAGCAGCATTGCAGCCTTTTCTTCGATGCTGGGGTATAGTTCCATGCCGCCAAACGTCTGATATATCTGTCCTATTGAACTTTTGAAAGAATTGTCTTTTTCGTTTGCAAACAGTTTGCTTTCTCCGAATTTTTCTTTGAGGCTCAGGATGGCTTCCATTGCATTCTCGTATGTTGCTTGGAAACGTTCCTCCTTTGTGGTGTTCTCAATTGTCAGTTGCTGGTAGTCGTAACGGTCGAGTGTGTCGAGGGCATATACATAGTCACTTACAACCGAGAAAAGTCCTTTCGATTGCTCGTCGGTTAGTTTTTCCTGTGAATGTACAGTGTGCGCAAGCAAGCGGACAACATTTTTAAGTTCGTTATAATGCTCTATTCTTATCTTGTCGTTTATGGCGTATCCTTTAACAATATAGTCTTTTAGCACTCTGTTTGCCCAAATGCGGAACTGTGTACCGCGTTTACTCTTTACGCGATAGCCGACGGAGATAATGACATCGAGATTGTAAAAATCTGTATAGGCAGTTTGTGTACGCCCATCCCATCGACCAAGTTTTTCGGTATGTGCAAATTTTGCACATACCAATTCTTTTTGCAATTCCCCCTCTTTGAAGACGTTGTTGATGTGCCTGCCTATAACTGTTCTGTCGCGGTCGAAGAGCGTTGCCATTTGCTCTTGTGAAAGCCACACCGTCTCGTTCTCCAATTTTACATCGAGCGACACTATATTGTCTTCGCTTGTGTATATTGCAATTGGTGATGTGTTAAACTCTCCGTTATGCATGGGTGGGTACTCCTGCTTGCCTGCGGCGAACTTGCTCGCGCTTGGCATAATACAGGCACGCTTCTCCTCTGCACTCGCTGAATCGCAATTTTGTTTATGTTCGTTTAATTGTGGTGTTTCTGTGGTCATTGGTTTTGTTGGCTTGGCAATACTTCTAACAATTCCATTATCAGGGGCAAAGTTTATTCTGCTATTTCAAATGGCACTCGGAATGAAATGCCGTTCTTCATCATATTGTACAGATTGGGGTATAGCCGTTGCTTGAACGAGTGCCAACTGCGCTGTTGCATGTCGCTCCACGCGGCTTCGGCTATTGCAAGCCCGCGAGGGAAAAACATGTAGCACACGCGGTTGATGTCTTTTATGGCTTCGGCCCACAAGGTGGCCATTACTCCCTGTATGTGTGCTTGTTCTTCGTCGGGCAGGTTATAGCCGGGGTCTAACTCGTATGTTTTTTCCAATGATGTTATGGGCATGCCCCAATTATTGTATTCGGGCAGGTCGCCTTTCCATTGCGGATAATCTAAATAGCAGTGTTCTCCGGGTGCCATTATGAGGCTGTGACGGTGCTTGCGTGTTAGTTCTATGCACTTGGGGGTTAGCGCGTTACGCCATGTGACAAGGGTGACGTCGTGGGGGTAGGGGAACATATATTCGTTTGCAGGTGGCCAGATGTTGTCGAGCTCGCACCATAGGATGGCTTTTTTGTTGTTTTGACGTACTATGTCGAGTATTCGCCCAAAAAATATGTTCATCAGCTGCGAATGGTTGTTGTAGCCGTTTGCTTCCATCAGGGCGGTACATTCCTTGCATTTTGTCCAGTTGTCTTTTACGGCTGCTTCGTCGCCGCCCAGATGTATGTGCTGCGAGGGGAATATGGCGGCTACTTCTTTTATTATGTCGGCGTATATGTCATATACTTGGTTGTTGGCTGCGCATAGCATCATGTTCGTGGTGCTGCCGAGGTGCTTTTCTTCGTTGTGACGAAATGAACAACCTAAGTGTGGGTATGCTGTGAGAATGGCTACTGAATGTCCCGGGATGTCGAGTTCGGGTATGATTTCTACATTGCGCAGGGCGGCGTATTGTATGAGTTCTTTCAGTTGCTCTTGTGTGTAATATCCATTGTCGGGGGTGTTGTCGGGGGCGTTTGGGTTGCGATACGCTCCTTTCGCTGTCAGTTCGGGGTGGCTTTTTATCTCTATTCGCCAGCCTTGGTCGTCGGTTAAGTGCAGTTGCAGTTTGTTGTATTTGTATTTTGCTATGCGGTCGATGAAAAGTTTTATATCTTCGATGGGCAGAAAATGGCGTGCGGGGTCCAACATGACTGCTCTGAATTTGTAGCGAGGCTCGTCGTGTATTCTTAACGATGCTATTTTGCCGGACATGGTGTTGCGTGTGTCGCCAAGCAGTATCTGTTCTATGGTTTGCAGTGCATAGAAAATGCCGGCTTTGCTGCTTGCTTCTATTCTTATTTCTTTGCTGTTTATATCGATGTTGTATGCTTCGCTGTTTGTTATGTTCTTATTTTCTATTATGCGAATGACGTTTTTGCTTTTTTGCTCTGTTATTTCTATGCCTGTATGCTCTTTTACTATTCTTTTTAGTTCCTGAACAAGGAAATTACCGTCGTGTATGTTGTGTTCTATGTTTATTCTTTTTTTAAGGTCGAATGGTTTTTCGTTTTCTCTTATTTCTACCTGTTTGGGCATGGGGATGAGTGCCGACAGTGCGTCTTGTGCCGATACTTGGCATGAAAGTATGAAGAATATTGCGAATATTATCTGTCTGGAAATTATATTCATTGCTTGACTTTTTTTGTTCTTGCGATATATGTTTGGGATGCTTACAGAAACAGATGTCCTTGGGTGGCCGGTTGTCAGTTTTTTATGTTGCGCTTGTTCAATGCTTGTTGGTAGCGTCGGGCGTTGGCGTTGTGTTGCGCTAAGTTAGTGGCAAAATTGTGTGTGCCCGAGAAGTCCTCTTTTGCACACATATAAATATAGTTGTGTTTAGCGTGGTTCAGCACGCTCTCTATTCCTTGCAGTGTGGGGATGCGTATGGGGCCGGGAGGCAATCCTTGGTGCTTGTAGGTGTTGTATGGCGAGTTTGTCTGTAAGTCGGCGTTGAGTATGCGCTTGCGTGTAAAGTCGCCCAATGCGTATTTTACGGTGGGGTCGGCTTGCAGGGGCATGCCTCGTTTAAGACGGTTTATGTACAGCCCGGCAACTATGGGTTTCTCGGCGTTGTTGTTTGTCTCCTCGTCGATAATGGATGCAAGCGTGGATACTTCGTTGGGGGTCAGTCCTATTGCCTTGGCTTTGGCTGTGCGCTCTTCGTTCCAGAATTTACGATGCTCTTTCATCATGCGTATCATGAAACGCTCGGGGGCAATGTTCCAATATAATTCGTATGTGTTGGGCAGGAAGAGGCAGGGTAGTGTCTCTTTGCTATATCCTATCTTGCTATAAAATATTTCGTTGGTGACGAAGGGAGATAGCGCGGTTGAGTCTATCATTAATTGTTTGGCTACCGCCGAAATCAGTTGGTCTATGGTGCGTGTCGAGGGAACGGTGACCATTACCGGTGCCTGCTGGTTCGATACGATGCGACGATATATGGTGCGCATGTTGTCGCCGTTGGCTATGGCATAACGGCCTGTGCGTTTTTGCTTGTCAAGGTTGTTGTGCTTGCTAAGAATGTCAAACCCGACTGTGTTTACCGCACCGACAACCTTTTTTACTTTTTGCTTTATGCTTTCGGCTGTGTCGTCGGGGTATATATATATGTATGCCGTTTCGCTAAGGGATGTCAAAGGGGCTGTCACCAAATAGTACACATAACCCATGCAGGCTGCAACAATACATGCAATTGCAATAACCGAAATTATAATCTTTTTTACCATTTTTTGCCTATTGTTTAATTATCGGGCGAAGATAATTCTTTATGCGTTAATTAGCAAAAAAATAGAGAATATTGTGGTTGATGCAATAGTGTGCCAATAGGGATTTTCTTTGTTTGCCCTCAGTCTTTATGAATTTATTTGCGAGAATATTGTTTTGGTAAAGGAAACAACCTGCCAAACAGTTGCTTAGTCTATTTCCACCTGCATGGTCGTGTCTATTTCCTCGCCTTGACGATAAAGGTCGTTGCGCAGTGTCTTGTCTTGACGGAATACAAAAAATACCACTATAATTATAAATAGGAGTATGAAGAAAATCCACATGTAAATTCTTATATAGTTTCTCATGACGCTAAAATGTTTTTTGGAATAACAAAAATTTTAAGCTCAATGTTTGCACAGATACATAATAGGTCGCTGTTTTTTTATTTGTATCTTTTTTGCTATTGTTAAGATTATTAACAAGATAAAAGAAAAAATGAAATTAATGAAGCTTAACGTGAATAAAATTATCTGTAAAAACTATTTTGTTCTTGAAAAAATGCTTATCTTTGCACCCCGTAAAGCGATGTGTTTTACAATCCTTTGCAAAAGGAATCCAAAAAGATTGAAAAATGGGAATGTTAAAAGAGAAATACGCTAAATATGACCTGCCACAGCAGTTTATGGCAAAAGGCGTTTATCCTTATTTTCGTTGCATAGACAGCGAACAGGATACCGAGGTCATAATGAGCGGTAAAAAGGTGCTTATGTTTGGCTCAAACTCTTATTTGGGCTTGACAAATCATCCTCGAATAAAAGAAGCGGCTATTGAGGCTGTACGAAAATACGGAACAGGTTGTGCCGGCTCACGTTTTTTGAACGGAACTTTGGATATTCATATTCAGCTTGAAAACGAGTTGGCCGAATTTGTCGGTAAGGACGAGGCATTGGTGTATTCAACCGGTTTTCAGGTGAACCTTGGAGTGTTGTCGTGCCTTACAGGCCGTAGGGATACTATCTTGTGCGACGAATTGGACCATGCGTCGATAGTAGATGGCAGACGTCTTTCGTTTTCGGTGTTACGTAAATTCCGCCACAATGACATGGAGCATTTGGAGCGCGAATTGCAACGTTGCGACCCCGACACAATAAAACTGATAGTTGTAGATGGCGTGTTCAGCATGGAAGGCGATATAGCCAACCTGCCCGAGATTGTACGCCTGAAAGAGAAATATAACGCAAGCATTTTTGTCGATGAGGCACATGGCTTGGGTGTATTAGGAAATATGGGACGTGGTACTTGTGACCATTTTGGAGTTACAAAGGATGTTGATCTGATAATGGGTACTTTCAGCAAGTCGTTGGCTACTATCGGAGGATTTGTTGCCGGTGACAAGGAGGTAATAAATTACATACGACACAATGCACGTTCATATATATTCAGTGCAAGCAATACGCCTGCGGCAACAGCAGCAGCCATTGAGGCATTGCATATAATTAAAGAGGAACCGGAACGACTCGAGAACCTTTGGAAAGTGACAAACTATGCACTCAAAAACTTCCGCGAGTTAGGTTTTGAAATAGGAGCAACATCCACACCAATCATTCCTATATATATCCGCGATACGGATAAAACATTTATGGTGACTAAAATGTTGTGGGACGAGGGCATTTTTGTAAATCCCGTTGTGCCTCCTGCATGTTCACCGCAAGACACTTTGATACGTTTCTCGCTCATGGCTACTCATACACAAGAGCAAGTAGATAGAGCACTCGAAGGAATGTTGCGTGTGTTCAAAGCATTGGAATTGCTTTAATTGAATTATTTGAATAAAAAGTTCGGGGTGTAGCGCAGTCCGGTAGCGCACCTGGTTTGGGACCAGGTGGTCGCAGGTTCGAATCCTGTCGCCCCGACAAAATAAGAAAGGTTGCAGATAGCTATTCTGCAACCTTTTTACATAAACAACAAAAACCATGTTATTATGAAAAAGATTTTTATTTTCTTGTTGATTGCTATGGCAATTGTATCGTGTGCGCCTGATACAAAAGAGGCATACATCGAGGAGTATAAGACTTTTATAAGCAAAGTCTCGGATAGTTGGAAAAAATACGATGCGTCGGATTGGGAGCGCATGAGCCGTAAGCACGACAAATTATCGGGCGAGTGGTTCGAAAAATTCAGTGACGAGCTTACAATAAAAGAAAAAACACAAATAGCAACCTACAATGCAAAATTCAATCTGCTGCGTGCTGTCAATAAGTCGAAAAAGGCAGTTGGCGAGGCTGTTGACGATATCACAAACAAAGAGGAAAAGTCGGAATTGGAAAAATATATCGAAGAGGATTTAGCCGATGACATTCAAGAGATAGACGAGGATTTAGGCCGGGAGATAGAGAAAACCGGCAACGAAATGCTGGATGAATTAGAAAATTTTTTTGACGAATTAGGAATATAACAGTTGCAACAAACACTATTTATTGAATAAAATTACTTGTTTGTTTAAAAAATTATTGTTTTATCGAATAAGTTTTTGCTGAAAAGAAATTTAATTGTATATTTGCATAGAGACTATAAGGGATGTGTTCAGAAACATACTTATAGTAAAATCAGTAATGATAGTATAGTTTTTTCTTAGTTGTTTAGTAAATTTTGAGGTTGCTGCTTTGTGAAAAGCGGCAACCTTTTTTTATATACATTTTCTTGCATACTGTTCAAAAAAACCGAATAGTTGTCCTAAACGGTATATTTATAAAAATTTTAATTAGTAATTAATAATAAATACAAATTTAAGGCTGTTAATACGATGAATTTAATTAAATTTGTAACGTCGAATAGTGTAAAAAAGAAAATAGTGCCCTATGGGTTGCTAAAATCATTTTTTCGACACTTTTGTTCGCATATATCTGTTTTATAATTATGCAAAAACAGCAAAATAGCAAAGCAGCAAAATAAATTATTATTATATATGGAAAATAAAATTCAGTTATTGACAGAGAAAATCTACAACGAAGGTTTGGAGAAGGGTAAAATGGAGGCAGAACGTATTGTTGCCGAGGCAAAAGAGAATGCCGATGCAATAGTAGCCGATGCCGCTAAAAAAGCCGAGGAAATAATGGCGCAAGCTCAGAAGGCTGCCGATACCTTGCGTGCAAACACTCATTCCGAACTTAAACTATATGCTGCACAGGCTGTGGGAGCATTGAAGTCGGAGGTTGCAAATATCGTTACAGATGCCATAGTTAAAGAGGCTGTTAAAGAGGCTGTATCGGGCGATGCACTGAAAAATATTCTTGTGAAAATAGCCGAAGGATGGAGCGTAGATGCCCCGATGGTAATATCGACTGCCGAGGCCGACGAACTGAGAACCTATTTTGCATCCAAGGCAAAAGCGTTGCTCGACAAGGGTGTGGAAATTAAGCAGGTGAACGGCTTGAAAACATCGTTCTCCATAGCACCTGCCGACGGCTCGTTTAAAGTTAATTTTGGCGAGGCCGAGTTCGAGTCTTTCATAAAATCATTCTTGCGTCCGCAAATTGTAGAACTTTTATTCTGATTTAAAGAATGGGTAGTTATTATTGCCTTGTGGCCGGATTGTCCGATGTTACATTCGATGGTGCAAAAGTGGGCTATACGGTCGAAAAATTTCGCGAGGAGCTATATCCCCAATTAACCGACGAGGATAAAAAAATTATCGACCTTTTTTTCTATATACGCGATAATGAAAATATCCTCTCCCTGTTGCGCTATGGTAATGATGTAGATTTCCTTAGCATAGGATGTTATACAAAAAGCGCGTTACAGGAAATTATAGAGGCTGCAAGCAACGGCGATAATCGCAGTAGTGACGTGCCGGCCTATATATACGACTTTTTGGAGTATTATTTCCAAAATAGCGAGCGTACCGATGTTGTGTGGGAGGATGTCCTCAGCGGCTACTATTATAGCTATGCAATAGGGTGCCGCAATAAGTTCGTGTCCGACTGGTTTACGTTTAATATGAATGTAAATAATATTTTGGTTGCCTTGCTTGCACGAAAATACAAACTTAGCATATCGGATTGCGTACTTGGCGACAACGAAGTAGCCGAGGCCTTGCGCACATCGGCAACAAGGGATTTCGGTCTTGTAGGGGTTGTAGATTATTTCGAAACCGTTTTGCGCATAAGCGAAAACGATAAACTGCAAGAGCGCGAACGCCAACTCGACGAAATGCGATGGGCATGGCTTGATGATAATTCTGTGTTTAAATATTTTACCATAGAACGCCTATTCGTATTTTTACAAAAACTCGACATGGTGGAGCGTTGGGCAAAATTGGACGTAGAAAAAGGCATGCAACGCTATAACGAGATAATAGAAGAACTCAAAGACGGTAAAATTGCTGTCGAGAACGTATAAACAGCGTTTCAAAAACTTTAAAAAAAGAAGAAATATAGAAACTGTTTGAATATATACCTTCAAGTTTTTTACAGAACAGGAAAACGGCGTAACGAACAGGCTTCATAAAAAAATAATTGTTAGAAAATTAAACAACTTCTTAGATATATGGCAACAAAAGGAAAAGTAACCGGAGTTATTGCAAATATGGTGCTATTGGCTGTCGATGGTCCTGTGGCACAGAACGAAATTTGCTATATAAAAACCGGCGGCGACCGTTTGATGGCTGAGGTTATTAAAATCAACGGTGCCAAAGTATATGTTCAGGTATTCGAAAGCACTCGACGCTTGAAAATTGGAGAGGAGGCAGAGTTTACAGGCCACATGTTGGAGGTGTCACTTGCTCCCGGTATGCTGTCGAAGAACTACGATGGTTTGCAAAACGACTTGGATAAAATGGAGGGTGTGTTCTTGAAACGTGGCGACTACACCGACCCGTTGGACCGTGAGAAAACATGGTCATTCGCGCCAATAGCCAAAGTGGGTGATAAAATTTGTGCAGCAGCATGGCTCGGCAGTGTCGAAGAAAATCATCAACCCTTGAAGATAATGGCACCGTTTGGTTTGAAAGGCGAATGGACCATAAAAAGTATTGCAGCCGAAGGCGAATACAAAATAACAGATACCATAGCCGTTATTGTGAATGACGAGGGTGAGGAAAAAACGGTCGATATGATTCAAAAATGGCCGGTACGTGTAGCCATGGAGGATTACAAACAAAAACCGCGTCCATTTAAATTGTTGGAGACCGGCGTCAGAACAATAGATACACTGAACCCCATTGTCGAAGGTGGCACAGGCTTTATTCCCGGTCCTTTCGGTACAGGAAAAACCGTTCTTCAACATGCTATATCAAAACAGGCCGAGGCCGATATTGTGATAATAGCAGCGTGTGGCGAGCGTGCCAACGAGGTGGTGGAGATTTTCACCGAATTCCCCGAGCTCGTCGATCCGCACACAGGACGTAAACTCATGGAGCGCACCATAATTATCGCAAATACATCGAACATGCCCGTTGCGGCACGCGAAGCATCGGTGTACACCGCCATGACTATTGCCGAGTATTACCGCGCAATGGGACTTAGAGTATTGCTTATGGCCGACTCTACATCGCGTTGGGCACAGGCACTTCGCGAAATGTCGAACCGTATGGAGGAATTGCCCGGTCCCGATGCCTTCCCCATGGATATATCATCAATAATTGCAAACTTTTACAGTCGTGCCGGATATGTGGTACTTAACAACGACGAAGTAGGCTCCATCACATTCATAGGTACAGTGTCGCCTGCCGGCGGTAACCTGAAAGAACCTGTGACAGAGAACACCAAGAAGGTAGCCCGCTGTTTCTACGCGCTTGAACAGGAACGCGCCGACAAGAAACGTTATCCGGCAGTGAACCCCATCGACTCCTATTCAAAATATATAGAATACCCCGAGTTCGAACAATATATCACCGGTAGAATAGGCGAGGGATGGCTCGAAATGGTGAACGAGGCAAAGACACGTCTTTTGCGCGGAAAGGAAATCGCCGAACAGATAAATATCCTTGGCGACGACGGCGTGCCCGTGGACTACCACGTGACATTCTGGAAAGCAGAACTCATAGACTTTGTGGTTCTGCAACAAGATGCCTTTGACGAGGTTGACGCTGTCACACCGTTGGAACGTCAGCAGGATATACTTGGCTTGGTTACGGATATATGTCGTTCGGAGTTTGAATTTGAGGATTTTACCGAGGTAACCGATTTCTTCAAGAAAGTAATCAACTTGTGCAAACAAATGAACTACTCCGAGTATAAATCGGAAAAATATAACAATCACCAAGCACAGCTTCAAGAGTTATTGGCAACAAGAAAAACAGCATAAGCTAAAAACAAATTAAAGTAAAATAATATGGCAACTGAAGCTTTTCAGAAAATATATACAAAGATAAACTCCATAACAAAGGCAACATGCTCGTTGAACGCTACCGGTGTGGGATATGACGAACTTGCAACGGTAAACGGCAAATTGGCACAGGTTGTTAAGATTATGGGTGACGAGGTTACATTGCAGGTGTTCGAGGGTACAGGCGGTATTCCTACCGATGCCGAAGTGATATTCATGGGCAAGGCTCCTACACTCAAAGTGAGCGACCAACTTGTGGGACGTTTCTTTAACGCCTATGGCGACCCTATCGATGGTGGTCCTGCTGTCGAGGGTACCGACGTCGAGATTGGCGGTCCATCGGTGAACCCGGTGCGTCGTAAACAGCCGTCGGAACTTATTGCAACGGGTATTGCCGGTATCGACCTTAACAATACATTGGTGACAGGACAAAAAATCCCGTTCTTTGCCGACCCCGACCAACCCTATAACCAAGTGATGGCCAATGTGGCCATGCGTGCTCAAACCGATAAGATTATTCTTGGCGGTATGGGTATGACCAACGACGACTACCTATATTTCAAAAACCTGTTCTCGAATGCGGGTGCGTTGGACCGTATAATATGTTTCATGAACACAACAGAGGACCCTGCGGTGGAGCGCCTGCTTATCCCCGACATGGCACTTACCGCTGCGGAGTATTTCGCTGTCGAGAAAAACCAGAAAGTATTGGTGCTGCTCACCGACATGACAATGTATGCCGATGCCTTGTCCATCGTGTCGAACCGTATGGACCAGATTCCTTCGAAGGATTCGATGCCCGGCTCGTTGTACTCGGACCTTGCAAAAATATACGAAAAGGCGGTGCAGTTCCCGTCGGGCGGCTCAATAACAATTATAGCAGTGACAACACTCTCGGGTGGCGATATCACACATGCCGTTCCCGACAATACGGGTTATATCACCGAGGGACAGTTGTTCTTGCGTCGTGACAGCGACATAGGCAAGGTAATTGTCGATCCGTTCCGTTCACTGTCGCGTTTGAAACAGCTTGTTGCCGGCAAAAAAACACGTAAAGACCATCCGCAGGTGATGAATGCGGCAGTTCGTCTTTATGCCGATGCCGCTAACGCAAAAACCAAGCTCGAAAACGGTTTTGACCTTAGCGACTACGACGAACGTACACTTGCCTTTGCAAAAGACTACTCCGACAAACTTCTGGCAATTGACGTAAACCTCGACACTACGGAAATGCTCGATGTTACATGGAGTCTGTTCTCGAAATATTTTAAACCCGAGGAGGTTAATATACGTCAGGAATTGGTAGATACCTATTGGAAAAAATAGAGCATAAGCATAATGATTGCATTTCAATATAATAAAACATCGTTGCAGCATCTCGAAAAACAACTGAAAATGCGCATGCGAACTCTCCCTATAATAAAAAGCAAGGAGAGCGCACTGCGTATCGAAGTAAAAAAGTGTAAGGACGAAATGGAAAAACACGACGAGGAGTATGCACGATTGTTAGAACAATATCGCGGTCTCTTTGCACTGTGGAACGAATTTGATTCTTCGTTGGTGAGAACCGGCAAGCTCACAATAGACAAACAGAAAGTGGCCGGAGTCATGGTTCCGGTGCTGACGGATGTGGAGTTTGTTGTGTCGCCGTATAGCTTGTTCTCGTCGCCTAAATGGTTTATCGATGGCATTGAATTACTGAAACAAATGGCCATGACAGCCATAAGCAGGGAACTGCTGAACAAAAAACTGCATCTGCTCGAAGTGGCACGAAAGAAAACCACACAAAAAGTCAATCTGTTCGAAAAAGTACAGATACCGGGCTATCAAGATGCCATACGCAAGATTAAACGTTTCATGGAGGACGAAGAGAATTTATCGAAATCGTCGCAGAAAATATTAAAATCGTTGTTGGAGCAAAGAGAGGAGGTGAAGGCATGATAAGCAAAATGAATAAACTCACAATGCTCGTCTATCACAAGGAATACGACGAATTCCTGCTTCGCCTGCGCGAAGCCGGCGTAGTGCATGTGGAAACACGCGCCGACGGAGTAGCCGAAAACGAGGAATTGCAGAAACTTGTGTCCGAGAACAATCGTTACACCCGCATAATAAAATCGCTCGAAAAGTTATCGCCCGAAAGCAAGGAGGTGGCTTCGTCGTCCGAAGGAGTAACGGAAATTATCGACAGGGTGGAGCAGATGAATTCCAACATGGAATTGTTGAAACAAGCCTTGGTGGTTGCCGAGAAGGACTATCAGACAATGACCGTGTGGGGCGAGTTTGATATGAGCATAGTAAACAAGTTGCGTGACAATGGTTACGACCTTAATTTCTATCAGACAACAGTTAAAGCGTTCGACGAACGTTGGTACGACCTATACAATGCCGTTGTCATCAAGCAGATGTCGTCGCGTGTCTATTTTGTGACACTCACCAAGGCCGGTGAACTCCCCGACATTGATGCCGAAATGGTGAAACTGCCCGCAATGTCGCTCTCGCAGATAGATTCCGAGGTGGAACGTCTGCATGTGGAAATGAAACTGCTGCAAGAGCAACAAACCTCGTTTGCACATCAAAGTTTGCCGGTTCTGCGTGCGGCACAAAAAGAAAAAATCCATAGTATAGAATTTTCCAAGGTTGCAATAAGCGGCGAAAAAGTAACAGGCGATAAATTGTTGTTGCTGCAAGGATGGGTGCCCGAGGATAATAAAGCAGATGTAGAAAAAGTGCTTGACGAATGTAATACATTCTATGAGCTCCGACGTGTCAGACGTGGCGAAAATGCACCGGTGAAACTGAAAAACAATGCATTCACACGCATGTACGAGGTGCTTACCAAAATGTATGGCATGCCAAATGGTACAGATTTCGACCCGACACCCATTGTGGCTCCGTTCTTCTCGCTGTTTTTTGCTTTCTGTATGGGCGATGCCGGCTACGGATTGATACTTATCCTATTGGGATTTATCCTTAAAAAGAAACTCGGCAAGAATATGGCAGGCATGATGAACCTTGTGATAACATTGGGTATATTCACAACCGTCATAGGAGCGTTTCTGGGAACATTCTTTGGAATTAGTCTTATAAACTCCGATATCCCGCAGGAATTTAAGAAATTTATATTTGCAGGTAATATCGAATTGTTTGGTTCGGTCTATGACAAACAGATGATATTGGCATTGGTCATCGGTATTGTGCATATATCCATTGCAATGACTGTCAAAGCCATTAACAGCACTGTGTTCTACGGTTTCAAGGATTCGCTGAGCGCATGGGGTTGGTGGTTGCTCGTTGTGGGCAGCGCAGTGGTCGGCTCGTTGTCGTTCCTGAGCGTCATACCTGCCGACGTGTCGAAATGGGCATTCGTGATAATAGGCAGCCTTGCAGCCATTGGCATATATCTGTTGAATAACCTACGTCGCAACGTATTTGTGAATATAGGTGCCGGCTTGTGGGACACCTACAACATGGCGTCGGGACTTTTGGGTGATATACTTTCCTATATCCGTCTTTTTGCCTTGGGGCTTGCCGGCGGTATGTTGGGACAGACTTTCAACAGTTTGGCAATGATGGTTGTCGATGGCACCGAAAACAGCGAGTGGAGTTTGCTCGGTTGGATAGGATTTGGACTTATTATAATAGTAGGACACACGCTTAACATAGCAATGTCTTGTCTGAGTGCTTTTGTACACCCGTTGCGTTTGACATTCGTGGAATATTTCAAAAATGCCGGATACGAAGGTAAAGGCGTTGAATACAAACCATTTAAATAGTAAATAAATTAATATTAATAAATTAAAATTTAAAAATTATGAACGAATTATTAGGTTATTTGGGAATGGGCTTGATGCTTGGACTTGCAGGCATCGGCAGCTGCTACGGAACTTCTATTGCAGCAAATGCAGCCGAGGGTGCACTTAAAAAAGACCCTTCAAAATCATCGGGCTATATGATTCTTTCGGCGTTGCCCGCTACACAGGGATTGTATGGTTTCCTTGCATTCATGTTGCACGTCGGCAAAGTTAATGCAGAAACAGGCACACTGTGGTTTGGTTTGGGACTGGGCGTAGGCTTGGTATGTTTGTTCTCGGCAATTCGTCAGGGACAGATTTGTGCCAATGGTGTCGTAGGACTCTCACAAGGACACGACGTACAAACCAACACCATGATTTATGCGGCTCTCCCCGAGTTCTATGCAATCTTGGCATTGGTATCTACATTCCTCGTATAAGAATACCGATATTCTTGGAAATAAATAACTGCGGATGTAAAGCATCCGCAGTTATTTATTTGTATATTATATGTATAATTTTATTTTTTGAGAAAAAAATATTATCTTTGCAAACGAAATAGAGAGAAAGGCGACTTTCTCCCTATTTGTTGTTATTACAGACCGGTGTTTCGGGCGCGGAATACCATATTTTAAAAATTGGTAAACTTGCGAATATATGTAACAGGGCAGCGTGTATGCCCACTCGCAATTTATCGTAACAGTAAAAAAATAAACAATGAAAAACAATTTGTTGCTCCCCGATTATCTTTTTGAAATAAGTTGGGAAGTATGTAATAAGGTAGGGGGTATATATACAGTGCTTTCTACAAAAGCCGAGACTATTTCCAATATCGAAGGTCTTTCGGCTGTGTATATAGGTCCCGACCTGTGGAAAAACAAGCAAAATCCGCTTTTTACCGAGGACAGACGCCTATGGAAAAAATGGCGTAATTCAGTGGCAGATGACAAATTTAAAGTACGCTGTGGATACTGGGAAATTCCCGGTCGTCCCAAAGTTATATTGGTCGATTATACACCATACTTTGATGAGAAAGAGGCATTCTACAACAGATTATGGAACGAGTATCATGTCGATTCTCTGCATGCATACGGCGATTACGACGACTCGGTGCTGTTTGGCTATGCTGTGGGACAGGTGATAGAGAGCTTCTACAAATACTATCTCACCGACAAGACAAAAATTGTGGTGCAGGCCCACGAGTGGCAAAGCGGCAGTGCGGCATTGTACATAAAAAAATATATCCCCACAGCGGGTACCATATTCACCACACACGCCACAAGCATCGGCCGTTCAATAGCATCGAACGGAAAACCCTTGTACGACTATTTCGAGGGTTACAACGGCGACCAGATGGCAAGCGAACTCAATGTACAGTCAAAACACTCTATCGAAAAACAATCGGCTTTGAACGTAGATTGTTTCACCACCGTCAGCGAACTTACCGCGCGTGAATGTAAGCAGTTGATAGAGCGCGACATAGATGTAATCCTTGAAAACGGTTTCGAAAAGGATTTTGTACCCACCGGAAGCGAATTCGAGAAACGACGCGCCATGGCACGTGCCGCACGCCTAAGGGTGGCTCGCGCATTGACAGCCGACGAAATATCGGACGACGCACTGATAATAGGTATAGGCGGACGCATGGAAATGCGCAACAAGGGTATCGACCTGTTCCTCGAAGTCATGGCACGCTTGAACGCTTCGCCCGACTTAAATCGCGACGTTCTTGCGTTTGTAGATGTTCCCGCATGGTCCGACAAAGAACGTATCGATTTGCAGAAACGTCTTAACAGCGAGGAGAACAGCTGGACATCGCCGCTTGTCAACCCCTATTTGACACACGATCTATGCAATTTCCAAGACGACGCAATAGCATGCTCCATACGCAATTTGGGCCTTGCAAACTACAACGGAAAAAACAAAGTAAAAGTAATATATGTCCCCTGCTACCTTAAAGGCAACGACGGCATTTTCGACAAAGAATATTACGACGTATTGATAGGTAACGATTTAAGTATATACCCCTCGTATTACGAGCCATGGGGATACACCCCGCTCGAAAGCGCAGCGTTCCACATTCCCACGATAACAACAAATCTTGCCGGTTTTGGCCTGTGGGTGAATTCTGTTCTTGGACGACGCGGTGAAATTGCCGATGGAGTGGAAGTGGTTGAAAGAAATGATAGCAACTATTTTGAATCGGCCGATGTAATTACAAAAATTATTTGTACCTTTGCGCAAATTTCCGAGAAGGAGGTTGCCAAGTGCAGGGAAAAAGTATCGAAATTAGCCGATAGGGCTCTTTGGAAAAGCTTTATAAACAACTACTTAAAAGCATACGACTTTGCATTGGCGGCAGCCGCACAAAGAAATAAAACAGAAAAATAATAACCAATTTTATTAATATGATTGCAATAAGTAATTCAAATCAACCCAATTGGAAAGCAATTAACGTGAAATCGTACATCCCCGAGCCCTTGATGAAGCTCGAGGAGTTGGCACACAACCTATGGTGGGAGTGGAACCAAAGTGCAAAAGAGTTGTTCCGCATGCTCGACGAAAAATTATACGTGGAGTGTGTCGAGAACCCTGTATTGTTGCTCGAAAAATTGGGCGTAGAAAAATTAGACGAACTATCAAAAGACAAGGCTGTATTGAAAAAACTCGACGAGGTATATGCTCAGTTCCGTGCATATATGGATGTTAAACCCAATGCAGAACGTCCCTCTGTGGCTTATTTCTGTATGGAATACGGTTTGTCACACGTGTTGAAAATATATTCCGGTGGTCTTGGTATTCTTGCCGGTGACTACCTGAAAGAGGCTTCCGACTCGAACGTCGATATGTGCGCAGTCGGTTTCCTTTATCGCTATGGCTACTTCTCGCAGTCACTTTCCATGGATGGCTCGCAGATAGCAAACTACGAGGCTCAAAACTTTAACACACTTCCTTTGGACCGCGTATATGAGGCCGATGGTGTTACCCCCATGGTGGTTAGCGTTCCTTTCATGGACTATCATGTATACGCAAATGTATGGAGAGTAAACGTAGGTAGAGTATCGCTCTACTTGTTGGATACCGATTTCGAGATGAACAGCGATTACGACCGTCCTATCACACACAAACTCTATGGTGGTGATTGGGAAAACCGTTTGAAACAAGAAATTCTTCTTGGTATCGGTGGTATGATTATGTTGGAGAAACTCGGTATAAAGAAAGACATATATCATTGCAACGAGGGACACGCCGCACTTTGCAACCTATACCGTCTGACACAATATATAAAAGAGGGTTACTCCTACGAGGAGGCATTGGAGATAGTACGTTCTTCGAGCCTTTACACTGTGCATACACCCGTTCCCGCAGGACACGACTATTTCGATGCCACTCTGTTTGGCAAATACATGAAGGGATATGCTAAACAGCTGAATATCACATGGGACGACCTCATGAACCTTGGTCGCATAAACGCAGGCGATGCAAGCGAGCGTTTCTGCATGTCAACATTTGCATGCAACACCTGTCAGGAGATAAACGGTGTGAGCCGTCTTCACGGTAAAGTATCTAAGGATATGTTTGCCGGTATATGGAAAGGCTATTTCCCTGCCGAGAACCACGTTGGCTATGTAACCAACGGTGTTCACTTCCCCACATGGGCTGCACAAGAATGGCGCAACCTGTATGCAAAATATTTCGACCCCAACTTCATGAAGGACCAGTCGAATGCATCAATATGGGAGGCTATACAGAATGTTCCCAACGATACAATATGGAACACTCGCGTGGCACTTAAAAAACGTCTTATAGATTATATACGTCAGGCGTTCAGCGAAAACTGGCTCAAAAACCAAGGCGACCCCATGCGCATTGTAGATATCGTTAACAAGATAAACCCCGATGCACTTGTAATTGGTTTCGCACGTCGTTTCGCTACATACAAGCGTGCACACTTGCTCTTTACCGACTTGAACCGTCTTTCAAAGATACTTAACAACGAGAAACGTCCTATCATATTCTTGTTCGCAGGAAAGGCTCACCCCCACGATGGTGCCGGTCAAGGACTTATCAAACGTATCATCGAAATATCGCGTCGTCCCGAGTTTGTAGGCAAGATTATATTCTTGGAGAACTACGATATGCAACTTGCCAAAATGTTGGTGTCGGGTGTAGATATTTGGATGAACACTCCCACACGTCCTTTGGAGGCTTCGGGTACTTCGGGCGAGAAAGCACTTATGAATGGTGTTCTTAACTTCTCGGTACTTGATGGTTGGTGGTGCGAGGGCTACAAACCCGGTGCAGGTTGGGCTCTTAAAGAAAAACGCACATATCAAAATCAGGAGTTCCAAGACCAGCTTGACGCTGCTACAATATATACATTGCTCGAAAGCGAAATTCTCCCCTTGTACTACAACCGTGGCGAGAAGGCATACAGCGACGAGTGGATACAATATATCAAGAACTCAATAGCAGGTATCGCTCCTCACTTCACAATGAAACGTCAGCTCGATGATTATTATAGCAAATTCTATAACAAATTGGGCGAACGCTATCATCACCTTGTTGCTAACGGCTCTAAGGCTGCACGTGAACTCGCTGCATGGAAAGAGGCTGTTGCTACCAAGTGGAACGAGATAGAAGTGGTTTCTGTTGAGCGCGATGCAAATGTCGATGCAGGTACAATAAATGCAGGAAACAAATACAGCATCACATTCAACGTCGATGAGAAAGGTTTGGACGATGCAGTAGGTATTGAACTCGTTACATTGGCAACAGATAAGAATGGCCGCGATTATGTATTCTCGGTACAACCGCTCGACGTTGTAAAACGCGAGGGTAACATCTTTACTTTCCACACAGAATATGTAATGAACAATGCCGGCAGCTTCAGAATATGCTATCGCATGTTCCCCAAACACGAAGAACTTCCTCACCGTCAGGATTTTGCATTCGTAAAATGGTTGGCATAATAAGGATTTGATATCTTTATGAATAAAAAAACTCATCGAACAATTCGATGAGTTTTTTTTATTTGTCGATGAAAGCAACCCGATGCAATATCGTTTTTTCGTGGTGAAACGGGGCACTTGTTGCTTGTGTAAGCGCTGTTTGTGTTATGGCAATAGGGTAGATGGCTCCGTTACCATAGCCATCCTTTTTTCTTTTTTGTATTACCGCTCGATGAGGAAAGAATTTCTTCCCAACTTTTTTCGTTTGAAATCATCTCGTATATCTGTCCCCAATCGGGCAGGCCACCTATATTACGGTCGTCGATGAATATATCTGCGTCTATCTTGCAGTAGCCCCCGCCTTGGGCGACCTCCTCCTCGGGGTAGTTTTTGTTTACTGCATAAAACTCAACACCGCGCTGTCTGCACCATTCAACAGCCTCTTCGAGCAAACGACCTTTGCGCACCGTCCACAATATAAGTTGATGACGGTCCTTTTGAAGCATTTTAAGTGTTGCTGTGGCAAATGGTATCTCTTTTCCTATTTCGGGATATTTATGTTCCACCAATGTGCCGTCGAAATCAATAGCTATTATCATAGAATTAGTTTTTATTTTGCTAATTTAATAAAAAAACTCGAATAAACTCAATACTTACGGCTGCCTTTTTGTGTTTCTTATTATTTTTTAGTAAATTCGCTTTTTCAGTGATAATATTAATTTTTTAGTTTGTATATATGAAATTTTCATCTGTTATTACGTTGGCAGTAATGCTGCTCGAGTTTTTCATGCCTGTTACGGCAAGTGAATTATACAAGGATGGCGTATGGAAAAAGTCGGTAGATTTATTCAGAACATCGACATCGGAGGATATTCCTTACAGAATACCGGCTATTGCGGTTACTGCCGAAGGTAATCTGGTGGCTGTTGCCGATTATCGTTTTTGCCGTGCCGACATTGGGTTTGGACACATTGACCTTCATTGTCGCATAAGCAACGACAATGGAAAGCATTGGGGCGATGTCTTTACTATTGTCGAGGGTGATGGCAAAAAAATAGATAATAACCCCAATTTATCGCTTACAGCCGGTTATGGCGACCCTTGCCTTGTTGCCGACCGCGAAAGCAACAGATTGCTGTTGGTGTGTGTATGTGGCTACCAAACATATTTTGCTGCCACACGCGAATATCCCAACCAAGTGGCACGCTTGTATAGCGAGGACGGCGGACTTACATGGAGCAAACCACAGGTTATCACCGAACAGTTTTATGCTCCGCTTGATGCTTCGCCGGTGGGCCCCATACAGTCGATGTTCATAGGCTCGGGCAGAATACACCAGAGCAGATATACCAAGGTGGGCGATTATTATCGTTTGTATGCTTGTATGTTGGCTCGCGACAAAGACAATAACTTCTGCAATTTTGTGGTGTATTCCGATGACTTCGGTATGCAGTGGAATATATTAGGTGGCACAGATGCCGCCCCCATTCCTTCGGGAGGCGATGAGCCAAAGACCGAAGAACTTCCCGACGGCTCTATTTTGCTAAGTTCGCGTTGCGGTGGCGGTCGCCTGTATAATATTTTCAAGTTCAGCGATACCGCATCGGCAGAAGGCGAGTGGGGCAAGGCTGCCTTCTCGGGCGAGAAAAATGGCGGAGTGGCTGCACTCGACAATTCGTGCAATGGCGAAGTTTTGGTGTTGCCGGTTACACGCAACGAGGATGGCAAGGATATGTACATCCTGTTCCAGTCGTTGCCTTTCGGTAGTGGACGTAGAAACGTAGGTATATATTACAAAGAATTATCAACTGCAACAGATTTCGACACCCCCGAGAACATTGCACAGGAGTGGGATGGACGCTATCAGGTGACACAGAAAGCATCGGCATATTCCACCATGATTCAACAAAAGGATGGTTCTATTGCTTTTGTGTACGAGGAGGATACTTACTGCACCAACGGCGGCGGATATACCATAGCATACAAAAATTTGACAATCGAGGAGATTACAGCCGGAAAATATAGTTTTAACGAAAAAGTAAATCGTAAAAAGTTCCTGAAAAAACTATAATTTCCTTAATTGTGTATCATGATATAGCCATTAAGGTAGGTTGCAAAAGCAAGCCACAGGATATAAGGCAGAAACAACCATGCCGATGGACGATATACAAAGTATGTCGCTGCAAAATATATCACGCAAAACATATCGAGCAATATAATATCGATGAACCCGAATATGGGGCTGCGCATATAAAAGAAAAACAGGCTCCACAGTATGTTCAGTATCAGTTGTATGACAAACAGTATGTATAAAAATCGCGTGTATATATTGCGAATATCGTGTAATAGCCCCACCGAAATTCCCATTAGTATATAGATAATAGTCCATGCTACGGGAAACAGCCAATCGGGTGGTGTGAGCGACGAACGGTGCAGTGTGGGATACCATTCTGTCATGGCACTGCTCTGGAAAAGGCTCGATAAATAACCAAGAACCAAACACACGCTCACCCAAATGGTAATTGAAATAATTTTTTTCATAACTGTTTTTATTTATAAACAGCAGGTGGCGGGCTTTTGTTTTTTATTCAGCAGGAGAATATTTGAATACAATAATTAAATAAAATCATACCGCAGCATTTTGACAATGCCGCGGTATGATTTTTATATTTACAACCTCTTTTTTTATATCTGCCCCTGTTTAAGATATTCGCGAAGTGCCGCCCGCCAATCTTCGCCGTTTTTCACCAATAGGGTATTTATGCCTACGCGCCGCGCCGCATCAATGTTTTTTTCGCTGTCATCCACAAACAGCGTCTCGTGGGCAACCATATTTCCTTGCACCAACATTTTGCGATATATCTCCTCGCTTGGCTTCGAACAGTGCATTTTGTAGCTCAAAAACAGATTGTCGAAATAGTCGTCCAACGATTTTCCCTCTTGGGTGAACTCCTTGCTGCGCGCCCAGCCTTGCAGAAAGGGGTTCGTGTTGCTTAGCACCGATAGCCTGTATTGCGGACGCAGTGTCTGAATATCCTCCAACAGCTCGGTCTGTACTTTTACAATGAAGCCAAGCCAAGCATCCTTGGCTTGGTCGTAGGTGATGGTTCTGTTGCATAACGACGATAGCCGGGCAATGAATTCCTCGGCTGTGATATCGCCGTTTTCGAGCAGATAAAATGCTCCTGTCTGTTGGTAGCTGTTAAGGAACTCGTGTGGACGAGGCAGCCCCAAATCGGCGAATTTTTTTATGGCAGCAGGAGTGTCTATCTCTATAAGCACCCCACCAAAATCGAATACTATATCCTTTATCATATACACGCAATTATATGCGGCGAAGTTACTAATTATTTTCACTCCGCTACGTCTATTGTGCGTTAAACTTGTAAAAAAACGGCGAAATGAATAGTTTGCATAAGGGAATAATTTTAGAATTTTAAACAACTTCGAAACAGTTTATCATAAATTTGTTGTCGTACATGCATAAAACAATTATCTTCGCACGATTAAAGTAATTTTATATGGAAGATTTAACCGGACGTCTTGTCATAGGAGTATCATCGCGCGCATTGTTCGACCTTGAAAAAGAAAATGAGATTTTTGTTCGCGATGGTATAAAAAAATACAGACAATATCAGGAAGAACACGAGGACGAGCCTTTGCAAAAAGGAACAGCGTTCTATCTTGTGAAAAGTTTGCTCGAACTGAACAAACAAGCCAACAGACCCATTGTCGAGGTGGTTGTCATGTCGCGCAACAGCCCCGAAACGGGCATGCGCATGCTTAAATCGCTGGACCAATATGGACTCGACATAACGCGCGTGGCCTTGTCGGGTGGTGAGTCTTTGTCGAAATATCTGAAAGCTTTTTCCATTGACCTTTTTTTGTCGAAGGATGAACACGATGTGCAGCTGGTGATAGATTCGGGTATATGTGCCGCGGCACAGATTTATGCTCCTCCAACCGAGTTCAACCCCGAGGACAGCCGCGTGAAAATAGCGTTCGATGCCGATGCTGTCATCTTCTCGGATGAGTCGGAATGCCGATATAAGGAGCATGGCATTGATGCGTTCTATCAGTATGAAAAAGAGCATGCCGATGAACCGCTCAAAGCGGGGCCGTTTGCCAATCTGCTGATTAAATTATCGCAAATTCAGGAATGTCTGCCTACATCCATCGAACTGTCGCCGTTGCGTTTGGCCATTGTTACATCGCGCAGCCTGCCTTCGCATTTTCGTGTCATAAAGACGCTGCGCAAATGGGGTGTCTATGTCGATGAAGCCTATTTCTTGGGCGGACTAAGAAAAGACGAGGTGTTGAAGGCTTTTGGCGCTCATATATTCTTTGACGACCAAGATACACATTTGTCATCGTCAAGTAAATATGTACCCTCGGGCAAGGTGCCATATCATTCCAATTCGCAGATAAAAGAGGTCCTGAACAACAAGGCCGATAAAGAGAAAAAGTAATGGATGCGCTGTTGTTGTTATTGGCTGTGATATGCGCCGTTGTGGGTTTGATAGGCGCTGTGGCTCCTGCCTTACCCGGGCCGCCTGTCAGTTTTTTGGCTCTGCTGTTCACTGCGTTCGCGTATAGCGACGAACATAATTTCCCGCTTTGGGGCATGGTTGCGGCCGGCGTCGTGGCACTTGTCGTCATGTTGCTCGACTATTTCATTCCTATATGGCTTGCCAACAAAACGGGTGGCTCCAAATATGGGGTGTGGGGCATGACAATAGGCATATTTGTGGGTTTCTTTGGCGGTGTGACGGGTATTATACTTTTTCCGTTTCTGGGAGCGTTAATAGGGGAGTTGCTTGCAAAAACTCCCACTGAAAAAGCGTTTAAGGTAGCTGCCATGTCGTTTGTCGGTTTCATGCTGACAACAGGACTGAAACTTATTTACTCCCTGCTGACATTAGTCTTGGTATTGTGTTTTTGCGGTACTGCCTTGTGGGATTATTTAAAGCATATATTTTAGTGGGGCATAAAAACAAGTAGCAGTCTATGAAGGCTGTTTTTGCGTTACGCTTGCCCTAAAAATGTTTGTTTGTCCCCGACAGGTTCTGCTGTTTCGGGCGTTGCAAGCCTTAAAACCCATCATGTTAAAAAATAGGTTGTCCGATAAAATTATCGGACAACCTATTTTCTTATTCAATGGATATTTCGCGATTGATTTGTTTTGGTTCATCGGCATGTTTCTTGGGTATCTCCACAGTCAGGACACCGTTGCTTACTTTTGCCTCTATTTTCGATGTGTCTGCATCGTCGGGCAGGATGAGTGTCTGTTGGAATTTTGTATATGAAAATTCGCGTCGCAGATAACGGCCTTTACGTTCTTCGTTGTTTTGCATCTTGTCGTTACCTTGCTCTTTCTCTCCCTTGTCGTCACAACCGCAGTTTCCACCCTTGCAATTACAATTTTTTTCCATTGTAATGCTCAGGTTGTTGTCGGAACTGAGATGGATGGCAAAATCCTCTTTTGTCATTCCCGGAGCAGCAACCTCCACTGTATATCTTCTCTCACACTCGAACACGTTAATGGCGGGAGCGGTGGCACCGCTTCTTATCATCCATTCGTTGTTAAAAAAATCGTTGAAAATACTGGGAATCCATCCTTGCGAACTCCCTCTTCTTACCGGCATGCTCATGGCTTTGTTTTTTTTATTTGTTAAACATTAATTTAACAACGGAGCGCTTATAGCATTGGCAACAGTACTATTTGGTGACGTATGCAGGGAGCGTACACAAATGGTATGAAATCGTCTTTTTTCGATTTGGCTGTTGCTCGTGTTCGGCGGCTCCGTTGTGTATATATAATGCTCGGTAGTGCTATTTTGTTCTGACGATATTATATTTTTCGTTTATTTGAAGAGTGCTTAAATTCCTTTTTGCGGTTTATCTATATTTCAATGGTATTTATATTCTATCAGTAGGCATATATCACAAGTGTCCATTGTGTGTTCTATTCGCAAAAAACGTTTCTGTTGCTGACGCTGTCCGGCATGGGAATAAAAAAATGAGTTAATCCCTTGCAAGGATTAACTCATTTTTTTATTGGGGTGTGTTCTTATTAATCTATTCTGACTTCGTCAACAAAAATAAACGCACGCTTGCCGGCAGCACCATGCCATGCAGGCATAGAAGACTCTACAAGTACTTTTACTTTTACGTAGCGTGCTGCTGTGGGGGCAAATTTCAGTTCGTGTGTGTAAATTTTGTCGGCATCCTCTTTTGCCATTTGAGGGTAGTCCTCTTTTGCTACCTCCTTATATTCTTTGCCATCCTCGGACACCGATACTTGAAAACCGCGTGCGCCGAAAACCCAATCCTCTTTGTTCACGCTGGTGTTCACTGCAACCGAAGATATCTCCTTGCTTTGGCCAAGGTCTATCAATGCCTCAAAATCGTTCTCGGAGAAACCAAGCCAACGACCTGTGCGGTAATTGGGGCTGCCCACAAGACCGTCGATAAGTGTCAGAGGACCATCGAAATTGTAGTGTTGGTTGGTGGGTTGCAACAATTTTATTGAGCGTGCTGTTGCCTTGTTGAAAATGATGTTCTCGGTAAATGTTTTTGTCTGGCGGGTGCCGCTTATTCCCTTTGCTTTCAATGTGCATGCCTCGGTTATCTCCACAGGTTGCTCATAGCGTGCCGATGCAGTGGTGGGCTCGCTGCCGTCGAGTGTGTAGTATATGGGGGCATTGTCTATTGTGCTCATGTTCACCTTGACACAATTTTTCACTGTGTCTGTGGAGAATGTAGTGAACACCTCGAACAGGTGTTTTGCGTAGTTGTAGCCTTTTATATCGTAAAGGTCGATAAGGGGCAACAGACGTGTTTTGAAGTCCTCGTAGTCCTTGTTCTCGGGTTTGCACCATTGAACTTCGCAAAGCGCTGCCATACGGGGAAGTGCCATATACTCTACGCGTTTGTAGTCGGGCATATACTCTGTCCATATATTTGCTTGTACACCTATTATATATTTTTGTTGTTCGGGTGTGAGCGACTCGTGCAGGGGCTCGAAGCTATATACTTTCTCGACAGGTACGTAACCGCCTATGCAAAGGGGCTCGTCGTCGATGTATTTTGTCTGGTAGTAGTCGAAGTATAAGAAATCGTTGGGCGACATAATGCAGTTATGGCCTTGTTTTGCAGCCTCCAAACCACCGGCAATGCCTCGCCATGAGTGTACTGTGGCGTTGGGTGCCAAACCGCCTTCCAATATCTCGTCCCAGCCGATGATGTTGCGTCCTTTGCTGTTCAGGAATTTTTCGGCATGCGAAATGACAAAGCTTTGCAAATACATTTCGGCACTATGTTTGTCGTCGCCTTTGATGCCAAGTTTCTTTATGCGTGCTTGGCATTTGGGGCATTTTTTCCATTGGTCTTTGGGACACTCGTCGCCACCAACATGTATGAATTCCGAGGGGAATACATCTATTACCTCTGTAAGTACGTCCTCGATGAATTTCAGTGTGGCATCGTTACCTGCGCAAAGCACATTGTCCGATACGCCCCACATTTTCCATACTTCGTAGGGGCCGCCTGTGCAACCATACTCGGGGTATGCGGCAAGGGCTGCTTGCATGTGGCCGGGAAGGTCTATCTCGGGGATAATGGTGATGTGGCGCTCGGCAGCATATTTAACAATGTCGCGGCACTCTTCTTGTGTGTAGTAGTAGGGACCGTATTCGATACCGTCGTACACGCCTGTGTTACGTCCTATCACTGTTTCGTTGCGATATCCGCCTACTTCGGCAAGTTTAGGATATTTTTTTATTTCGATACGCCAGCCTTGGTCGTCGGTCAGGTGCCAATGGAAACGGTTCATGTTGTGCAGTGCCAACATGTCGATGAAACGCTTAACCGAGTCGGCTGTGCAAAAATGACGGGATACGTCTAAGTGTGTACCACGATAAGCAAAACGCGGATAGTCGTTAATTTCGACAGCGGGCATTGTGATGCTGCCACCGTTTACTACGGGAAGCGATTTGCGCAGTGTCTGAATACCATAGAATACGCCGGCTTCGGATGCACCTGTGATGGTGATGCCGTCGGCATTTACTGTGAGTTTGTAGCCCTCTTTGTTGGACGATACATCGCCTATTGCAAGGGTTATGGCTTTGGGGCGCTCGCCGGTTGTGGCGGTAAGTGTCAGATTGGTTTTTTCCTTAATGTATTCTGCCAAAAAATCGGCGTTACGCTCCATGACAGCGTTGTCTTTGGGATAGACAATGTTTGTCTGCTCGCTAAGAACAAAGGCATCGCCCGCGGGTGTTGTAATCTCCTGTGGCAAGGGTACTACTCTGTAGTCGGCCACTTGTGCGCTGTGGGAGCATGATAATAGCCCACAACACAGGAAAAGAATTCCAAAAGCAAATTTTTTCATAAGGTTTGTGTTTTGTTTTTTTGTTGTTTTTCTTTAACTTTTTATGTTTTATTATTTTTTCTTGTGAATTCGCGATTACGCAAAGATAGTCAAATTATTTATATTTATGAAACGACATTATATTTTAGAATAAATTATCATAGTATTTTGCATGCTGCTGATGAGGACGGTATGTTCCACTCCTATCGGCACGTTGCCCCCAAGAAACTTGTGCCCCGATGATTAAAGAACGTGTTTAACTGTTTTTTATTTTTTGTAAAAGTTCTTTTTGTTGTTCGTTCAATTGTGGCAGTTCCAATTTGAGCGACACTATGAGGTCGCCAAACTCATTCTCTTTTTTGTATTTCGGAAAGCCTTTGCCACGCAGTCGCAGCTTGGTACCGGGCTGTGTCCCGGGCTTAATTTGCATGCGCACGTTGCCACCGAGGGTGGGGACGTATAGTTCTCCGCCCAGCAGCATGGTGTACAAATCGACGGTGACTGTTGTGTACAGGTCGTTCTCGTTGCGCACAAATATGGGGTCGGGCAGTATGTGGAATGTTATGTATAAATCGCCGTTGCGTGTGGCATCGGGGCTGCTTTCGCCATGACCTTTCAGGCGTATTGTCTGTCCCTCGGCAATGCCGGCAGGGATTGTCAGACGTATTTTCCGGCCGTTAATCTCGATGGTCTCTTTGTGTGTGACGGCCGCCTCGCGCAACGACAATGTAAGACTGCTTTGCATGTCGCGCCCTTTTGTCGATGCGCCACGCGACGAACGAAAGCCATGACCACCGAAAAGGCTTTCGAAAAAATCGCTGAAACCACCGGCTCCATTTGCACTGTGGCTGAAATCGCCAAAGCCGCCAAAGCCGTCGAAGCCTCCGAAAGCATCATCGTTGCCCATGCTACCATATTGCTTGCGTTGTGCCTCGAACTCGTCGGCATGGCGCCAATGCTCGCCATACTCGTCATATTTTTTTCTTTTTTCGGGGTCGCTCAAAACTTCGTTTGCCTCGTTTATGGCCTGAAAACGTCGTTGAGCATCGGGGTCGCTGTTGTTCACGTCGGGGTGATATTTTTTTGCCAATCTGCGATAGGCTTTTCTTATATCCTGTTGTGTGGCATTCTGTTCCACACCAAGAATTTTGTAATAATCAATAAATGCCATATAGAACGGTTCTTACTGATAAAAAACAAACACCCCGAACAAATGGTTTCATGCCCTGCCAAATTTGGCAGCAAGGATGTCGGGTGGGTAGGTGTCTTGGTGGCTCTATTATGTTATTTTGCCATTTTTTACAGTACAAAAAACAGCGAAAAAACGGTTTTCGCAGGAAAATGGTTCCTTGTAATTTAAACAACGTCTTAATAAAAGCGAAAATTTTGGTCATCCTGAATAAATGCGTTATCTTAGCGCAGTGAAAAAACAGAACAAAAAAATGAAAAAACATTTTACATTATTATTTATGGCAGCGTCGCTCTTTATGGTAGCATGCAGCAGCGACGACGAAGGCTATAATGCCGATACAGCAATAAGTCACTACACGCCTATGCCGCAGGACGACTATCGCATGGTGCAGGGGATTAAAATGACTCAGTTGTACAACGGACGCAATTTTACGTGGGACTACACATTCGACTACGATGCGCAAAACCGCATAAAAAATGTCAATTGCGATGTGACGACATTTGCAAAAGACAATAGCGGAAAATATCACAAAGTGACCGGCGCCATCACCATGAACTATATTTTTGTGAGCGAAAATATAATGAAAATACACACAACCATAACGTCGGAGCCCCAAGGCATCATCAACGAGGACTCGGAATATAAATATGCCGGGGAGTTTAGCAACGATGGCAGGTTGACAGACTTTGCAGTGTTTGGTTGCGAATATTCCATGGGTGGCCGACTGAGCAAGGCATATATGGACAACGAACGTGTCTATTCGATGTCGCACGACGGCATGGGTAATATCACCGGTTATCGTTGCGATTCTGTAAACAAGGTTCTTGCGGACTATCCCAATAAATACGAATACTCTGTGGCGTTGAACAAGACCAATATTGACATCGCCGGCTTTATAGGCAACTGTGTCATAGAGCGCGAAATTCCCGGTAACGAAAACGAAATGTACCCCATAGTGCTGTTGTCGGCATTTGACATGCTGGGACAACGCTCGCCCGGCTTGCCCAAAGGCGAATGGAGCTACGACGCACAAGGCTCGCCTGTGAAGGGAGTGCTTTCGGATGGAATAGAATTGAATATTAGATACAGGCAGTAGGCGACGGATATATCCTTAATATATTAGGACTGCATTGCCATTTAACAAATAAAAATCCCCAATCGGGGATTTTTATTTGTTAAAACAGCCTCTTATTTGCATATATAATCGAGATAGCGCGATATGGCACGCCGGCACACAGGGCAAAAATCGCGCAGCTGGTTCATCATGCACAGCGGCGTGGGACGGTAGATGCCTTTCTCTAAATAGCCGCCACCCTCGTAGGCACCCGTCACAAGTTCGTGTTGTGGCATGGCAAGCATGGATTGTTCAAATGGGGTGGGGATGGGTGTCGTCTCGTCTATCATATCCTCCCATTTTCCCTCGAAATTTACGAATGTCGTCAGATTGGCCTCCCAAGGCTCCTTGTCGGCAGGGTAGAATGCGCTGACGGTGTTGCCAACCTCGACATATTCATCGCCAAGCCCCATGAGCGAGTGTCCGAACTCGTGTACATATACCTCGCCGGTGCGCCCTGTCTTTCCTGCCGAGCCAAGACCATAGAAATTGTATATGCCGCCACCACCATATTTATCGGTGTTTGTGAGTATGAAAATGCTCTCGTAGGGTGCCATAGCGGCCATATCCCTCACCCTTTGAAAATCCTCGACCATTTGGTAACGTTCGCTGCCGAATGTAAAAAAACGACTGCCTAAGCAGGTGTTCACCCATTTGTTATGCCCCGGTTCGCTTATTCCCGATTCCGGCGATGCCACCCACACGGCACGTATGTTTATACGTCGGGTGTTCTCCTTGAACGGCGAGTAGGCAAACAGAGCATCCTTCCACATTTGACACGAGGCAAGGAATTTTTCTTTTTCCTCATTGGTAAATCCGTCGGGCAGTAGCACAATGTCCAAGCTATGTTCTATGTCGCCGCCATTGTGGATGTCGATGTATTCGTTGGCAATGCGCGATGGCAATATGTTGTAGTCGCTAACGCTGACGCTGTGCGAGTGTTTCAGTTCCATGGCCTTGCTCACTTTGTTGCGGGCAAATATCTGTATGGTAAAATCCTTCTTAGGTTCGGGAAATATAAGTGCCTCGGGGTAGGAACGGCTTACACGTGCAGCCTCGGGGGTGGTTTGCCACTCGTTAAACAGTGTGCAGTAGTTGTTCTTGTATATAACTTTTCCGCTTTCGGTATCTACTATCCTGAAATGCTGCTCGCCATACTCGAACGGGTTGATGAGCGATGTTTTGGAACCGGCCCATGCACCCTCGCGTTTTATCCTGTCGAACAGATAATATTCGTCGGTGCTGTTGCCACCATGATGAAAATCGTAGCGCATGGTGTTCTCCCCAAAATAGTCGGAATAGATGATTTTTGCGCTATCGGCCTGTTTCTGTTCCTGTGTTTGAGCATTTATCCCATGTACACACGACATTGCCAGAAACGAAAAAATAATAAATTTTGCGGTTTTCATAAATTTAACTTGCTAAGACGCTTTTTAATTCCCTAAAATAATTCTTGCATAAACCGTGGTTTATTCAAACAACCATTTTTCTGTTGGTTGCATGGCTGTTAAAAATAAATATATCCTAACTTTTCGGTTTTACGTGGCTAATTTATGAAACTTTATCATAAAGTCACAAAAAAGTATTCCTAAAAAATAAAATAGTTAGGTTTTTATGCTTAACTTTGCAAAAGTTTTGTTGCGAAACACCATGTATAAAGCGTGCATGCAAATTCCGCATAGTTGCACACTGTGTCATTTTTTGCGATGCCGATATTGTGATATAATTAATAATTATTATAAAAATGAGAAAATTAGTATTTTTAGGATTAAGCGTTTGTGTGGCAGTGGCCATTAGTTCATGTAAATCAACAAAACAGAGCGATATCAAGGCTGCGTACGACCAAGCACAACAACAAGAACTTGTTCAGGGACAAAGTCAGGCAACAGAGCCCATAGAGATAGCTCCTGTGTCGTCAACAACCTCTTCCAATATAACAGTTGCTCCTGTCGATGACACATATCGCGAGGAGAAAGTGGTTCTTGCAGTTGGCGAGGCCGGTGCTCTTAAAGCGTTCAGTGTAGTGTGTGGCAGTTTCACTTCGAAAACCAATGCCGAGGCTCTTAAAGACACATTGGTGGGCGAGGGTTACAGCGCATTAGTGGTTCAAAATCCTGTCAGCGGAATGTATCGTGTGGTATGCGGTTCATACGACGACAAGCAAAAAGCAGCCGAGGCAAGAGCGCAATTCAAAGCCAATCACCCCGACAATGCCGATTTCCAACAGGCGTGGTTGCTTTACAATAAATAATTTAGAAGCAGTTTTAATTTGTTTCGCACAGAAGACTATTTTTTAGAAATTTAAACAGTTTCTTTATTATCACAATTAATACTTTGTTTATTTATAGGATTATGTGTTTCTCGGGTTGCACCACGGTGTTGCCCGAGATTTGTCTTTCTATATGAATAACTTCCTGCGCTCGTTGAATATGCGGGCTGTGCAATTGTCTGTAAGAAAAAAATGCTTAACTTTGCAAAAAAATTATAAGGATATGACAGAAAAACCACAAAACGGATATAAAACAACGGAGTATGACAAGCCTGTAAAAAGATATTGCCAGACACTCGACCTGAAAGACAATCCTGCCCTGATAGCGGAATATAAAAAACGTCATAGCGAAGGCGAGGCTTGGCGTGAGATAATCGCCGGCATACGCCAAGTGGGTATATTGGAAATGGAAATATACCTTGTAGGAACAAGGCTTTTTATGATTGTGGAAACACCGCTCGATTTTAATTGGGACGAGGCCATGGCACGTTTGGCCACATTGCCTCGCCAGCAAGAATGGGAGGATTATATGTCCGAGTTCCAAGCGGCGGCAACCGGAGCGTCGTCGAGTGAAAAATGGCAATTGATGGAACGAATTTTTCATTTATATAAATAGTGCAACCTATGGAAAAAACCGAAAACAACAAATTGATAGAAAAAAGATATTTGCTGCCTTTTATTCTTGTCACATCGCTGTTTGCCCTTTGGGGTTTTGCCAACGATATGACACGTCCCTTGGTGGCTGCATTCCAAACACTTATGGAATTGCCGGTGGCAAAGGCTTCGCTCATAACATTTGCATTCTACGGAGGATATGCCACCATGGCAGTCCCCGCAGCGCTCTTTATACGTAAATACAGCTACAAAAGTGCCATTCTGCTTGGGTTGGGATTGTATGCAGTGGGAGCACTGCTGTTTATTCCGGCTGCAAATTATCAGAATTTTGCGTTTTTCTGTTTGTCGCTTTATATTCTTACATTCGGTTTGGCGTTTCTTGAAACCACTGCCAACCCCATGATAATGTCGTTGGGCAGCAAGGAGACGGCAACCCGCCGTTTGAATTTGGCACAGGCCTTCAATCCGCTTGGTTCGTTGTCGGGCATGTTCATATCGGCATTTTTTGTGTTGCCGTCACTCATTTCCGATAAGCGCGATGCCGCTGATAAGATAATCTTCTACGGATTGAGCGAAACCGAAAAAGCGCAGATACGTTTACACGACCTCGCCGTAATACGCGACCCCTATGTGGCAATAGGCCTTTTGGTTATTGTCGTATTTGTGATAATAGCATGCACCAAAATGCCCAAGGCAAGCAAACCGCGCATGAAAGTAGGTATTAAGGAGTCGTGTGCCCGTTTATGGCGCAACAAACCCTATCGCGAGGGTGTGGTTACACAAATGTTCTATGTGGCGGCACAAATAATGGTGTGGACATTCATAATACAATATGCCGATAATTTGGGAATAGACAAGGCAACAGCCGAAAAATATAATATAGTGGCGACAATCATGTTCCTTTCGGGACGTTTCATAAGTACATTCCTGATGCGCTATGTCAATTCGCGTGTGCTGCTTGGTGTTTTTGCAATTGGAGCATCGCTGGCTACCATAGGCGCAATAACAATCGAGGGAATATACGGCTTGTACTGCCTTGTGGCCATCAGCCTATTTATGTCGTTGATGTTCCCCACAATATATGGTATAGCATTGGAAAATGTAGGCGTCGAGGACACAGCCTTTGGAGCCTCGTTCTTGGTGATGGCCATAGTGGGTGGAGCGTTGATGCCCCCGTTGCAAGGCATGCTGATAGACCAAAAAGAAATTCTTGGGCATCCTGCCGTTAATATGTCATATTTATTGCCGTTGTTGTGTTTTGTGATAATTGCTATATATAGTTATCGTTGTTACAAAATAAAAAAATAATCATAGAGCATTTTTTTATCTGTGATTATGACAATTTAATTTTATTTTACAATTGCGCAGAACGGCCTTTCGGGTTATTTGGCTAACTTTGTCGCGAAAATATACAAATGAAGAATTATGGCACGAATAATGGCTGTTGATTATGGAAAACGCCGTACCGGCATTGCTGTCACCGACGAATTGCAATTGATAGCCGGCGGGCTCACCACAGTCGATACAACAAAATTATTCGACTTTATACTCGATTATGTAAAAAAAGAACCGGTTGAAAGGATTGTGGTGGGGCTTCCCAAGCAGATGAACAACGAGTACTCCGAGAATATGTCGCGCGTTGAGCCGTTCGTGAACCGACTGCGAAAATTAGTGACTATCCCGGTGGAATATTACGACGAGCGTTTTACATCGGTGTTGGCACAGCGCACAATTCTGGAATCGGGGATAGGCAAGATGGCACGTCGCAACAAGGCCCTTGTCGATGAGATAAGCGCAACCATCATTCTGCAATCGTATATGGAAAGCCGACGCATGCGTCGAATAGAACAGTAAGAATAATAAACACATTAAACAAAATATGATACTACCTATTTATTTGTACGGACAAGCTGTCCTGAGAAAAGTTTCCGAAGATATAACACCCGAATATCCCGAACTGAAAAAACTGGTTGCCGATATGTTCGACACGCTCGAAGTAGCCGAGGGAATAGGGCTTGCAGCACCGCAGATTGGCTTGCCAATACGTGTTGTCATAGTAGATCTTTGTCCGCTTGCCGAGGATTTTCCCGAGTTCGAGAATTTTAAGAAGGTATATATAAATGCACATATAATAGAGACATCGGAAGAGACCGAGTCGCTCGAAGAGGGTTGTTTGAGCGTTCCCGGAATACACGAAAAAGTGACACGTCCCAAAAGCATACATGTAAAGTACATGGACGAGAATTTCGTGGAACACGATGAGTGGGTCGATGGCTATCTGGCACGCGTGATGCAACACGAGTTCGACCACCTCGAAGGCAAGGTGTTTGTCGATCGTCTCTCGCCCCTGCGCCGTCAAATGAACAAAAACCGTCTTATGAATTTGCTGAAAGGCAAGGCGCATTGCAACTACAAAACAAAGAGGGTTCTTAAATGAGAATACGAAGCGCATTAATAATCCTGTTATCACTGTTCCTATCACTATCTGCAAAAGCACAATTGAACACCGAGCAGGTAATGATAATAGGACGCAATGCTCTTTATTTCGAAGACTACGTGCTGTCTATACAATACTTCAACAGGGTGATAACGGCACGTCCCTATCTGCATGAGCCATATTTTTATCGTGGGTTGGCAAAATATAATCTCGACGACTTTGTCGGCGCCGAGGAGGACCTCTCCTTGTCGATAGAACGCAACCCATACGTGTCGCGCAGTTATCAATTGCGCGGCTTGTGTCGTGCCAATCTCGATAAATACCCCGAGGCAGAGAGCGACTTCAAGATGGCAATAAAATACGACCCGCAAAATCCCGCGCTATGGCAAAATTGGGCAGTGACAGCCATAAAACAGGAAAATTGGGAAAATGCAGCGCATGTAATAGACTCCATGCTGGCGTTTTCCCCCCGTAACACCGACGCATACATACTGCGCAGCAAGGTGGCATTGCAGCAAGAGGACACCATCATGGCGCACAGGATGATAGACGAGGCATTGAATTGCGATAAATATTCGCCCGAGGTGTATTCGACACGCGCAATGCTATATGCCGAGCAGGAACGCTACGAAGAGGCCGAGAAGGATATGGACTATGTGATAGAACTACTCCCGGGACGTAGCAACAGTTATATATCGCGTGCCCTTGTGCGTTATTACAGAAACAATCTGCGCGGAGCCATGGACGATTATAACACCGCGCTAAACATCGACTCGCATAATTTCTATGGATATTACAATCGCGGTCTGCTCAGAATGCAAGTGGGCGAGGACAATCTGGCTATAAAAGATTTCGACAAAGTGCTCGACATCGACCCCGATAACACCATGGCACGATTTAACCGCGCCCTGCTGCGCGACAATACCGGCGACATGGATGGTGCCATAGCCGATTACTCGCGTGTGATAGAGGATTATCCGAATTTTGAATATGGCTATTTGCGTCGTGCGGCAGCCTATCGCAAAATGGGGCAGAACAAAAAAGCCGAAACCGACGAAGTATGGTTGCTGAAAAAACAAATGGCCATTGCAACAGGCGACATAGCAAGGCAAGACACCGTTTCGGGCAAGGACGACAAGGTGCGTAAGCGTTCCGACCGCAACATGCGCAACTACAATAAAATGGTTGTGGCCGACGACGAACAAGAAAAACAATATGCAACCTCGTATCGTGGCAAAGTACAAAATCGCAATGTATATGTGGAACTGCAACCTATGTTCACCATCACCTACTACGAGCAGCCCGTCGAAGTATCATCGGTCATTCACTATTATAAACCGGTGGAGGATATTAACAAAAGTAAATTCTTTGAACGAACAGTCTTGCTCACCAACAACGAGCGTGCATTGAGCGAAGACGAAGTGACACGACATTTTGCAGGCATAGACGAACACTCAAAAAGCATATCGGACGACCCCGAGTCGTTGTCGGCGCGATTGGCAAGGGCCATGGACTTTTATCTGGTGCAAGATTTTGCATCGGCAATAAACGACCTGAACATAGCCTTTACACTCGAAGGCGAAATGTGGCTCGTCTATTTCATGCGTGCCGCTGTGCGATACAAATATCTTGAATGGCAACATGCCGCCGAGGATAGCAAAAGCAACGAGTTCGACATAAGGCGCAATAACTCATTGCCCGACATAGATTTTCATCTTGTAAAGTCCGACCTTGACATGGTCATATCCCAGATGCCCGATTTTGCGCATGCCTATTATAATCGCGCCAATGTATTTGCCAAATTAAGCGATTTCAAATCGGCCGTTGTCGATTACGACAAAGCAATAGAAATAGATGACAAATTGGCCGATGCCTATTACAATCGCGGCCTCGTGAAAATATATTTAGGCAATATCGACGAGGGTATATCCGACCTGAGCAAAGCAGGCGAATTGGGAATATACTCGGCCTACAATGCCATAAAACGTTTTGCCGACAAGGAAATACCCGTAAAATAGGCTGTAATTAGAATAAAAATATAAAAAAATAGAGATACAGATGCGCCGTACAGGAATAATTTATTAATTTAGCGGCCATAATAAACCGATAAAATTTAAAAAAATGATAAAAATAATTTTCCCCGAAGGCACAATACATGAATTTGGTGCCGAAAATATTGGAAAATCGTATATAGAATTGGTGTCGTCCATAGACCCCAAATTGCTCAATACGGTTGTAGCAGCCAAAGCAGATGGCAATGTTATTGATTTAAGAGACGTTCCCGCCGACGGCTCGGTGGCCGAACTTGTGGGCACAGATAGCAAGGAGGCACTTCATGTGTTGCGTCACACAGCCACACACATAATGGCCGAAGCAGTGAAACACCTGTTCCCCGAGGCCAAACTGACAATAGGCCCGGCAACGGAAACAGGCTTCTTCTACGATTTTGATTGTCCGCCTTTCACAAAAGAGAATTTGGCTGACATTGAAAAGGAAATGAAGAAAATCATAAAATCGAACCCCCGTATCGAGAGAAAAACCCTTTCGCGCGACGAGGCAATAGAACTGATGAAACAAAAAAACGAGCCCTACAAGCTCGAACTCATCGACGCCATCCCCGAGGGCGAACGCATCACCGTCTATTCACAAGACGACTTTGTCGATTTGTGCATGGGACCCCACCTGCTGAATACAAGGCTCATAAAAGGATTTAAACTGCTTTCGACATCCACAGCCTATTGGCGTGCCGACAAGAACAACGCATCGCTGTCGCGCATATACGGAACAGCGTTTTTCAGCAAAGAGGAATGTGAGGCATACCTTGCCCATTTGGAGCATATAAAAAATATCGACCACAACAAGATTGGTCGCGAAATGGAGCTGTTCACAACCGTCGATGTGATAGGTCAGGGACTGCCTTTGCTCATGCCCAAGGGTGCAAAAATAATTCAGACACTGCAACGCTGGATAGAGGATTTGGAAGACAACGAGTGGGGCTACATACGCACAAAAACCCCGTTGATGGCCAAGAGCGACCTGTACAAAATATCGGGACATTGGGACCACTACAAGGACGGTATGTTTGTGCTTGGCGACGAAGAAAACGACAAGGAAGTGTTCGCGTTGCGTCCCATGACATGCCCCTTCCAATATTATGTATATAAGACAGGACAAAAATCCTATCGCGACCTGCCTTTGCGATACAGCGAGACATCGACCCTGTTCCGCAACGAGGATTCGGGCGAGATGCACGGACTGACTCGCGTGCGCCAGTTCACCATAAGCGAGGGACACTTGATAGTTCGTCCCGACCAGATGGTCGAGGAGTTCAAAAACTGCCTTGCGCTTGCAAAACACGTGATGACAACGCTCGGCCTGCAAGACGATGTCACATACGTACTTGCAAAATGGGATCCCAACAACAGAGCAAAATACATTGGCGAAGCCGAGGTGTGGGAGGAGACACAGCAACACATACGCAACATGCTCAACGAACTGGAAATACCATTCGTCGAGGAAGAGGGTGGAGCAGCCTTCTATGGTCCCAAGGTGGATATCAATGCTAAAAACGTATATGGCAAGGAAGACACCATGATAACAGTGCAGTGGGATGCTCTGCTGGCGGAACAATTCGACATGACCTATGTCGATCAGAACGGCGAGAAAGTACGTCCTTATATAATTCACCGCACAAGCATGGGCTGTTACGAAAGAACCCTTGCATGGCTCATAGAGAAATACGAAGGCAAATTCCCCACATGGCTATGTCCCGAGCAGGTACGCGTGTTGCCCATTTCGGAAAAATACATCGACTATGCCAACGAGGTGGCAGCGGTGTTAAAACGCAACGGCGTATTGGTGACTGTCGATGCCCGTTCCGAGAAAATCGGTTACAAGATACGCGAAACACGCAACGACCGCGTTCCCTATATGTTGGTATTGGGCCAGCAGGAGGAAGAGACAAAAACCGTGTCGGTACGCAGCCGTTTTGCCGGCGATGAGGGCGCAAAACCATTAAACGACTTCGTTTCGGCAATATGCGAGGAGATACGCACCAAGACAATTCGCAAGGAACAGGCAGCACAATAACAGTCTGCAAGCATGCAAAATCAGGGGGAGGAGCTAAATCTTCCCCCTGATTATTAAAAAAAACGGTTTTATAGTAAAAAAATAAGCCCAAAAACTTCTCACTTTAAATAATATATGCTAAATTTGCGCCGCGTTAAGAGACACAAATTAAGTTTAACAATTTTTAGAAGGAGTATATAAATTTTTCGAATGAAGAATGACAACTTAAAGAATCAGTATCGTGTTAACGAGCAGATTCGTGTAAATGAAGTACGTATAGTTGGTGACGACATCGAGTCAATGGTAGTGCCAACATCAAAAGCACTGCGCATGGCAGAAGAAAGAGGAGTCGATCTTGTGGAAATATCGCCAACAGCTGTACCACCTGTATGTCGTCTCATAGAATATTCGAAATTTTTATATCAACAAAAAAAGCGTCAAAAGGAACAAAAAGCCAAGCAAGTTAAAATTGACGTCAAGGAGATACGTTTCGGCCCTCAAACCGACGACCACGACTACAATTTCAAGTTGAAACACGCTATAAGTTTCTTGCAAGACGGTGACAAAGTAAAAGCATACGTATTCTTCAAAGGACGTTCAATCCTCTTTAAAGAGCAAGGCGAAATATTGCTGTTGCGCTTTGCAAAAGACCTTGAAGACTATGGCAAATTGGAGATGATGCCTTTGCTCGAAGGTAAACGTATGACAATAATGGTTGCGCCCAAGAAAGCAACACCCGTCAAAAAAGAAAAACCTGCCCAAAATGCAAAACCGGCAGAACCAGCAAATAACGAGAAAAGCGAGTAACGTTGTATAGTACGTTGCCGTAATAATATTAACTATTAATTATAAAACAATGCCAAAAGTTAAGACTAACTCCGGTGCCAAAAAAAGATTCGCTCTTACCGGAACGGGTAAAATTAAAAGAAAACATGCTTATCACAGTCACATCCTGACAAAGAAGACAAAGAAGCAGAAGAGAAACCTTGTACACTTTACAACCCTCGACCCTGCTAATGTAAAAAGTGTTAAGGAATTGTTGTCATTGCGTTAAGTAAAAAAGTATTAACCGAATGCCTTAGCCGTAAAGTTCGTCAAATGGACGGCGCTAACATTCAAAAGAATTAAAACTATGCCAAGATCAGTAAATCACGTTGCTTCAAGAGCAAGAAGAAAGAAAATTTTAGGTCTTACCAGAGGTTACTTTGGTGCAAGAAAAAATGTGTGGACAGTTGCCAAGAATACTTGGGAAAAAGGTCTTACATATGCTTTCCGCGACCGTCGTAACAAAAAACGCGAGTTCCGCGCATTGTGGATACAGCGTATCAACGCAGCTGCTCGTCTCGAAGGTCTTTCGTACTCGCAGTTAATGGGTGCTTTGCACAAAGCCGGTATTGAAATCAACCGTAAGGTATTAGCCGATTTGGCAATGAACAACCCCGCAGCGTTCAAAGCTATTGTAGACAAAGTAAAAAAATAAGAAATATTTGTTTACATAATTAAAAAAATAGATGAAGGATTTTATTCTTCATCTATTTTTTTAATTGCTTCAAACGCCTTGGTTCACAACAAGTTGTATAGCAAAAATTAAGATATCTCTTAATAAGAGATATTCGAAAGGCGTAATAGGCTGATTTTTAGCCGGGTAGTGTTTACTGTTTTTGTGCTATCTGAACATTTGGCAAACTTCGGATGCAAAATTATTCATTGATGACTTTTTAGGATATTCAACATAAATCGCGAATATATCATGCGCTCGCTGTAAAAAATATCGGGATAAATTTCATGTAATTTACTCGCTTATTATTATATTTGCAAAATTAAGATATCTCTTATTAAAAGATATTTAATTATTAAATAATAATTCATATAAATCAATCTTTATTAACTAACCTAAAAATCAAAAAAATGAAGAAGTTATTTACACTTTTCTTCTGCGCATTGGCAATGACATCGCAAGTGCGTGCAGACAAAGTAGTGGCTTCACAGACCATGCCAAACGAGGGTAGGCCGGAACACGTCTATACCATGGTGAATGGCAACGGTGCGTATGTGAGTCCTACAACGACACCCGTATCGGGTGACGAGGATTACGGTCAGTTTGCATTCTATGCAGTGGATGGAGTAAGCGGTGCTTATTACATTTACAGCCACAATGCAAATAAATGGCTCAGTTACACAAAGGCTTATAGCTACAGTGGAAAAAAAGGTTTCATAGAAATGACCGACAGCAAAACCGAAGGTGCTTATTTCTATGTAAACAATTATTCGGACGATTACTATGAAATATCTCCTTACGATTCCTACGGTAGCAAGGCTTCAATCTATTTGAACTACTTCCAAGGTGTTCCTGCAAACGCAGGCATGACACTCGGTTTGTGGACCGATAATGGTACTACCGATGGCGGTAGCCGATACACATTTACCGAGGTTGTATATGTTGTTCGCACATACACAATTTCTATTCCCGATGCTTCTACAATAACCATCGACGGACAGAAATATAGCAATGGCGACCAAATAACAGTGGAAGGCTCTATCGAAAAGGGCGATGTAATAGTAAATGCCGGCGAGGGTAAGTTTGCCGTTGTTTCTATAAACGATGTCGAGAATACAATCACCGTTGACTATGCTGTATTGCCCGCACAACCCGTTTGCCAACCCTACGAGAATGCTTGGGTGTATCCCAAACAACAAGATAACGTTGGCGCAGCAGTGGCAACAGAGAGCGAAAACGTTTGGACATTGAGCAACAATGTGCTTGCAGCAAGCTACATTAAAGTGGGCAATGCCATTTACTTTGCCGGTTCTAACGCTATGGACCTTCTTGCAGGTACCGAGCCTTTCACAGTGGCTTTTGGCAGCGGTGACAATGTTCCTGCATCGGCCATGACATTGAAAAGCGTTGGTTTGCAAAATCTGACAGCAAACAGCAGTGCCATTGGTGGCGCCGAGCATTTTGCCGGTGTTGCGTTGGTTGCAGAGTATGAATATACCTACAACGAAGCCAAAATAGAAATTGTATGGCGTGCCGTATTGCGCGATGGCAGCCACTATCTGCGCACCGAAATGGAGCTTTTGGGTGTGAATGATGTGGATATGTACAACGTCATCCCCATGATTTACAACGTGGACACCGACGCTGCCGGTTCTACTCCTGCTGTTGTTGGTAACACACGTGGTGCTGTGCTCATGAGCAACAAGATTTTTGCCGGTTTGGAGACACCTACTGCATATAACACAGTTGGCGAAGCCACAGGCGAAGTTGATCCTTGGGAACTTGCCGACACAAAGACAGCGTCTCTCACTGCATCGTCTTGGACACAGGTTGCCTCGAGCGATGTTCCTCCTCGTGTTACCGAGGCTACCGGTGCAAGCTATCCCAATGTTC
Source organism: Bacteroidaceae bacterium (assembly GCA_017416705.1). Taxonomy (GTDB): domain Bacteria; phylum Bacteroidota; class Bacteroidia; order Bacteroidales; family Bacteroidaceae; genus HGM04593. Next base: position 45,041 of record JAFQBG010000041.1, read on the forward strand.
TTGCCTATAAAATGGAGAACGTTGAGTTGAAAGAGGGCCAAAAAGTTGAAATCGAGGTAAAATATACAAGTGGAAGCCATCGTTTGAACTTTGGCGGTGCCGATTTGCTTGAACAGAGTGGTGCCATTGCTGCCGTAGATTACCACAGCGGATATTCAGGTGGTCAGCATAGTAATAACACATTTACATACACTGTTCCTTATGACGGAACATTCGCAGTTCGCGTGTTTGTAGAGAACATCACAGAGAGCATTGACGCCACAAGCACAATGACTGTTAAAATCTACAACGCCAAGGAAGGCGTAACAGTGAACACAGCAGTGGTAGGTATTCAGGGACGTTGGAGCCGTAACACCACACTTGCTGCCGGCGAAACATGGAAGGTAGCTTCTGTTGTTGGTCTTATAGCACAGGATGGAAGCGAAACAGCAAGCGACATACACGACACACAGAAACGTCGTTCGTTCCTTGCATATAGCGAGCGCGAGCGTGCAGTGCCTTGGCGTACATTCCCTCACTACAACAGCTGGTACGAACTTAATATAAACCGTAACAACGCAGCCCCCGGTAGCGAGCATACAAACTTCACTGCCGACCAAGTGCTCGACGTTATTGAACAATGGAAGACCAACTATTACGAAAAATTTGGCGAAGGTATTGTTGCTTTTGTAATTGATGATGGTTGGGACAACTATGGTCCTTGGACATTCCACAGCGGATTCCCCAACGAAATGCGCGACATTGCTGCTGCTGCCAAAGAGATTGGTGCCGGCATTGGTGCATGGTTAGGCCCTGTTGGCGGTTATGGCCAGAGCGGTAACTATCGTCGTCAATATTGGAGCGATAAAGGCGGTATGCAATTGTCTAACCCCTTGTACTATCAGGCATTCCTTGATGCAGCCAGAAATCTGGTTTGCGAACAGGATGGTGTAGATGGTTTCGATGCAAACAGCGATAACTACCTGTTCTTTAAATTCGATGGTATATCGGCACAATTCTCGGCAGTTGGTCCCGACGCCGGTGACACAGGTAACGAAAATGCCGAGGGTATCATTCGCCTTGAACGTTATGTTCGCGAGGAATTGCGCGAGGATATATTCTTCAACACCACAGTAGGTACATGGGCAAGCCCCTTCTGGTATCAGATATCGGACGGTACATGGCGTCAGGAGAACGACTATGGCGAAGCAGGTAACAACAGCATCGACCGCGAAAAATGGATTACATACCGCGACCGACTTGTTTACCAGAACTATGTACAAAACTCGCCCATCTGTCCCATCAACACACTGATGACTCACGGATTTATTCTTACTAACTTTGGTGCTGTGTCAAAGAACATGACATACGATGCTGTGCTCCGCGAATTGCGTTGTGCCTTCGTTTGCGGTTCGGGTATGGTTGAGCTATATGCCGATTACGAGCGTTTGAACAACATCAACAGCGGTAAATTGTGGGAAGATATAGCCGAGTGCGTTGCATGGCAGAAGAAGAATGCCGATGTATTGCCCGATGCTCACTGGGTAGGTGGCAATCCTTGGACAGGTAGCGTGCAGGAAGTATATGGCTGGGCTTCGTGGAACGGAACAAAGGCTACACTTGCTTTGCGTAACGGTGCAAACAATGCACAAAGCTATACATTCACACTGCGCGAGGCTTTGAATATTCCTGCAAACATCAATGGTAGCATGATATTCACCAAGTCGTTCAAAGTACAGGATGCGCTTACCGGATTTACCGAGGGCGAGGCTATCGACTACGACGAACAGTTGACAGTTACACTCCCTGCAAGCAGCGTATTTGCATTCGATGGCGAGGATACAAACGCTCCACTTACTGTAAATTCACAAACCCCCATAGAAGCAGTTGAGGAACTTACCGAAATTAAATTTACATTCAACGGCGAGATTGCGGTTGCCTTCGACGAGGATCTAAAACTCACAGGCAACGGTGTCGAGGTGGTAGTAACTCCTGCCATAGATGGTAAAGTTCTTACACTTACTCTTGCCAATGCCATATCAACCCCCGGTGAATATACATTGGAGGTTCCCGCAGGCAAAATAACTCGTTTGAGCGACGGCAGTGCTTTCGAGGGTGGTGTTTATACATTCACAGTGAAGGCTATGGACCCGCTTGCTATTGTAAGCGTTAATCCCGCCGAGGAGGTTGAGTCGCTCAGCGTGGTGGAACTTACTTTCAACTACGACGTTCTTTCGAACTTGACCGAGGAGGATGTTATCAGTGTGACAGCCGATGGTGTTTCTGTTGCTACAACAGCAAGCGTTGATGGCAAGGTTCTTACACTGACTCTTGACGAGGCCATTACAACACCCGGTGTTTACACCGTAGTAATACCCGCCGAGAAGATTGTACGTGTAAAGGACAATGCGGTATTCGCAGGCCAGACAATAACAATAACCGTTGTTGCTCCCGATTACTACACACCGAGCAACACAGGAACAAAGACAAATACAGGACGTAACGTTACAGAAATTTCGTTGTCGAGCCCCACTTATGGTGCTAACACATACAGCCTTGAATCGAGCGAGCAACGTTCCGACTATGTCGATGCAACCGAGAAGGTTACATTCAAAGTACAAACAGGCGAAACAGTAACAGCAAGCGTTACTACCGGTGGTTCTTGGATACACCACTATGTTTACATCGACACCGATGCCGATGGTTTCGACTATGGCATTGAAAGCGGTAGTTCATACGCACCCACAGGTGACTTGTACGCATATTCTTTCTATAACAACAACAGCAGCAGCGACGAAAGCGGTTGGAACAGTGTAGGTAATGTCATTACAGGCGACAACCGTAACAAGCCTTCTGTACCTTCGTTCACAGCACCTGCAACAGCCGGTACATATCGCATGCGCTTCAAACAAGACTGGTCTAATATCGACCCCATGGGCGATGCCGACGGTAAATTCGGCGATTTCAAAGCCAATGGCGGACAGATAATAGACGTTATGTTGGAGGTTGTTTGGCCCGTAGGCATCGAGTCGATTGAGACCGACAGCAAGGTAAAAGGTATCTACGACCTCACCGGTCGCAAGCTCGAAAGCATTTCGACACCCGGTATCTACATTGTAGATGGCAAGAAAACATTAGTTAAGTGATTTTCACTTACTTATTACAAAAAACAGCCGCGTGGGATACTCCTGCGCGGCTGTTTTTTGTAATCCTATCGCTGTGTGCAAACAAAAAAAATTACACTATGATGAATAAAAACTGCCATTATAGTTGTTTTTATGTAAAAAGTATATTATGTTTGTGTACGGTTTTGCTGTATCGATTGACTGGGAAACTCATCAACTTTTCCATGAAACCGAGTAGCCTTCAATGTTCAATGGCGGGCCACGCCTTCGGGTAGCTTTTGAGAGCCGGTGGATTACAAAGAGCAGGAGCACTCAAATCATTTATTCCTCGGAGTTTCATCGTTCTATTCGTACAGCAAAACTTTTTTTGGGGGATAATGACGGTTCACCTGCAAATCCGGCGGCTAAGTAAAAAGCAAGTGATTTATAGAAGGTAGCTGACATCTACATAGGAGGTAATATAATTGTCCCTCTTCCGAAGAGGGACGAGAAAATAGAAACTATTTTCGGAGGGAGTTGACAAAATAATAGCACGCGATTTTCCTCTTTGCTATTTCTGCTTTTTTCTTTCTACTTTCTACTTTCCTCTTGTTTCCACTCCCTCGTCAGCGACTACGTCGCTGCCACTCCCTCTCCGGCGAGGGAGAATTTTCGCGCAAGTGAGCGCAGAGGACAAGTTTACTTGTACTATGCCGAACGCCGCCGAAAATCAACGAAGTTAATTTAATTCGAGCAAGCGAGTAAAAACCAAGCTCGCTTGAGTTTTTGCAACGAACGCAGCCGAAAATCAACGAAGTTAATTGATTACAAAACAATAGGCGGGGTGAACAAAAAGCAGTATAATACTTTTGTAATCATCTGATAACAGACGCGTCTGTCATTAGCAGAACAATCGCTTAACATATTTTAACCATAGTATAAAAAACAAACAGCCCCGCGGGGCTGTTTATATTATGCAAATCACCTGAAACTCCTCTTGGATATGTGAATACCTTTGTCGAGTATTTTATGTGAAAACATAAACAGGCTAATGAATTGCATAGTAGTTTTGTCGTGTTTTATTTTGTGTTTGTGTTAAGGTTGCTCTCTGATGTGAATCACGGAGCAACCGTTTTTTTACAATGCCGATTGCCATGTGAAACAGTCGGGGAATAGTCGGGCGAGTTCTTCCTGTGACTGTGCTTGTTCGAATATTCCGTAAAAGGCCGACCCTGAACCCGACATGGAGGCATAGAGTGCGCCCATTCGGTATAGTTTGTTTTTTATATCTTCCATGTGCGGATATTTGGCAAACACGCTGCGTTCGAAGTCGTTTTTCATGGAGCTTGCCCACATATTTATGGGACGGGGTATTATGTCGAGCAGGGGCACTGTGGGGTAGGAGGGTGTCACATGCGAATATGCCTCTTTGGTAGATATATGTATGTCGGGTTTGACAAGTACTATATGGTAGCCGGCAAGCGAGCAATCGACTTTGCTTAGTTCGTTGCCTATGCCTGTGGCGAATGCGGGAACGCATTTCACAAAAAACGCGCAGTCGGCACCTATGGTGGCTGCATAGCGTTCCAAATCGTCGTCGGACAGGTGCAGTGAGGCTATTTCGTTAAGCATTTTCAGTGCAAATGCGGCATCGCTTGAACCACCGCCAAGGCCGGCACCTGTGGGTATGTTTTTGTATAGGGATATATTTACGCAAGGTAGTCGGTGGTCGGTTGCCAATGCTTTGTAGGCTTTTATCACCAGATTGTCGTCGTCGCTACCACTGAACTGTGCGTTGTGCATGCTGGATGTATATTGCGGTGCCTCTTTTTTGTCGTTGATGGTGATTTCCAATATATCTACCAACGGAACGGGGTAGAACAGTGTCTCTAAATTGTGGTACCCGTCGGCACGTTTGGATACTATGTCCAATCCTAAATTTATTTTACAGCAGGGAAATGTTATCATAGTAATATATAGTTTGGTTTTCCTGAATATATTTTCTTATAGAAACGGTTGGGCTTGCTTTTTTATATTCAAAAATATCTGTTTTTTCTTTTATGGTTGCTATGCGGCATAGAAAAAATTCTGTTTTGTTCTATAAAAAATGGTAATGCCCCGATTTAAACCGTTTACGGCACTGTTTTTATTGGTTTTTGCGTTCGAGTTCTTGCAATCCTTCGAGTTTTTTTGTTTCAAGGAATTCGTATATTCCACACAGATGCTCGCGTACACGACCATGACCGAACTCATAGACTTTGGACACAAGGCCGTCGAGAAAATCGCGGTCGTGACTGACGCAGATGAGCGTGCCGTCGAAATCGGCAAGGGCCTGTTTCAGTATGTCTTTTGTTTTCAGGTCGAGGTGGTTGGTGGGCTCGTCGAGTATGAGCAGGTTCACCGGCTCCAACAGTAGTTTTAGCAATGCCAAGCGTGTGCGTTCGCCTCCCGAGAGTACTTTGACTTTTTTTGTGCTTGCCTCGCCGCCGAACATAAATGCTCCCAGAAGGTCGCGTATCTTGTTTCTGATGTCGCCCTTGGCTACATCGTCTATTGTTTGGAATACGGTCAAATTCTCGTCGAGCATCGAGGCTTGGTTTTGTGCAAAATAGCCTATCTGTACGTTGTGGCCAAGCTGCAACGTGCCCTCGTGGGATAGTTCCTGCATTATGCAACGTACAAACGTGGATTTTCCTTCGCCGTTGCGACCCACGAATGCTATTTTGTCGCCACGCTCCACGGTGAGCGTTACGCCCGAGAATATGCGTTTGTCGTCGAACGATTTGCCTACCATGTCGGCTATTACGGGGTATTGTCCCGAACGCGGCGAGGGTGGGAATTTCAATCGCAATGCCGATGTATCCTCCTCATCAACCTCTATTATTTCCAGTTTTTCGAGCATTTTGACACGACTTTGCACTTGCAACGTCTTGGAGTAGGTTCCTTTGAAACGCTCTATGAAGTCCTTGGTCTCTTGAATCATTTTTTGTTGCTCCTCGTACTGTTTCATCTGTTGCTGACGACGCTCGGCACGTAGTTGCAGGTATTGCGAGTAGTTTACTTTGTAGTCGTATATGCGTCCCATGGTGACCTCGATGGTGCGCGTGGTGATGTTATCGACGAATTTGCGGTCGTGGCTGATGACTACGACTGTTTTGCCGTTCGATATTATAAATTCTTCGAGCCAGCCTATGGATTCTATGTCCAAGTGGTTGGTGGGCTCGTCAAGGAGCAGTACGTCGGGGTTGCGCAACAGCATCTTGGCAAGTTCTATGCGCATGCGCCAGCCGCCCGAAAATTCGCTCGTCTGGCGTGTGAAATCCTTGCGCTCGAAACCAAGGCCGAGGAGTGTTTTTTCGACATCCTCCTCGAAGTGGGTCATGTCGATGGCATAGAACTTTTCGCTTTTGGTGGCAACCTCTTCGATGAGTGCCATGTAGTCGTCGCTTTCGTAGTCGGTGCGCTCGGCAAGCTGGCGGTTCAGTTCCTCTATTTCGGCCTCCATCCGGTGCAGATGGGCAAAGGCTTGCGATGCCTCTTGGAACACGGTGCGGCCATCCTCGGTCATCAGATGCTGTGGCAAATAGGCAATTACGGTGTCCTTGGGTGCCGATACTTGTCCGCGCGTTGCTGTGCGCACGCCTGCCAATATTTTCAACAGGGTACTTTTGCCTGCACCGTTCTTGCCCATGAGGGCTATGCGGTCTTTGTCGTTTATAACAAATGATATATCCTTGAAAAGCGTTGTGCCGCCAAATTCTACTGTCAGTCCGTCGATAGAAACCATAAATAAGGTAGCTGTTTAAATTTCTAAATATTTTTCGCGAAGATACAACAAAAAACACCTGTAACAAAATGTTATGTCGGCGAATACAAACAGATGGTTGATAAGTTATGCTTGTTTGTTAATAAAGATTTAATATAAATGACCGAGGATTTGTATTGTATTCTCTATCTTCGCAACCGATTTGCAATTATAATTATATATAAATGGAAGAGACTAATACCCCGAGAAGAAAAACACGTACCCGTCAGGCGGCTAACGCCGTTCCCTTGGTGAACGAATTTGGTCATTTGCAGCCGCAGGCACTTGAACTGGAAGAGGCTGTGCTTGGCGCACTTATGGTGGATAGCGATGCTATTGGTCGTTTGGGTAATATACTTAAACCGGAGTCGTTCTACGACAAACGCAACCAGTTGCTGTTTGGCGCCATACAGGAAATGGACCTTAACGACCGCCCCATAGACATACTCACCGTAACGGAATTCCTTAAACTGAAAGGAATTTTGGAGGAGGTAGGCGGCCCTGTATATATAGCCCAGCTGACAAGTCGCGTGGTGTCGTCGGTGAACATCGAGTATCATGCCAATATAATTGCACAAAAAAAACTTGCTCGCGACCTCATTAAATTCACAAGCAAGACACAGGAACAGGCCTTCGACGAGACACAAGACGTCGATGAACTCATGCAACAGGCCGAGAGCGAGCTTTTCGAAATATCGCGTCACAATATGAAACGCGATTTCACACAGATAAACCCCGTCATTAAACAGGCTTATGACCAGATACAGACAGCGTCAAAAAATACAAGCGGTATCAGTGGTCTGAGCACCGGTTACCATCGTTTGGACAAAGTGCTATCGGGTTGGCAAGCCACCGACCTTATTATATTAGCAGCACGTCCTGCGATGGGTAAGACGGCGTTTGCCCTTTCGCTCATACGTAACATGGCGGTGGACCAAGGAATACCGGTGGGTATGTTCTCGTTGGAGATGGGTAACGTGCAGTTGGTACAGCGTCTCATAAGCAACGTGTGCCAGATACCGGGCGACAAAATACGTAGCGGACAGCTGGAACGCTATGAATGGGGGCAGCTCGATAGTAAAATAACCGCATTGGAGGGAGCACCGCTCTACATCGACGACACACCGCAGCTGTCGGTGTTCGAACTACGTTCCAAGGCACGACGCATGGTGCGCGAGTATGGCGTGAAAATGATTTTCATAGACTACCTGCAATTAATGACGGCAAACACAGGAAAGGGTAGTCGTCAGGAGGAGATAAGCACCATATCGCGCTCACTGAAAGGACTTGCCAAGGAACTGAACATCCCCATCATGGCACTTAGCCAGCTGAACCGTAACTTGGAGGGTCGCGAGGGTGTCGAGGGAAAACGTCCGCAGTTGAGCGACTTGCGCGAGTCGGGAGCCATAGAACAGGATGCCGACATTGTAATGTTCGTGAACCGTCCCGAGTATTTCCATATATATAAGGATGGCGACTTCGACTGGCGCGGCAAGGCCGAGATAATAATAGCCAAGCACCGTAACGGTGGTTTGGACAATATACCGCTTATATTCCGCAAGGAGTATGCCCGTTTCATGAACCTCGACGACGAGTCCATAGCAGCCCCTGTGCCCACTGACATACCGGTGATGCGCGGTTCCAAGATAAACGCTGCCACATACGAGCCCATGAGCGACAACCTGCCTCCCTTGCCCGACTATTGGCAGGACAGCATGGGAACACCGCCCGACATTGCACCCTCGGGAAAAGACGAGCCATTGCCATTCTAAAAAAAAGTGGGGCAGGATTATCGATAAGGCTGTTATTATAATTAGCAAAGTAAAAAAGCCTCTGGAATACCCTCTTATTTTTTTATTATATTTACGACTGACTGTATAAGCGGTTGTTAAATAGCGTAGAAAAAAGAATAAAAAATTATATATAACAGAGAAGAATGTCAAATTGAGTCTTTGAATAAGAAAATAATAACAGCCCCATAGCCGACTTTCACAAATTATTGCTATATTCGCGACTGAAATAAAAAAACTAAAATATATGGGAAAAATAATACTTACAGGAGACCGTCCCACCGGACGCTTGCACCTTGGACACTATGTAGGCTCGTTGCGTCGTCGCGTGGAATTGCAAAATTCCGGTCTTTTTGATAAGATTTTTATAATGATAGCCGACGCACAGGCACTGACCGACAATGCCGACAACCCCGAAAAAGTGCGTCAGAATATAATTGAGGTAGCACTCGACTATTTGTCGGTAGGTATCGACCCGGCAAAAAGCACCATATTCATACAGTCGCAGGTGGCAGAACTGTGCGAGCTTGCATTCTACTACATGAACTTGGTGACTGTGTCGCGCCTGCAACGCAACCCCACGGTGAAAACCGAAATCCAAATGCGTAATTTCGAAACCAGCATACCGGTGGGTTTCTTCACCTATCCTATAAGCCAAGCATCGGATATAACAGCGTTCCGCGCTACAACCGTTCCGGCCGGCGAGGACCAACAGCCCATGATAGAGCAGGCACGCGAAATAGCACGCCGTTTCAACGGTATTTACGGCGAGACACTTGTGGAGCCCGAGATTTTGTTGCCCGACAACGCGGCTTGTCTGCGTCTGCCCGGCACCGACGGCAAGGCCAAAATGAGTAAATCGCTTGGCAACTGCATATACCTGTCGGACACAGCCGAGGAACTGCGTCAGCATGTAATGGGCATGTACACCGACCCCGACCACTTGCGCGTGCAAGACCCGGGCAAGGTAGAGGGAAACACCGTATTCACCTATCTTGACGCATTCTGCAAACCCGAGCATTTTGGAGCATACCTGCCCGAGTACCCCAACCTTGACGAATTGAAAGCACACTACCGTCGTGGCGGTCTTGGCGATGTGAAAGTAAAGAAATTCCTCATAGCTATATTAGAGGAGGAGCTTGCCCCCATACGCGCACGTCGCAAAGAATGGGAACAGGATATCCCCGAAGTATATCGCCTGCTGAAAGAGGGTAGCGATGCCGCTCGTGCCGTTGCCGCCGACACACTTGCCGATGTTCGTCGTGCCATGAAGATAAACTATTTCGAGGATGCAGAGCTCATAGCCGAGCAAGCACGTAAATTCCGCGGGGAATAATTGTTTTTTTGCACAGATAGTAAAACCTATTATAAAACATGGATAGAGGAATAGCTTATTTCCTCTATCTTTTTTTTGCAAATACAAATATTTCGTGGCTAATCTTTCTATGTTTGCAAAAAAAAATGTAATTTCGCAAGTTGAAATAAAACAGGCAATAAAGATATACTAAAATATATGAATATTTCTTATAATTGGCTCAAAGAATATGTCGATTTTGACATGACACCCGAGGAGGTTTCCGCTGCGCTGACTTCGATAGGATTGGAGACAGACGGTGTCGAGGAGGTACAAACCATAAAAGGCGGTCTGGAAGGACTTGTCATTGGCGAGGTGCTTACCTGTGTGGATCACCCCGATAGCGACCACCTGCATATAACAACCGTAAATTTAGGCGATGGCAACCCCACACAAATAGTATGCGGCGCACCCAATGTTGCCGCAGGACAAAAAGTGGTGGTAGCCACAATTGGTACAAAACTATATGACGGCGACAACTGCTTTACCATAAAAAAAGGCAAGATACGTGGCGCAGAATCGTATGGAATGATATGTGCCGAGGATGAAATAGGTATAGGAACAAGCCACGACGGTATAATTGTACTGCCCGACAGCGCGGTTCCCGGAACACCCGCAAAGGAGTATTACAACATAAAAAGCGACTACCTGATAGGCGTGGACATCACCCCCAACCGCGCCGATGCCTGCTCGCACTACGGTGTGGCTCGCGACCTATACGCATATACCATGCAGGCAACAGGCAACAGCGCAATACGTCGTCCGGGCGTGGATGCCTTCAAGGTAGATAACAACGACCTGCAAATAGACATCGAAGTACAGAACAGCGAGGCTTGCTTGCGATATGCCGGTGTCACAGTGAAAGGCGTCACAGTGAAAGAGAGCCCCGAATGGCTGAAAAACAAATTGCAGATAATAGGCCTGCGTCCCATAAATAACATTGTGGACATCACAAACTACATACTGCACGCATACGGACAACCCATGCACTGTTTCGATGCCGACAAAATAAAAGGCAATAAGATTGTTGTGCGCACAATGCCCGAGGGTACACCCTTTGTGACACTCGATGGCGATGAACGCAAATTGTCGGAGCGTGACCTGATGATATGCAATGCGCAAGAGCCCATGTGCATAGCCGGCGTGTTCGGCGGACTCGACTCGGGAACAACCGAACAGACCAAAAACGTATTCTTGGAGAGCGCATACTTCCATCCCACATGGGTGCGCAAGACATCGCGTCGTCATGCCTTGCAGACCGACTCCTCGTTCCGTTTCGAACGTGGCACAGACCCGAACAACGTCATATATGCGCTGAAACAGGCTGCAATACTCATAAAAGAATTGGCAGGTGGCGAAATAGCCATGGATATAAAAGATATATATCCCAACCCCATAGCCGACTTCGCCGTTGACTTGGAATACGATTATGTAAACCGCCTCATAGGCACCGATATAGCACCCGACACAGTGAAAAACATTGTCACATCGCTCGAAATGAAAATAACAAGCGAGAACGACAAAGGCATCACACTTGCTGTGCCTCCGTACCGTGTCGATGTGCAACGTCCATGCGATGTGGTTGAAGATATATTGCGTATCTATGGATACAATAATATAGATATTACCACAACCTTGCACTCGTCGATAATAACAAAAGGCGTCGAGGATCGTTCGCACAAATTGCAGAACATAGTATCGGAACAATTGGTTGGTTGCGGTTACAACGAGATAATGAATAACTCGTTGACAGCGGCTGCATACTACGACGAGTCAGAGACCTATGCAAGCAATAATCTGGTGCGTCTGATGAACCCTCTAAGTGCCGACCTGAACGTAATGCGTCAGACACTGTTGTTCGGCGGTTTGGAGAGCATGCAACGAAATATAAGCCGTAAATATACCGACCTCGGTTTCTTTGAATTTGGAAATTGCTACCGATTTGACGCCGACAAACGCACCGAGGAGAAAATATTAAGCCCATACAGCGAATCGTACCATTTGGGAATATGGCTCACAGGAAACAACGTATCGGCATCGTGGATTGACAGCGGCAGAGCCGTCACCGTTTACGATTTAAAAGCCGCGGTAGAAAATATTTTCGACCGACTTGGCTTTAAACAAACAGCGCGTCTTGTAAGCACATTTACAAATGATATTTTCGCGGCAGGCTTGCAAATACAGGCACAAAGCAACAAAAAAACAATAGCACAATTGGGTATAGTACGCAAAAAGATAACAAAACGATTTGACATTGAAAGCGACGTGTTCTATGCCGATATAAATTGGAGCGAACTGATGCGCGTGGTGCGCAATGTAAAAACAGGGTATGCCGAGATAAGCAAATTCCCCGCCGTAAAACGCGACCTTGCGCTGTTGTTAGACAAATCGGTGACATTTGCACAGGTTGAAAAAGTGGCACGCGAAACAGAGAAAAAACTGCTTAAAAATGTATCGTTGTTCGATGTGTACGAAGGCAAAAACCTCGAAGAGGGCAAAAAGAGCTATGCAGTCAGCTTCATACTTCAAGACGACACACAGACACTCAACGATAAACAGATAGACAAAGTAATGGGCCGCCTGATGGAGAATTTTGAAAAACAATTGGGAGCCAAACAACGATAAATATAAATTTTAAAATAATATAACTATGGGTAGAGCTTTTGAATATCGTAAAGCCGCAAAACTAAAAAGATGGGGCAACATGGCCCGCACATTCACACGTATCGGAAAACAAATAGCCATTGCAGTTAAAGCCGGTGGTCCCGACCCCGACAGCAACTCGCACCTGAGAGCAATCATCGCCAACGCAAAGCGCGAGAACATGCCCAAGGACAACATCGAGCGTGCCATAAAAAACGCAATGGGTAAAGACCAAAAAGACTACAAGGAGGTTACATACGAGGGATACGGTCCTTTTGGCGTAGCTATTTTTGTGGATGCTGCAACCGACAATACCACTCGCACAGTGGCCAATGTACGTGCTGCGTTTAACAAATTCGGTGGTACCATGGGAACATCGGGAAGCCTCGATTTTATGTTCACACACAAGAGCGTGTTTACATTTACAAAGAAGGATGGCTTGGATATGGACGAGCTGATTCTTGAACTGATTGACCTTGGAGTGGAGGACGAGTTCGATGAAGAAGAAAACGAGATAACAATATATGGCGACCCCAAATCGTTTGGCGCAATACAAAAATATCTCGAAGAGCAGGGCTACGACATAACAGGTAGCGAATTTACACGCATCCCCAACGACCTGAAAGACGTAACAGACGAGCAACGTGCCACAATAGACAAAATAGTGGAACGCTTGGAGGAGGATGACGATGTGCAGAACGTTTACACCAATATGCGTCCTCAGGAATAAAAATAAAATTTAAATTCCATAAATCAAATAGTCGATAATGAATTCATTATCGACTATTTGCTTTATGGGACAAACGTTGGTGGACGTACACCGCCATTGTTCATATTGGGCGGACGCATGCCGCCTCCGGGACGGTTCATAGGCGGGAATGGCCTGAAATTGCCACCGGGCGGAGGAGTGAACATGGGTGGCCTCACAGGCATCGGACGCGGCCCTATGAAATGGGGGAGGGGTGGTGGCGGCATGAACCAATGGGCAAAATTGCCGTAACCGTCAGTCAGTCAGTAGTACGACGCTGTACCCTGAAAAACTCCGGCATCGTCGTATGGGTAAATATACCCATTCATTGTTATGGTATTGCCACTGAAATTAGGGTCAATACGCGCACTTGCATGGTTGCTGTTAACAGCCAGCGTCACATACACAGTAGCCGAAACGTTGCTCCCTTGCAGCGTGTAGCTGTAATATACGTTGCCGTTATTATCCTGCGACATACGCTCGCCCGACACCGAACCCTCCAACGTAATGCCACCCAACCCATTTGGAGAATATACATTGGAATTGTCGAAAGCCGTCTGAACGGTTCCCACGCCATTGTCGATGGAGACAAAATTCGTGCTTTCGGTGACAAAACGCGTCACGCCATTGCCAAAAACGATATTCGAAGCCTCCAAAGCCCATGAGCCATTGCGTAAAGCCTCGGCAGCCTGAACAAAAGCAGTGGAGTCGGCAGCATGCTCGCGTTGCTCCTCGGCAGCTTTTTTCCGTAGTCGTTCGGCACGCCATGCAGCCTCTCTTTCGGCCTTGGTCATTTTTTTGTTCTGAGCGGTAGCTGTGCCACCCACGCCAAGCATAAATAATAATAGTGCAAATAAAAAATTCTTCATAAATCCAATATTTTAGTTAATAGTCGCAATGTTTTTACCATTATAAAACAAAGCAAACAGATATTATCTTTTAAAAAAGATGTAATATTTCATAAAACCGTTTATTAATTACATAAAATTATATACCTTTACAATGTTAAACAAAACAAAAGGATGAGAAAGGGTATCCTGAAATATCTGACGTTGTCGGCACTTGCAATAATTGTTGCAGGGTGCCAATCGTCTGTTTCGGAAAAATGGAGCATGAAAACACCCGACGATGCACCCGCAAGAACGGTCTCATTGGACACAATGAACATGCGCAACCCTTTTATTTACCTTGATAAAGAAGAACTTACATATTACATGACGGGCGACGGCGGCCATGTGTGGACAAGCAAAAATTTGCAAGAGTGGTGCGGCCCCTACAATGTACTGAAACTCGACACTACGGTGTGGTACGGCAAGTCGGCACAAATAACGGCTCCCGAAATACATAAGTTCAATGACAAATACTATTATGTGGCAACGTTTACACGCGACGACAGCCAAAAAAACGTGCCGAACAGCCCTGTACGCTCGTGCGAGATACTTGTGTCGGACAGTATATGCGGCCCATTTGTTCCGGCGAACGACAGCCTGCCGCTTATGAACATAGAATATTCGACACAGAGTCCCACATTCATAACCGACGAATATGGTTGGGGGTATATAATATATAGTCGCAACAACTATGATGGAGCAAATGCCGCAACGCAAATAATTATGCTGACCAAAGACCTTGCCGAACAAATTGGCGACCCTTTCACCATGTTCAAGGCATCGCAAAACAGTTGGTCGTCAAATAGTACCAATGCTCATGGCAGTTGCTCTCCCATGCTCGATGGGCCCTTCCTGTTCGATACCGAGGGCAGGGAATTGGGTATTTTATTTATATCCCAAAAAGAGGGCACGACGGCTGTTGGCGTTGCATACACCGAGAAAAATCATGGATTAAACGGTCCATGGCACATTGAACCGGAACCCTTGCTTGTGGGCGGCTACGGACAACCGATGCTTTTTAACGATTTTGACGGTTCGCTTGTCATGCTGCTACACAAGGACACCATCATGGCAGGCAGCAAAAAAAGCATACCCCGGTTAATTGAAATGGACTCGCAATATGACAAATTGAAAATAAAATCTAAATACAATATATAAACTTTTTAAATGTAACTATTATGCGTTTAATTATTGAACCTAACTATCAACAGCTATCAAGCTGGGCAGCATCCTATGTTGTAAAAAAAATCAACGAGTTTAATCCCACCGAGGAGAAACCTTTTGTTCTTGGACTTCCCACCGGCTCGACACCATTGGGTACTTACAAAGAACTTATAAACCTTTACAATAAAGGCCTTGTAAGTTTCAAGAACGTCGTAACATTCAATATGGACGAGTATGTTGGTCTTCCCGAGGAGCACCCCGAGAGCTATCATTCATTCATGTGGAATAACTTTTTCAGTCATGTCGATGTGAAGAAGGAGAATGTGAACATCCTCAATGGTAATGCCGAGGATTTGAACGCCGAGTGCGCACGCTACGAAGCTAAAATAGCATCGTATGGCGGCATACATCTGTTCTTGGGCGGTATAGGTCCCGATGGACACATTGCATTCAACGAGCCGGGTTCGTCATTGACATCGCGCACACGTATTAAGACATTGACAACCGATACCATTATTGCAAACTCGCGTTTCTTTGACAACGACATAAACAAAGTGCCCAAGACAGCACTTACAGTAGGTGTCGGCACTGTAATGGATGCAAAAGAGGTACTTATTCTTGTTAACGGCCATAACAAGGCACAGGCACTTTACCATGCAGTAGAAGGCAGTCTTACACAAATGTGGACCATCAGCGTAATGCAATTGCATCAACATGGTATCATTGTTTGCGACGACGCAGCCACAGCCGAACTGAAAGTAGGCACCGTTAATTACTTCAAAGACATAGAGAAGGACAACCTTTGCCCCTGCTCGAACCTTAAATAAGTAGGGCCATTATAAAACACAGGAGCATCCTAAGCAAATTTTGCATAGGATGCTCCTGTGTTTTATAAATAATTAGGCATAAACCGACTATCTGTTTATGCAAAAAGAACGGGCAGTTAAGCCTAAATATCGTTGATATTTTGTAACTTTGCGCTAAATAAATATAAAACGATAAAAACTGTTGTTATGAAAAGAAATTTTTTAACGCTTGCAATATTGATGCTTGCCACTTTATTTGTAAATGCAAATGAAGTCGAGAAAATGTTGTCGGGAATAAACGCTGTGTCGGGGTATGAGAAAATTGAAAAAAGAGACACCACACGCAGCTATTACATGCTGAAATTTACCCAACTTATTGACCCGCAAAATGCCGAAGCAGGTACTTTTGAGCAGCGCGTAATGTTGGGACACCGCGGTTTCGACCGTCCCACTGTGATAGTAACAGAGGGCTACGGAGGCGATTATGCTTTCAATAGCAAGAATTATATGGAGGAGCTCACATATCTTCTGGATGCAAATATATTGTTCGTGGAGTATCGCTTTTTCTCGAAATCGAAGCCCGAAAATCTCGATTGGCAGTATATGACAGTAGCAAACTCCATGCACGACTATCACGCAATAACAACCGAATTCAAAAAATACTATACAGGCAAATGGGCTGCCACAGGAATAAGCAAGGGTGGTTCCACAACCATGTTCTACCGCGCTTATTACCCCAACGATGTGGATGTGTCGGTGCCATACGTCGCTCCGCTTAGCTGCGCATTGGAGGATGGACGCCACGAGTCGTTTCTTGAACAAGCATCCACAAAAGCCGACCGCGATGCCATTCGCGATTTCCAATTGACTATGTTGGAACGCAAGGATACATTCATGCCCATGTTCGACGCATACTGCTTGGAAAAAGGCTACACATTTTATGTACCTACATCTACCATCTACGACCTATGTGTACTTGAATATCAATTCTCATTCTGGCAATGGGGTTCGGCTGTAACGGATATTCCGGTGGCAGAATCGGACTCTACCATATTCTCGTACTTCATAAAAAGCTGTGAACCAAACTATTTTTCAAGAAAAAACGACCTTGAATCGTTCTCGGTGCAGGCTGTGAAAGATTTTGGTTATTACGGATATAACGTCGAGCCATTCAAGAAATACATTAACCCCGGCGACATAGAAGGATACTACAAAAAAGTTATGTTGCCTGCCGAATGGGCCGACACAGAATTTGACGATTATAACTACCGTTTTGTTACAGATTATCTAACAGACAACGACCCCAAAATGATATATATTTATGGCGAATGGGATCCTTGGACCGCAAGCGGAGTGACATGGTTGCGCGACCGTAACAAAAAGAACATCCATATATATGTTGAGCCCGGTGGCAGCCATAAAGCACGCATAAGAACCATGTCGAAAGAGGTTCAGCAGGAGATTATGGACAAGCTGCAAGAATGGATGCAATATCGTTAATTTAATGCAGCCCATATTTTTAAAAAATTTATCAATAGGTTATACCCATAACAAGCATTTAAAACTTGTTATGGGTAAAATTAATGCATCGCTTCATCGAGGCGAATTGGTGGCTCTGATTGGGACAAACGGAGCCGGAAAATCGACGTTGTTACGCACAATTTCGGCATATCAAAAGCCACTTGAAGGAACAATAACATACCCCGATGGGACAGAGAGTCCGCGCACACCTGCCGAACTATCGACACAGCTGGCTGTGGTACTGACCGAGAATAACAAAACACTTAACATCAAAGTACGCGAGATTGTATCACTTGGACGAATGCCATACACCAATATTTTCGGACAGTTGCGTCGCAACGACAATATGGCAATAGAGCAAGCCATGAAAATGGTGGGCATAGAGCATCTGGCAGAGCGTCTAATGGAGACACTTAGCGATGGCGAACGACAAAAAACAATGATAGCCAAAGCACTTGCCCAAGAGACACCCGCAATAATATTGGACGAGCCAACCGCGTTCCTCGATTTTCAAAGTCGTGTGCAGTTGATGCGCATGCTGAAAAGCCTTGCTCACGAACAAAAAAAAGCCATCCTTGTATCGACCCACGACCTTGAATTGGCATTGCAGATAGCCGATAAAATATGGCTTATACACAACGGTTGTTTGTACACAGGCAACATTGACGAACTGACACAAAACGGCACATTGCAAAAATTCATCGAGAGCGATGGAATACGTTACAACAGCAAGCAGAACAGAATAGAACTCATATAAAAAAATCATGAAATATAATTTCGACGAAATTATTGAACGCAAAAACACCGATTGTTTGAAATATGATTGGGCGAAGGATATATTCGGCAGCGACGATGTAATACCCATGTGGATTGCTGACATGGATTTTCGCACCCCACAGTGCATTGTCGATGTGATGCGCAAACGCATGGAGCACGAAATATTCGGATATACATTCCTGAGTCCGCAGTGGAAGCCCGCTATTATCAATTGGATATCAAGACGATACAATTGGCATGTAATGGAAGAGGAAATAGGCTTCGTCGGTGGCATTGTTCCTGCCATAGCATATATTATACAATGCTTCACAAACGAGGGCGACAAGGTGCTTATACAACCACCGGTGTACCATCCCTACAATAATGTCACACGCGATTTCAAACGCATACCCGTAAACAACCCATTGAGGCTTGTCGATGGGCAATACGAAATTGATTTTGCCGATTTCGAAGAAAAAGCAAAAGGGTGCAAACTGTTTTTGTTATGCAACCCCCACAACCCCGGCGGCAGGGTGTGGAGTGCCGAGGAGCTTCATAGAATGGCCGAAATATGTGCCGAAAACAACGTACTAGTCGTATCGGACGAGATACATTGCGACATGACGCTATATGGCTACAAACACACTCCGTTTGCCATTGTGAGCGATGCGGCAGCACAAAACAGCATCACGCTAATGGCGGCAAGCAAAACATTTAACATAGCGGGGCTTAAAAGTTCCTATCATATAACACCCAATGCGAATATAAGAGAGCGCTATAACGAATTCCTCAGAATAAACGAACTGGACTGCGCCCATCTGTTTGCAAGCGAGGCTGTTGCCGCCGCCTATAACCATGGCGAGGAGTGGCTGAACCAGATGCTTGCGTATGTCGAGGGCAATATAGATTTTATGCACGATTTCATAAAAAAGAATATGCCTAAATTGGATATCATACGCCCACAAGCCTCGTATCTTGTGTTCATAGATGCACGCGGCCTGCAAATGCCGCAGGAGGAATTAGTGGATTTTTTTGCCAAAAAAGCCAAGGTGGGAATGAACGATGGAGCGATGTTTGGTCAGGATGGCAGGGGATTTATGCGAATGAACGTAGGGTGTCCTCGTTCTGTGCTTTACAAGGCGTTGACACAGATAAAAACAGCCTATGACGATATAAACAAGAATGATAACAGCTATTGACATAAACGATAAATAAATGGATTTACATTCTGATATTTTACGTAATTTAGCAACGTTTAAAATATCAATAAATTCATTGAATATGGAATTTGTTATTAGCTTTATTAACAATCTGTTATATGGTAGTGGAGTGGCACACTCCATGATAATATTGGCCCTGTCTATTGGCATAGGCGTATATCTTGGAAGGATAAAAGTGGCCGGTGTGTCATTCGGTGTAACTTGGGTATTGTTCATAGGAATACTGCTTTCTCATTTTGGGATGACGTTAGATGACCACTTGCTACATTTTGTTAAGGAATTCGGACTTATTTTATTTGTTTTTTCAATTGGTTTGCAAGTTGGTCCGGGCTTTTTTTCAAGTTTTAAATCGGGAGGATTAAAACTAAATACCTTGACATTTCTTATTGTCTTTTTCGATGTTTTGGTTGCATTGACTCTTATATACACCACAAATGAGAGCGTCGATACAATTACCGGTATAATGTCCGGTGCGGTAACAAATACACCGGGAATGGGCGCGGCTGCAACTGCATTTAAGGACATGACCGGCGTTGACAGTAAAAATATCCCTCTTGGTTATAGCGTCGCCTATCCTTTGGGAGTTATAGGGTGTATATTGTCAATGATTTTAGTAAGAAATCTATACAAGGGAGAAAAAAGACTGAACAGAATAGATGAAAAGCATATCGATATACAACGTCTGTCACTGAATGTAGATAATAACGAGGTGACAAATATCGAATTAGAAGATATACGAAAAAGAACAAATCTGAATTTTATTGTTTCGCGTATCATTCACAATGAAAACAATAAATGTGAAATAGCTTGCTCCAAGAGCAAACTGAATATAAATGACAGAATTCTTATAATAGCCGATAAAAAAATACACGAAGAACTTATAAGACTTATAGGACAACCGATAGAACAGGAATGGTCGAAGAACGAAGAACATTTTATATCGCGTAAGATAACGTTCACTAATCCAAAATTGAATGGAGTGAAATTAAAAAAACTGAACATAAGAAATGAGTTTAATGTAAATATAACACGTGTGCATCGTGCAGGTGTGGAACTTGCCCCGACAGCCTCGTTCCGTTTGCAGGTTGGAGATATTATTACAATTGTTGGTGCCGAAACCGCTGTGAATGATGTTAGAAAAATATTGGGTGATGAACGCAAATTCCTTGACCATCCAAATCTTATACCTATTTTTATAGGAATAGCCTTGGGTTGTCTGTTGGGTAGTATTCCGCTTACAGGAACACTCATAACCACTCCGTTAAAATTAGGACTTGCAGGAGGACCGCTTATTGTGGCTATCCTTGTAAGTTATTTTGGTCCTAAGTTAGGTGTAGTTACATATACCACAACAAGTGCCAATTTAATGATTAGAGAAATAGGTATAACCCTATTCTTGGCTTGTGTTGGTTTGGGAGCAGGTTCACAATTTGTGGATACTATTATAAATAAAGGTGGATATATGTGGATATTATATGGAGCCTTGATAACAATAATCCCATTGCTTTTGGCAGGTGTAATTGGCAGATATATTCTTAGAATAAAATACAATACACTGATAGGCGTGATGTCCGGTTCTTGCACAAATCCCCCGGCATTGGCCTTTGCCAATCAGCAGGCAAGGGGTGGTGAAGCAGCAGTAGGATATGCTACCGTATATCCGCTTGCTATGTTTTTGAGAATACTTGTAGGGCAAATGATAATCCTATTGCTTTGCTGAATGAGCGAATAAATATAAATCCCAAGAAGAAGTTTTCTTGGGATTTATTATGTAGGTTTTTCATTGTGATTTTATAACCGGGGGATTTCCTCTTGCGATACTTCGTCTATTCGGTGTTCCCACAAATAGTATCGAGTCTCTTTTACCAATAATCGCGACAGCACGAACAATGGTACAACGTTGGGAATAATCATGAAGGCGGCAGCGGTGGTGCCAATATTCCACACAAGCTCCAAAGGCATTATTGCGCCTATGAATGTAGCCACAACCCAGCA
>JAFQBG010000042.1 GCA_017416705.1 Bacteroidaceae bacterium
AATAAATTGCATAAGCAAATAATTAAGCCCAAAGTTTTTTCAGACTTTGGGCTTAATTATTTTGCAGGGGCGTTTTTCTATGTGCGAACAGGAGGCTTTCTCAGTTCAAGCAGATGCGTTATGGCAATTTGTGTGTCGGCATTCAAAGAACGATGAAAAGCCGCCATATCGGGTTTCACACAATCGAGCCACGAAGCATATAATTCGTTCTGCACATATACTTGGCATTGCAACTGCAAATTGCTCAGATGCTCCTCGCGCCAGTTGGGCGGCATATGGAGCGGAAACACCACCTTTTCATCGTATATAACAGGCGTGCTATAATGCCCTATTATATTTGCCAATTTTGATACGACGTTGCTCCACATGCCATTCAGACGCAATTCGTCATCGGGTGTCGATGCCAATATTTCCGCTGCATGCAGTTTCGAGCCCAAATGCCCTGTCATTCTATGCAGTTCGTGCAGTATATCTTTTTTAATTATTTCGATGTTCATAACGATATTAATTTAATTTATTGTTCCATGCCACATTTATATCCATTTCCACTGCCGCTATACTACTGTCGAGTGTAATGTTTCCCACTATCGCTATTGCCAGATAGCGATAGGACTGCGTGGGAACATAGGGAAAAACCATGTCGCAAAACTCGGTTTGCCGTTCGCTCCCCGACACCAATTTAAAATTCTTCCCGTCGTTGCTACACAACACGTAACAAGCCAAGCCATGAAACGCCGCCGAATCAATATAGGGCTTCACCGAGGCATGAAGCACCAATTGCATAATCCTTTTATGCAATTTTGTTCCGCATAGCAGCGGACGCGACAGCAACAGCACCGAATTGCCACCGGTATTGTCATTGTGCAGTACGAGCACCTTGGTGGCAGCCTTCTCGCATTTTATGCCCATGAAATGGGGGTAGCTGCCCGATATAAAATCGAATGTAGCGGTGTATTTGCTCCACTGTCCGCTTTCGAACGAGAACACATAGCTATATGTATATTCGGCATTAGACAACACCAATTCCCTCTCGGAATAGAAAAAACCCACCGAGGCGTTTTTGCAGTACAAAGCAAAATCTTCGTCACGCAACACATTGTCCAAAGAAGCTATTGCAGCCACTCGCGACACTACGTTATCGTCGGTAGGTTTTTCATTGTTTTTTCCGCGAACGTTAAGTGCATCGGACAACAAGGTTGCCTTGCCGCCGCTAAGCATCATGACGCCTTTGTCGGTGATAAAAACCACCCCCGAGTCAATAGCTCGGACAGAATTTGCGTTTATACAAACCTCGCGCGACATGGGATAGGCCGCGCTATAAGCAAGAGTGCCCGATGTATCTGCCGCCATAGCCCAAATGCCATTGGCACAGAACACATATAGCGGATGCTCGCCAAACTGTCCTTGCGACAAAGCCACCGTATTGCTGCACACAGCTATTATATCTTTATTGGATGGGGCGTATGTCTGTTTTGCAGGAAAAAAGAATGGATTATCCACCTCGGATACTTTTAGGATATTACCGCGTGTTTCCACGGTGTTGCGCTCCTGAATTTCCGGCAAAGCAGATATTTGTTGCCACAATTCGTCAACACATATATTCTCGATATTTTCCATGCGGCCCGATACGTCTGAATTGCTCAGTGTTATTGTAATTTTGTCGCCGGGTGTCAGCGTTCCCCTAAGACGAAAGCCACCAAAATCTACCACACCGCGATTTTCGGATTGGGCAACAGCCAATACATCCTCGCCATAAAGCCATTCGCCATTTTCGGTATACACCGCCTCGTATGTACCCGGCGTATAAGAAAAATACTTCTTCAAGACAACAACTGAACCACTTGTCAGCGTTACCGAATTGGCAAACTCGCCCGACAAAGAGACCGTTATTCCGTCGCCTGCCTCATTCAGGAAATATGCTATATTAAGCGTCTTATGCCGCGTTAGTTTAAGGGTTCGGCAATACAGCGTACCATCGATGGTTATGTAAAACGTTATTTTTGTTGCACGAGCATCGGGGTACATTATAAACGGCGTCAAGTAATATTTTCCGTCGGCATAGCCCATGAGGAAAGCATCCCCGTAGTCGCATTTAACAACCGAAGTCCCATGCACTGTTGTTATTTCGGTCACAGTGACAGCCGACACTTTTTTATGCTCCATGGTAGCAGGAAGATAGGCGTGTGCTTCGTAGCCACTGAAAAGCCTCTCGCGCAACCCCGCCATGTGCAAACGCCCGTTGAACACATAGGTGTACGATGCTGCACGCCTTATGTGCGATGTCGTATCATCGGGCAACATGGTAGAAAGGGCCAGATTGGAGAATGATACATTTTTCAATTCATCGACACGCATTCCTCTAAGGTCGAACTCGGCAACCTTGTAAAACAGTTGTTGCGACACCACATCGGAGTAAATCTCGGTAGTGGTCTTAGATTGATATCGTTCATAGGTTGAGCCTGTCGATTGATAGGTGTTGTCTCTGCGCGATACCAACATGTTGCCATCGGCAACAATTTTGTGTCCGGGGATAGAGCCCGACGTAAAAACATCTATCGACACAATGATATTCTCCCATTCTTCCAGATTGTATTCCTCGAACTTAAAATTAGGTTTAAAGCCCTGTACTTTGACCCGGTATCGCGAGGGTTGGTTGCTTGCATCGAGCGGCAAGGAATAAAAATTTTGCGAGTCGCGTCCCACCCCCGCTATACTATTGATATCCTCGACATAGTAAATGGGCGACATATAGGCATAGCTACCGTCGAACAGTCGAAATGCATAGCGAAATAGAGCGCGGTCGATGTAACAACCACGTTCATTTAAATTCGCTATACATTCGTCGAAATATCCGGCGGAAGCATTTTTCCACAATGTAGCGTCATCGCCCGTCATATTGGCATAGCCAATGTAATAGGCATTTTCTGTGACAATCTCGTGTACTTGCGAATTAATGGTGAACGACAAGGCAGGCATCATGGGACACTCGCCCAACCATTTATAACAATTAGTATCATAGATAGCATAATACGTTGTGTTATCGGTGAAGATAGACACTATATTACCCATAAATTCTATTCGTTTCACCCCGATGCAATGCGGCGACAACAACGCAGGCGTGTTATCGTCTGTGCCACCTAACGGTTTGAAGTCATCGTCATACAAATGCACCATGCCATCGTGTTGTGTGACACATAAATACGTTTTAGCTGTTTCGTGACGGAATATCGAAGAGTATTTATAAGGCAAAAGGGCTTTTTGCAACGGCTTACTCATGGGAATAAGTGTGCCATTACGCAAACGCATATTCACAAGTTCGGTACATTCGCCCTCCTTTGCATAAAGAGCATCGGTATTGCGTGTTATTCCCTTGAATGAAAAATTTTTTTGCATATAATATTTTTATTTGAATATAGTTGGTAGCATTTTTTTAACCGACGATACGAAGCCGCTTTTCCATAAAAAGAAAAAAAGCATGAGCGGCAGCATAAATTTCAGTATCGGCAAAGCATTGCTCTTGCGTTCCACAAGAACCTCGCGAACAGCAGTCACAGTGTCGCATCGCCATAGCGTATCGGTTTTAACCCTGTCGCGATACATCACCCTGTAACGAGTAAGAAACACAGTGTCGGCGGTCTCCTTCACAAAAATGCTGTCGTGCAGGAATATGCTGTCTTTCAGCATATTGCTTGCAAACGTGCTTTTTATATTTTGGCGGTTGCTTGCCACACGTTTGCAGCTGCACGAACAACAAGGCAGCAGCATGGCCACTGCCACAAGGATATTACAGATTTTTACGACGCTCATTTTCATACCATTCAATATAATTTCCAAGATAATCGTTGTGTTTCACAATACGCAGGCTAAGCACATAATACAGGAAATCGAGTATGCGAAACAGGGTGCTCTTCTCCTGCGTCACCATGCGTGCATTACGCAAAATATTTGTGCCATAGAAATATATCGCCACGTATGTCATAAAAGAGACACATTGCATTGTGGCAGCCTCCTCGCCTTTGAGATATCCCAGCAGATATATCGACGCAAGCATAGTGAAATAGACTGCGGCATCGCGAAAAAGCCTGAATGCCTTTTTAAAACTCCAATCGCGGTGGTTGCATATATCGGCAAACAAGCCAAACAGGAAATTTACCGAGAAGAGAAACACCAACCCGAATATCTCGTTTTTTATAGGGAACAAAAATGCCGCTATATTGGCACACAACGAAACGATAAAAAGTCTTATAGAATCCATAGAGCATTACATTTCAAGATATTTCACAACTGTAAATTCGCTACGTGAACGAAATTTCAGATATTGCCCGGGCATCACGCCTTCGAGTGTTATCTCGCTCATACGTTCGTCAAATCCAAAATAGTCGTGACACAGATACTCTTCGCATCCATCAATACTCACCATCACATCTATCGGATAAGGGCCGTTTTTGTGAATACGCACCCTGACATCGCCACCAACACATTTCAATGGTTCCGTTTCCCAATAATTTTCGTATTTTGCAAAATTCAAATTCAAAACCGACATATCATTTACTTTTTTCAGGTTCCACATTATTGCAAAACGCGGCAGCCAGATGCGAATAATATGCAGCAGCATCGCCGCGTTCAAACAGCCCAAAAAGAAGTGCCGCACACTGATAGGCCACCGCCTTGTGAAGCGAGACGTCACTGCCCGAGAGCCCCTGCGAGGGGTCGTAGGAAGCCTCATAGACAAACGTTTCTACAACAGGAGCCTTCCCTTGGGGCAACGAATAGTAACACAGTAGGCGTTCACCCGTGGCAGACACCCCCTCGACACACACAGGCTTGCTGCTGCCGGCACGAGTATTGACATTGTGTTGTGCCATAGCCACAGCCGATGCTGCAGGGTACAAAAAGGTACAAGGACGCTCCCAACCATCGAGGTGCAATGCCACAAGCGACACGAAATCATCGGGTAAACAGAAAAAGCCTGTGCCATCGTCGTTTACACCAATGTTCTCTGTGGGCACATCATAGGATTTAGGGTTCACGCAGCCCCACCCCTTGTTTCTTTGTACAAGCAACACTGCATCGGGCATTAACGCCGCAATATGTTCATCGAGCGAGCGTGTATCCACGGACAGCAATGTCACCGCGGCATCATTTTCGGTCTCATTAACCAGTTGTCGCACTTTTTTACAAAGTTCAGCGGCGGTAATCATATCCAATTGGGGAATAATACATTCAACTCCTGCGCTTTGGCATGTACCGATGCTTTGTTCTGCAATTCCGACAAAGGACACGAGAATGGCGCAGCCATAAGTATTGCACGTGCCTGCTGTGTATTAGTCACATCGGGGAAGCTATTTTCCTTTGTTTCGGGAGCATCTGCATGCTCAGGCGCATGCTGTTCCTCGCCATCGACGGTTTGCACCAAGCCACGCGTTATAATTCCGTTACGAAAATCGGCACTGTTCTCTATTGCATGCTGGTATAGAGGGTTGTCGGTAGTATATTGAGCAGGCACTACACCCGCCGAGTTTACCGCTCCACCGGCGAAATCGACACGCACCATAGATTTTCCGATGCGAAAAAAGCAGTTACGCTCTATCTGTCCTCTTATCTCGTATGTTATTCTCTTTTTCATCATGTATATTATTTATTGGTTAATAAAAAGCGGTGCGCAGGAACACCCAAAGAATGAATGCGTTGGTATTTAAAGCCCAAAAAACATAGAATGTGACGCCTTAATGCCAAAGCAACGCAATGGTTCGAGTATTATCGCGCACCGCAAATAGTTGTGTTATTCAATTGGAGCCATAATCTCGCCGGTATATTCCACCCAAGTACTTCCGGTGTATGTCACCACCGTACCCGACGAGAACCATAGTTTTTCTTCGCCACCCACGGTGTGGAACACGTCGGCTGTAAGCACCACCACATCGTTTGTCGAAGGAGACTCGGGCAATGTCGCGGAGCTTGTCACACGTGCGGCACCGGGAATATCGCTTTTTGCAGCTGCGCCGTTCACCCATATGTGGCTATATCCTTTAAGACACAAGCAGTCGATGGTCATCACCACTTCGCGTTTAGCCTCCTCGCCTTCTACACGCTCCACAGCCGAGTCTTCGTTCTTCATGTAGTAGCGTACAAGACCGTTTTCGTCTATCAATCCGCCGCAGTTGGAGTAGCCAAGAGCGTCGAGTGTCGGGTCGTGCACCAGCGCAATATCACCAAACACAGTATGTATGCTTGTACACTCCACGCCCCACACAGTGTCGTCTTTCACTGTAATATTTTTGTGCAGAGTAAGGTCAATTTTCTGAATATCGTTCAGCAACTGTTTTCCAAGGAACCAGACAGCCTTACGCGAGCAGTTGAAGCCCGTAAATTTAACCATCGACAAATTTATAAGGTCGGCAAAAGTAATTGTCGATGACAAATCGTATTGACGTTTAAACTGCCAACGCAATCCCTTGCTGAAATAGTCCCACTGATAGCCCATTGCGGGATCCATAGCCTGCACCTTGAATTTACCGGGCTGTCCCACCCATGCGGTACGACAACTTTCCAAACGGAACTGACGCAATATGGCTTCGGCTATCTGCGCCTCGCTGAAACGTATTTTCTTTTTTTGCGCCTTGAAATAGTCGCTGACGATGCTGTTGCACAGCTGTTTTTGCAGATAGACACGTTCGGGAACAGGAACCACCGTACTGGGCGAAATGAATTTTTGTGTCTCGTATGCCGCCGAAGACAGGAGTATAATCTCGGTGCCGGCAGGTATGGTGGGCACCACGCAATATTCATCGGTGGCATTTACCTTAGGCCCATTCACCGCCATGGCAATAGGTGCCTCGGTGGTAGTATTCTTATCGACGAAGAACAGCATCAGGTCAACACCCGGCAGTTCAATCTGTCCTGTTGGGTCGTAGCCGTTTACACCCTTACATATTGCGGTGTAATACTCTTGGAAAATTTTTCTTTCGCCGGTTGTCGAGAAAGGTATCTCGGCACGTGTTGCCTTTATACCGGTGTAGGTGGCATTGGTATAAGCCTTGGAGCGTTTCTCGTCTATCAGATAATGATCGACCTCGAAGGAGTTTACCAGCACCTTGCGTTTTATTCTACGCTTAATGGTATCTATAACGCTTTCGTCGCTTGCCACACTTATAATCTTCTCGTCCATTTCGGCCTCGATGATATCGCTAAGTTCCGAGGCGTTTGACACAGTAGTGGCACTACCCGGAGCATGTGTGGCAAGCCCGGCAATGCCGCGCGAAGCCTTCATGCCTCCCGACGCCACCACGCCCACAGTCGCCATCATTGCGCCACAGCCCTCATCGGCAAGAAAATAAAGAGCAACGGTTAACACCCAAAGAAGAACAAACATAGGGTTCTTCTTCACAAATCTAAAAATGTTTTTCATAGTAATAGAATTTAAAATTAAAGTAAATAATATTTATAAAAACTCACTTGTCATGCTTCCAAAGCAGTGTCAATCAAAGAATTGGAGCGGCGAGGCGAGGGTGATACCTCGGGAGCGGCACTCGACATTCCTTTTGGCATGCCATCGCCGAAATTCTCCTTCATACGCTGAATATTGGTGTTTCGCCCTTTTATGTCGCCCGCAGCAAAAGCATCCTCGACATCCTGCTCATAGTTTATGGCATGCTCCAACGCAAGGCACGTTTCCTGAGTATAGTTCCCCGACATTATCGGCATGACAATACGCTCCCACACAAGTTCCATAAAATCGGCGGGGTCATAACCGCGTTCATTGCAAAACTGCTCAATGACGGGTTTGCTTTTTTGCAAATTCTCCTCATATTCGCGACGTTCACTTGCCATGCGGCTTATCTCGCTGCGACGTTCGTCGTCGGCCATAAGCATCTCCTCGTATTCGGGAGTACCCTCTTGTAGCTGCATCATGGAACGTCCGAAATAGCGTGCCAAAGCCGAATGGGCGTTTCTCTTGCCGCCAATGACATCCATGAGCATCTGTGCCAATCGCGGGTCCTCGTCCAAGGCACGTGCCAACTGTTCGTTTTGTTCTTTGTTATTACTCAAATGTTCAAGCAGGTCATTCTGCGAATTCACATCGTCGAGCCTGAAATTGCTTCCAAAGAACCCTTTTAACTTATTTTCGAAATCGTTATTAACAGGAGCATCCCCACCCGATTTCACATTTTCCGGATACTGTACATTTTGTGTTTCAACCGGGGCCGGTGCGGCAGGAACACTGTTTACATTTTTTTGATACATAGTTCTGATATTTTTTTTTGATTTCAACGGCAAAGGAAATACAGAACCGACGCCACAAGGTTGTAAAAATGACAAACAGTGAAAGCAGAAAGAAAAATATAGCCAATAAGCCACTTGCATATAGAAAAGACAGACACAGACAACAGCGAAAAAAAAGTGCCGGCATATCGACAAAAAACCAAGAAGATAATATTTTATTTTTTTAGTCATTTTTACAACATATTTAGCCAAATTTGGCTATATTTTTGTAATCGTAAAAAGTAAAACATAAACATTGCAAGTAAACAAAAACCAATTATGAAAAACAAACTTAACAAGACAGTAAGCGAAATCAGGAAGGACGCTGTTATAGAGACGTTCTTCCGCAGCATGAAAATTCTATCGGCAAAAAATCCGTTAGTGTCACAAAAGGAGATTATCGAGCATGCCGTAAAATCCATGGCACCACGTTTCTTCACCAGCTACGAAAGCGCACGCCGACTTGTGTCGCTCATGGTGCGCAAAAAGCGGTTGCCCATTATAAACAAGAATAAATTAGAGATGTACAAGGAGATATATCGCCGTTTCATAAAGCAAAGCAAGGAAGCCATAATGAACTACGGCAGTTATCGACTGTTGGAGGAAATCATAGAAAGCCCGGCACCCTCGTTCTACATGGACTCCGATACCTTCCAAGGAATACTCTATAAAACACTTCGTGAACGCAGCAGCCACAAATATGTAAGTTCAATAAACACCGACATACTATGAAAGCAAGCATAAAAATAGAAATTCGCGACATAATATTGCAATTACAGACATATACATACTACACAGGCGAGGCACGTAAAAACGCAGGCCTGCCGGCACGACTTGCCTCGGACATACAAGCATCGGACAACGAGGTAGCACAATTATACGACCACCTGAATGTAGCGTTCGACGAAATAGCCGCCCTCATATCGCGTTATCTGTCATTCTGCAATACAAAAGAAATAGAAAACCCCGACGCGCCCCATAGCAATATAATATGCTATTCATTCCATCTGCCGCACAACTACCCGATAGAATGTGTCGAGCAGATAAAAAGAGCAGCCATCGGCTATGCAGTGAAACGTGCCGCCCAACAATGGTTCACGCAATGCAAGCCCGACGAAGCCATGAATATAAACAGCGAACTTCAATCGCAGCTGATACATCTGCGCGAAATACTCACAATGCGCAAGCAACCATTCATAAATGAGCGACAAGGAAAAAAACAAATAGATATATAAACACAGTATGGAGTACAATATATTAATAAACAGAGACACACTGCAACGAGCAGTTGACACCCGAAACCACTACATGGGCGAGGCATTGAAACGCCACGACGTAAACGCCGACATCATACAAAGCTCATGCGACGACAATGCGCTGTTCGACATATTTCTTGCAACGGCATGCAACGAACTGACATCGTCGGTTGCACTGCGATTTAGCAACATCGCATGCACCGTAACAAAAGATTTTGTAGAAATCACGCTGGAATGTACAAACAAGGATTGTTCCACGCTCATACCGCTGCTGAAACAATCCATAACCGACTATTTAGTCAATGAGCTCGCCTTGCAATGGCTTCTACTGCGCCATCCCGACATGGCACAAAGCTATATTTCGCTACGTACAAGCCTATATAACAATGTACAACAACAATTTGCAAAAATATACAGAGGGCAAAAACGACGTCGGGCAACCGACCTTGCAGGAATATAAAAATGGAAAAACAGGATATAATAGCAGAAAACAAAAAACGCATAGCACAACAATCCAAGCCCTACA
This sequence comes from Bacteroidaceae bacterium, assembly GCA_017416705.1. Taxonomy (GTDB): domain Bacteria; phylum Bacteroidota; class Bacteroidia; order Bacteroidales; family Bacteroidaceae; genus HGM04593. Next base: position 10,045 of record JAFQBG010000042.1, read on the forward strand.
ACCCCATAAGCGGCGAAGGCTCCACAAGCATAAAACGTCGGAAAGTACATATTGCCGAGTTTCCCCTCGACGCCATGTACCTACCGGTGGATATGCTTCAAGACAACAGCATAATGCAGTTGGTGGAGCATGGTGCCACAGGCTACCTGCAACGACAAGGAATAGACGATATACAAGAGCGTCACATCCTTGAACTATGGATAGGATTTTGCCGAAAACGCCTACGCTACGACTTTGAATATTGGGCACGCAGTTGCGCCACCATTTCCGACAAAGGAAAAGGACGCGACACCCCCTTTAAACTCAACCGCGCACAACGACAATACCTCGAAGCGTTGGAAAAACTGCGCATGACGGGGCGTCCCATAGACATCATACTATGCAAAGCCCGTCAATGGGGCGGCTCCACGCTCACACAGCTATACATGCTATGGATACAATTAATACACAAGCACAATTGGAACAGCGTTATATGTGGCGACATAGAAAAACAGTCGTCCATAGTAGCGGGCATGTTGTCAAAAGTAATAAATCGCTATCCGTCATGGGCCACCGAGGGTAAAAAGCTCACCACCACCCCGTTTCAAGGCACGCGTAACACCCGGGTGATAAACCTCGGCAACAGCCGTTACTCCTTGGGTTCATCGCAAAAGCCCGACTCCCTGCGCAGCGAGGACATCAGCATGGCACACCTGACCGAAGTAGGGCTGTGGAAAGCCACCGCCGGACGAAAACCCGAGGACCTTGTACAGTCCATATTCGGCTCCATCGCAAGCGGCCCCTACACCGTAAAGATAATGGAATCGACAGCCAAGGGCGTAGGAAACTTTTTTCATCGTACATGGGTCGATGCCACCCATGGTCGCAACAATTTCACCCCCGTATTCATACCATGGTACGCAATAGAACTATACAGCAAGCAACTAAGCGACAACGACTACTCGCCATTCATAGACAGCATGAACGACTACGAAAAACAGCTGTTCACATTGGGAGCCACATTGGAATCAATAGCATGGTACCGCGAAAAACGGCTCGAAATAGCAGACGAATGGCGACTGTTTTCGGAATTTCCATCCACCGCTGCCGAAGCGTTTCAAAGCACCGGTCGTCGAATATTCCGCATACAATATGTCAATAACATTCGCAAAACATGTGTTCCACCTGCGTTCAAAGGCGACATTGATGGCAACAAATTCATACAGGCCGGCCCCGGAGAAAATTGCAACGAGAACGCATTATGTATATGGCTCATGCCCGATAACGAACAGCACATGCGCAACCGCTACATAGTGACGGTGGATGTCGGAGGAGTATCCGACAAATCCGACTACTCCTGCATAGTGGTAGCCGACCGCATCGCCATGCTCAATGGCGGCGTCCCCGAGATAGTCGCCTGCTGGCATGGCCACATAGAGCACGACAAGCTCGCATGGAAAGCAGTAGAAATAGCCCGCGCCTACGACGAAGCCCTGTTGGTGATAGAAGCAAACACCCTTGAAACCGAAGGCACCGAGGGCGACAATTTCGAATACATACTCAATGAGATAGCCGGCAGTTACAGCAATTTATACTGTCGCACATCGCAATTAGAGATAAAACAGGGGCGACCGCGACGCTGGGGATTTCACACCAACCCATCCACCAAGCCAATGGTAATAAATTTCCTCATAAAAGCCCTGCGCGACGAGCTATACATAGAACGCTGCATAGAAACAACATACGAGCTCGACATGTACGAACTGAAAGAGAACGGCAAGGAGATGGGAGCGATAGAAGGCAACCACGACGACCGCGTCATGGCAACAGCCATACTCGTATGGGCATGCTACAATGTCGCACTGCCTACCATGATAAATACAAACCGACGCAAGAACAGCCAGACAAAGATAGTGAGCGAAGCCAGCCTGTGACCGAAAAAACATCATGCCATACCACCCTGCATGAGTGGTATGGCATGATGTATAAACCCTTGTATCTGTCTATTCCTTGAAAGACACAGCCATACTCCGCCCCCTTGGAACTACATAAACGGAGTGAAGAAATTTACCACCCACCCGCAAAATCGGTTCCACAACGGACGTTTCTTGTAGTATTCCTTGGTCATAAGGAAGCTGGCCTTCTTGTCGTTGTCGTAGTGCTCCAACAGTTCGCGTGTATCGTCGGAGTCGAATATAAACAAATTACATTCGTAGTCGAAACAGAGGCTGCGACTATTCAAATTGGTCGAGCCGATGGTGCAGAACTTACCATCAATCCCCATCACCTTGGAGTGGTTGAAGCCTTCGTCGTACAGATATATTTTAGCCCCCTTTTTCATCAGTTTGTATGCCACATACATGGCACCGTCGGGTGTAAATGGTATATCCGATTTCGACGAAATCATTATTTCGACATTTATGCTGTCTTTAAGAGCTTTTTTAATAGCGCGACGCACCAAGCGTGTAGGAATGAAATATGGATTTACTATGCACACGCTTTCTTTTGCCGAGTTTATGGCATTGGCGTATGCCCTGCGCATCATCTCGGCGTTTTTTGTGGGCCAACGATCCACAACCGCCACTTTTGCTTTGTCCTTTGTCGATGGTTGCGGATAATATTGCGGACCACCTATGTTTTGCCCCGTCTCGCGGTTCCACATGGCAAGAAAGACATCTTGCAATTTTGCAACAGCCCTGCCCTGCACTTTCGAGTGCATATCGCGCCATTTGCCCACTCCTTCAAGACCGGTCAGATAGTAGTCGGCAACGTTTATTCCACCTATATAACCTATTTTGCCATCTATCACAACTATTTTCCTATGGTCGCGATGATAGGCATGGTTAATCCAAGGGAAGGTCACAGGGTCGAACATGACTATCTCTATGCCCTGCTCCTCTATTTTTTGTAAATGAACCTTTTTCAGCGGGCGATTATTGGACATATTGCCAAACCCGTCGAACATGGCACGTACTTCCACTCCTTGTGCCGCTTTTTCGGCAAGCGCCTTAATAACGACAGCGTTTATGGAGTCGTTTCTGAAATTAAAATATTCAAGGTGTATATGATGTTTTGCCTCGCTTATATCTTTCAGCAAGGAGTCGAATTTTTCGTGCGCGCCATTAAGCACATCCACGCTATTGCTGTCGGTGACTTCGATATTTTGTTTCTGTAAATAATATTTCAGTGCAATATCCGAACTTTTATAATTGTCCCTCTCGATGACGGTGAAAGCACTTTTGCACGATAGCATTAAAACAGAAAACGACAATATCAAAAAGATACGTACGCTATGCATATATCTGTTTATGTGTTTATGAAGCTTTTTTAGTTTATAAAATCCATTAGCAACGGCTTGTTGCGCTGTTTTTTTTACTCTATAACAGCTTGGCAAGGTGGTTTCCAAAAAGATTTTTTATCGTTTGGAGTGCGAAGATACAACAAAAACCGCAACCCTTCAAATAAAAGGTTGCGGTTTTTGTCATTAGCAAATTATTACGTCCAAATAGTAACTATTAATGTACTATTTTTCGGGCATCATAATTATCTCGATGAAATTATCGCTGTTCAGCACATTGCGAAGTACATCTACAATATTTTGGGATGTGATTTGTGCAACTGCCTCTTCGTACTCTTTGTCGTAGTCGCAGCCATACATATTCCAGTCTTTCAAAACGCTCATCCAATATCCGTTGCTTATGCGTTGTTCGGGAACATTCTTCTTGAAATTCTCGACTATCTTGGCAAGTTTGTCTTCGGGTACACCGTCGTTGAGCAGTTTCACAACGCCATCGTGTGCCATCTTGGCAAGATGCAATGCTTGCTCGGGATTTGTCTCGAAGAACACCTGAATGCCACCAAATTCTTTTGGTTCACGACGTAGTAGCGTGCTTACTCCTGCACCGTATGTACCACCCTCGCTCTCGCGCAGTGTCTCGGTGAACACCATGTCCAGCACCTGCTTGCATGCGTCGAGCATCACCTCGCTCTTGACACTGTAAGGCATTTTTGCTGTGTAGAAATGGAACACTGTGCTCTTGGGTGTCTCCATGGCTATATTTGCGTGTTTCACCACATTACCCTCAATTATATTTTCGTTACGGTCTTGCCATTTCGACATTTCGTTTTCGGCCGATATGGAACCTATATATTTCTCGACAAGGGGACGCAGTGTGTCGGCATCGACATTACCAACGACATATAGCGTTGCACCGTTCACACCGTCGAACAAACGACGATAAACACTCTCCAAGGTTTTTATATTTGCCGCAGCCAATACATCGTTGTTTATCACCACCTGACGGGGGTTGTTGCCGTATATCACATTCTTCAAAATCTCTTGGAAACGGAAGCCGGGTTGCGATTGCAGGTTGGGCAGTACGGCATTTATCTGTGTTATGCCCAATTGGAACTCGTCGTTGTCGAAACGGGGCTTCTCGAAACTGAGATATACCAACTGCATGGCTGTCTCCAAGTCCTTGGGTGTCGATTCTACTTTTATTCCGTGTCTCAACGAAGATATATAGGGTGTGCAATATACGTTCTTGCCGGTGAGCATCTTGCGTAGCTGTGTACCCGAGAACGACGATATACCGGTGTTGTTTTGGAATAGCGACCATATATTTTCATCGAACGACGCAAGTTCCTCGGTCTCTATCAGGGAGCGACCGCCATCCTTCACAAGGTCCATTATTACTTGGTCCTTCTTGTATTCGGTTTTCAGGAATACCACTTTCACGCCATTGCTAAGCTCCCATGTTACCGAGCCATGTGCACCCTCTTTCACATTCTTGGTTGTTGCGCCTTGCAAAGCAGCGGCATCAAGAAGCGGCTCGTTGCTGCTCTCCTCGACATTTGCGGCAATCTCGGCATTTTTCACTTCGTTGATTATTGCTGCCAGCTCCTCTTTTGTGGGTTGAACAAGATTTTCGCGCTCGGGTGCTTTGGATATCACAACACAGTTTTTGTCTGTTATGAGCTGTGCCACCACTTGGTTCAATACGGGTGCTGTCAGCTGCGACAGAACGAGCTGTCCCAATTGCAGTTTCACGCTTGGTTCAAGATTATATTCATTGCCAAAGAAACTGTTCAGAATGGGTTGCACAAGTTCGCTGTTTTTGCGGCTGTCGGCTGCTGTGACTGCTTTTTCCAGTCGGCTTTTTATATATTCTTTTGCACGCTCCACCTCGGCATCATTAAAACCATAGCGTTTCATTTTCTCCAATTCGGTTATATATGCTCGGAATGCCGACAAAGCCTCGCCGTCTTTGAACACCACAGAACCTTGCACTGCGTCGCTCGACTCGCATAGAGGGCCAACCGACAAATCGGCCATCATGTAAGGAGCATCGGGCTTCGATGTTATGTCGTCAAATCGCTCGCTCATCACAAATCTTATGATAGATTTTATCATATCATTCACAAACGCCATATCCGTTGCGCATAGCTCGCGAGGCATAGGCTCGGTGCGCCACAAAACCTCTATCATGGAGTTCGAGGCCTCGGGGTCGGTGAGAACAGCTATCATAGGTGTGTCGTTCTCGGGTATTTTTATCAGCGGTTTCACTGTGGGCTGCTCGGGGGCAGGTATAGCACCGAATATATCTTTTATTTTTGCCTCAATTTTATCTACATCAATATCGCCCACCACAACAACGGCCTGCATGTCGGGATTGTACCATGTGCGATAGAAATTCAGAAGACTCTCGTACTTAAATGTTTTCAGTTGCTCCTCGCCACCAATGAGTGTGCGACGTGCCATTTGTGTGTCGCCAAAATAGTATGGCAACGACTGTTCAAGCATGCGCCAGTCGGCTGTGCGACGCGAACGACGCTCTTCGAGGATGACACCACGCTCGGCATCAATTTCTTTGGGGTCGCAAGTCACATAGTGCGAATAGTCGCGTAAAATCATCAGACAAGAGTCCACAATACCCTCGCGCACCACCGGTATATTGTTAAGCATATAGCTTGTTTGCTCAAAACCGGTCGAAGCATTTATATTACGACCAAACTCGGCACCAATGCTTTGCAAATATTCCAAGATACCTTTTCCGGGAAAATGCTTTGTACCATTGAAACACATGTGTTCAAGGAAATGCGCCAGACCATCTTGGTCCTCGGTCTCCTGAAAAGCACCTACGTTGGTGGCCAAATAGAACTCGGCACGTTGCGCGGGTTGCGCGTTGTGACGAATATAATAGGTAAGTCCGTTTTCCAACTTGCCTACACGCACTGCCGGGTCGAACGGCAATACATTTTGTCCAAATGTAACAAGTGCAATAAGCAACATTGCACATGTAAAAAATAATTTTCTCATATAGTAAATTTTTAAAAGTTTTTCTCTATTTCTGAAACATCATCTTGCAAAAGTACAATTTTTCATTAATATATGTACATCTGTTAAACAAAAATAACATTTCCGCGCCAACAGAGTACAGATAACAGAGAAAAGAGTACAGAGTACAGATGAAAGTTGCGAGTAAGCGAGTGTAGAGAAAAAGTTCACTTTTACTATGCCGAGCGAGAGCAACTTGGGCGAAGCCAACAGAGAACAAAGCAAATCAGATCTCCCTCGCCGGAGAGGGAGTGGCAGCGACGCAGTCGATGACGAGGGAGTGGAAACGAGATTACAGAGTACAGAGAACAGAGCAAAGATTACAGATAACAGAGTACAGAGCAAACAAGAATTTTCACAGTTAGGCTGTATTTGTTATTCCAAGGAAGTTTTCACACTCCGTTCTTTTCGATGCAGTTCAAATACCGTATTGAGTATCAACAAATTGTGAATTTTAGACTGGAATAAGGCAGATAATTATGCCTTACTTTTACAGCAAATGCACACTTCTATGATTTTTCGCTCGATACCCTAATCCAAAAACAAAGATAACAAGAAACGAGCGAAAAATATGAAGTTTACTTCGATATTTTTTACAGCGAGTGCACCATTATCTTCGATGTTTACATCAAAGATTGCAAAATTTCATATAAAATTGCGTTAAATAGTGGATAAACAATGATACCCCCAAGTGTTGTGTTATTGCTCATTGGAGTATATGTTTACTTTCTATGTGGGAAAGTACAGTTAACTACAAATTGTAGTCATCTTGATTAGGTTGTAGTCGGTTATAAAAGAGCAACTCGTGAGGATTGCTCGCGAGTTGCTCTGACTTGATTGGCGTCATTTCAAAGTGCCATTTTGGCACTTTGAAATTTTTGTTACTCCTCCTGCTCGTAGTAGTACGAGTAGTCGATACCCTTCATAAAGGTTTCGCGGTCGTTGATTTTGTCGGTCAAAGCAGATTGCAAAAGTCGCTTGATATCCAACGAGTCCGCAACACTCTTTTGCATCGCATTCAAGTAGTCGTTCTTGTCAATTTTGCTCCAATCAACGCATTTCTGCAACTGCTTTTTGAGAATTAAATCGAGCCAAATACGAGTCGCACGACCATTACCCTCACGGAACGGGTGGGCGATGTTCATCTCGACATATTTGTCGGCTATCTCCTCAAAAGTCGTTTCTGGCATCTGCTCGATTGTTGCGAGTGTCTGCGGAAGGAATTGCGCCATCGCAAACTGAAAACCACCCTTGGCGATATTCACCGTGCGAATCTGACCGGCAAAATCGTACAAACCACCAAACAAGTAGGCGTGGATCTGCTGCAAGCCTTTGACCGTACCGACCTCGATATTGTCTATGAGGCTACTCTCGAAAAGGGCATATGCCTTAGACTTGCTCTTGCCGTCAATCGTCTCGTCGCTATTGGTAAACCACTCGACAAAACGCATCGCACGGGCGTTGGGAAAACTCTTTGCGAGGAGCAGAACGCCATCGTAGTCGAGGACATCAGCGAGTCGTCGTTTACCATCGGGCGCAAGCAATTTCAACTGGTTAGTGCCACTAACCACTTCACTATTCTCGCCTTTGAGCTTTGTTTTGAGGTATTTCCAGTAGTTGCGGTTTTTCTGATAGTCGTCTTGGTCGTTCAACACCCCAACGATATCGAGCACAGAGAACCACCATTTGGATTTTTCTTCATCCCAAACAGCTCGCACCTCACGGTCATTATAAAATCGAATGGATATTTTGGTCATAAAGTTATAAATTACCAATGTTGGCTTTATTTTTAATACCCATCAGGTTTTCTTCTTTGCCATGAAGTTTGTATGATTGGGCAACTATCTTTGCATTCTCTTTATCTATAATGATTCTCTTTGTCATATTAATAATCTCATTCTTGATATTATTATCTTTAGGAATAGGTACAATAACCTCCATGAGCCTATTTCCTAATGTTGAAATCGTACCTTGTCTAAATGACTTAGATTCTATTTGCTTTTGTACAATTTCTAATCCCAATAAGGATAATAGCAAATATGGAGATACCATCTCCTTCTTCAACACTTTAATTCGTCGAAAATGACTCTGAAATACAATCTTTGTATCTGCTTTTGTTATCATTGCGGTACGCCCCATCAAATATGTGCCATCATTGACAAGCAATATATCCTCTGGTTCTATTTTCTGTTTGTCTTTAAATTGCTCATAAATATCTTCAGCTAAGCAATGTGTGCAATCTGAGGTAATCTCCCAATTTGACACTTCAGATGTTCGAACAAAGGGGATTTCACCTGTGCCATAATTTTCGCTTCCAACCTCATTCCCTCGAGAAACTTTAATAATTTTTTCCTTTTCGAGTTCTGCTATACTTTTTACTTCATATAGACCACTTTGTGCATACGCATCAAGTTCTGCACTAATATCGGGATTATAATATTTAGGCAAAAGAATGTTGTTTTTAATTTGAGATAATTTCATTTGCCATCCCAAATGGCTTCCGCTAGACGACTTACCTAACAATTTAATATGATTGGGTATCAAGGAAATTTCATCCTCATTGATTTCTCGGCCTCTTTTATCATGACCGCAAGTTTTTGCGTAACTCATAAAGAAAGTATAATCTTTACGAGGATTCTTTTTCTTGCGTAAAAATATTAAATGGGTTTTTGTTGGTGTATATGGCAAGAATGTACTCATAGGTAAGTCTATCAGGCCTATAAGTTCTGCTCTACTTAATATATGCTGTACAATATAACCATCGCTAGGATTGCTCAACATTCCATCAGGCAATACAATTGCAAGACGACCATCTTCTTTCACGAGATCGAGACACCTGTCAATAAATAAAACTTGAGGAGCTTCCTTGTCTTTAACTTTTGCTTTTTCCCAAACTTTTGTTTTTTTATTAAGTTTCCATTTGTGACCTAATGGGAATTGCGCTAGTTTTTGCTCTCCTTTGACTGGAATTTTAGCACCGAATGGTGGATTTGCCAACAAAATATCAAATGTACCTAATTGGATATTTGATTGTGTTTTGGATTGCCAATTGCATGGGAATTCTAGGCTATCTTCACAGAAGATGCCACTTTTACCATCGCCCATAATTACCATATATGCCTTAACAACCTTTGAAAGGAAAGAATCTTTTTCTATACCCCTAAAGTTAATGTTTGCTTTTGCAATTTTTTCATTATCGATTTCGCTTTGTGGCCAATTATATTCTAAGCCTCTTTTCTCTATTTTGCCATGTAAATATTTCAAACCCTCAATGAGAAATCCTCCTGAGCCACATGCAGGGTCAATAATTTTATCTTCAATATCTGGATCAAGGATATTTATAGCGGTTCTCACTACATTTTTAGGGGTAAAGTATTGTCCTTGACCACCTTTTAATGCTCTATGAATAAACACCTCAAACGCATCACCAACAACATCTCGTTTTGCAGTCATCAAGGAGTAACTTTGTAATTCACCAACAATATAAGTTAGCGACTTGTCATCAAGATCAATTACATCTTTGGAATCTAAAACATCTCTATATACGGTCTTTGCCTCATTAAAACGATCTTTTATTCTTTTGGCAACATCCTTAGAAGACTCATTAACACCCGCCCTAAATGTTACAATATCATCTTGGCGTGTAAATTTCTCATCATATAATTTACACAATATAATGTTGATAATCTGTCTTGCAAACTCTTCATCTCGAGTTGTACCAACCGCATTACCAGCCAAATAATTTCGTATGGAAATAAATTTGGATTTAAGATTGTGAGTCTCTTTTAAATCCTTTCGTCTGTACAGTCCAATATCCTCCAATCTTTGTTGATAATTAGGAATATTGGGAATGGACTCCTCAAATTCAATATGTCCATCTTTGATGTACTTATGGATATAATGGGTTGATTCACCATTAAACCAAACACCTAATTCAGCCTCTGAAAATTTGAGGTAGTCTTTTAATTGTGTTATACCATCCTCTCTTGTTTTCTTTTTGCATTCAACTATAATATATTCTTCTCCTCTCTTTTTTTCTGATGTTTTAAAAACAACAATATCAACTGGATATTTGTATTGAGTATCGGAAGGCGAGGCCTTTACTCTAAATTGGGGCCTAGTTTGAATGCAATTGGCGGGATAATTATAATCCTCAACAAGTATCTTTGAATACACTTGTACCGCTTCCACCTCTTCTGGTGTGGCTTTAACCTGCACACCAGATATGTAATCATAAATGTAACCGTCTTTTAAAGTTTCTGTTTCCATATGTTTATTCGTTTCTTGTTATCGTAAAATATTTTTCTCTAATGTTCTATATTTTCAGTCAATAGTTTATCGATATTATTTTGTTCTTGTTTGATGTACTCGTAGAGTTTGCTTTGAACATCATATGCAAATCCATCCACAGATGTGTTAATAGTATGGAAAATATCGTTAAAGTATTTAAGATTGTTTCCACTAATAACTTGTTCTGTTTGCATCTTGGCTAATTGTAAAATATGCTCTGTATTAGCCCTTTTGTCTGGATAGGATTGCAAATATTGTATAAAATTACATTTGCACCTGAATTGCGGAGCATGCGCCTTGAAATATAGAACAACCCATTGAAGGTCATTCAATGAACATCTATACAGTTCTGCTTTTTCTCTTATATATTGAGCTAAAGTAGCCGATTCCTCGTTTTGCTTTCTTGTAAATGCAAATTTGGCGTGATAGGTATCTAGGTCGTCAAAAAGCTGTTTTACTATATTGAATGCGTCTTGAGGATGTTCCCACATCATATTAGAGATTAACACGAGATTATTGTTGTTTAAAGCTTGACTATATTTCAAACTCGCATTTCGGAATTCATCAAGCCAATAATACTGCTGATGATATTTCATGATATTAAGTTGCAGTTGTCGATTCGCTCTATTTAACTTTTCGTTCTCCTCTCTATTTTGTTTATTCTGCACCTCATTGTCAACTCTATTCTTTTCGTTCTCAGATTCGTTATCTTTTCGCTGTATATATAGGATAATAAATGCAGCGGCAGTACTAATAATAGCGCCCAAATAACCTCCCCAAAATGACAACCACGCTATTTCGTCCCCGACAACTGCTGTAAATGATGGAATCAGCAATACAAAATTTATGGTAATTGGCAATAGTAAAATGACTAATGCGATCCACCAGTATTTTTTAATAGGAATTTTCATACTCTTATTTATTTGCTATTAAATCTTTAGGCTCTACTTGAAGTATTTTAGCGATCTCGAAGAGTTGTTCAAGGCTGGGTTGACGGCGATTGCACGCATAGGCATTGACAATACTGAAGCTCTTGCCGAGTTGTTCGGCAAGCCAAGTCTGTTTAATTCCCTTTGCTTCAAGGACTTCCTTTATTCTATTCATATATTTTGTGTTATTTATTCGAAATAATTTGTCATAAAGATATGAAAAATTTTGCTATAATCATAATATATGATAAAAAAAGACGGCCGGAGCCGCCTTAACAAAACGCTAATGAGTAATACGCAAACTGTTATCTGCGATTTTTATATCGCCACGCGTCGGGTGTCATAAACTTTTCGAACTCCTCCATATTGGTGATGCACTCGATATTTTGCTTCTTCTCGAGCCATTTTTTGATAGTAGGTCGGTCGATAGAAATACAACCTATTGCCTTGGCGGATAAAAGGAATGTCGTGACACCTCACCGTTCGGTACACCGCAGATTTGGACTTGCCAAGCATCTTGCAAACATCCTCCACGCTCATTAACTCCCCTTCGAGCGGTTGTGGTTGCTGCTTCCTACGAACAGTCTTTTCGAGTGCTTCAATTCTCTCTACCAGATTTTGAATGAGCTCCGGTAACTGCTCAAATGATAAAGTTTTTTCTTGCATTTTCATAGTTTTAAAATTTTAAGTTGAACAATTTGGCAACCTTCTCATATTAAGAGTAGAGGGGCGTTTGTAAGAAAGTTTATGAATGGGTGTTGCGAAACTCGCTCAGTTAGTCGCACGCGCCTAACTAACGCTCAAACATTCACTTCGTGCAAGTTCGGCTATATTCTTTGCGTGTGTGAGCAAGCTCCCACCCATTCTTTGGCACGAACTTTCCTCACACTGTTTCCAAGAAACAAGTAGAGACGCGCTGCGCCTCAGACAGTGCCGGGCTGTTTTTTTAAGTATGCTTTGTGGGCGAGAAACAAGATAACAGAGAACAGATAACAGAGTACAGAGAAAATTCGCGTGCTGTTATTTTGTCAACTCCCTCCGCATCCTTGTTTATAGCCTTCGTTTCACTTCGGCACTCCTTTGGGAACATAAATGTTCCGTCGTCGCAAGGCTTGTGCAAGCGAGTACAAAGCAAGTTTACTTGCTGTTGTAAACGAGCGCAGCCAAGGCTCGCTAAAAGCAGTGCAAAGCTACG